>NZ_JBLRVZ010000071.1:30768-80077 GCF_048159505.1 Streptomyces sp. T028
CGCGTCCCGGAGGTCCAGTAGTGTCCGAACCATCCAAGTGCTGCTACCGCGAGCGCGTTGATGACACCCAGCAGGACTGCGCTACCTGCGAAGCCACGGACCACGAGGTAGGCGGAAACGCCAAGAATGGCCAATCCAGCAGCAAGCACGAACAGCCTGTTGGCCAACGCTACGATCCTGGCGGCTGAACGAGCGCGCGCCATCTCCGCGACTTCTTCGTGAACGAATCGCTGCTCCAGTTCAGCGATACGGATAAGTCGATCAGCCAGGGTTGGAGAGACCTCTTCCAAGCGTCGAAGATCCTCGGGTGATGGCATGTGGCCAGAGCTACGAAGAATCTCGATCTCCACTTCTTCGAGATCGGCATCTTGGTCGTCTTTGCTGGCCATAGAAATGCTCCATCTTCGAGCGTGCTGGTTCGCTCCCTTCAATCCTAGAGTCACCTTCGATACCGGGACCTGGGTATGTCTGCCATTCGGGTATCGGTCTGCTGGTGGCTCGTCTATTCAGCTGTCGCCAGTTCCCCGTTGAGTCCATCCTGCTGGTGACCGGGTGTGGTCTCCGGGGGCGTATCGGCTCCAGGTGCCTCCGGCCTTGGACGTGAGGCGGGCCGTGGTGACCTGGGGGAGCCGAGGGCATCGGCGACGACAGGGGCCGGCGTATCCAGGACCTGCTGGCGGATTGCCGCGGCCTGGCCGCGGTCGTGGGGATACCGAGGTCGTTGATCAGCTCGGCGAGAGCGAGGGCTCACCGCGGCACCCTGCCGGCGTGGCCAGCGGAGGGCGATCTCCCAACTTGACGTCTGGGGCGGAGCGGCCAAGATCAGCTGCTGAGCGCCAACGGCTGTACCGATGGTCCAAGCGCCCGCCAGTTGCATCAAATGCGAACTGGCGACGGTACGCACATCGCGGCCGGGTGACGTTGTCGCCGTTCCGTGAACCGTGACCCCCTATCGGTCGATGAAAAGTGACCCCTTCCGTGATCAAGTGATCAGTCTGGCTCCATGGGAGTCAGGTGGAAGAGGTGATCGGTGTGGAGGACTGGGCTGAGATCCGGCGGCTCCACCGTGCGGAGGGCATGTCGATCAAGGGGATCGCGCGGCATCTGGGGATCGCCCGGAACACCGTGCGGCGGGCCGTGGCCAGTAATGATCCGCCGAAGTACCGGCGGGCGCCGAAGGGTTCGATCGTGGACGCGGTGGAGCCGGCGATCCGCGAACTGCTGGCGCAGTATCCGCGGATGCCCGCCACGGTGATCGCCGAGCGGATCGGGTGGGAACGGTCGTTGTCGGTGCTGAAGCGTCGGGTGCGGGAGTTGCGGCCGGTCTATCTGCCGGCGGACCCCGTCTCGCGGACGGCGTATCAGCCCGGCGAGCTGGCCCAGTGCGATCTGTGGTTCCCGCCGGTGGACATCCCGCTGGGGTTCGGGCAGACCGGGCGGCCGCCGGTGCTGGTGATGGTGGCCGGCTATTCCCGGGTGATCACCGCGCGGATGCTGCCGTCGAGGCAGGCCGCCGACCTCGTGAGCGGGCACTGGGACCTGCTGTCCGGCTGGAGAGCGGTGCCCCGGGCACTGGTCTGGGACAACGAAGCGGCCATCGGACGCCGCCGGGAGGGGCGGGCCGTGCTCGGTCACGAGTTCGCTGCGCTGGCCGGGCTGCTGGCCTGCAAGGTGATCCTTTGCCGGCCCCGCGATCCGGAGGCCAAGGGGCTGGTCGAGCGGGCCAACGGTTACCCGCTGGATTGTCGCGCACGACTTCATGCCCGAGCATCAATCAAGTCGCCGTGTCTCTGCCTCGCACCCAAAAGCGATAAATGTGATGTCACTCCACACCGGGAAGCCGAACGCACTACTTCCGGGACCCTGGGCCCGCTGGTGTAAGCGGTCTCGATGCAGGTGGTAAGGGCCGAACGCCTTGGTGAGGGTCAAAGCGAACCCTGGTGGTGTCGACGCCGCGCTCCTGTCGGTCGAGAGGCAGGCAGTCCCGCATTTCGATCGTGAGGCGGTCCGCGTGGCCGACGGCGGTCGGGCTGTGCGGGGCCACTTCGGGCCCACGCGGCGCAGGGCTGCAGTGAGGGGCGGATGCGGTACGCCCCGCCGCCGGGTGGCCGGCGGGGCGATTCTTGCGTCAGCTCTAGCTCTGGGTGGCGGTGATGCACTGGCACGGCTTCCACCGGTCAGGCACCTTGTCCCAGGAGAATTTGATGATCGGCTTGTTCTGGTAGCCGCTGAGGAACAGCGGGCAGTTGGTGGAGGCGTGGTAGGCGTCGCTGGTGGCCGTGGTGACCACCTCGGTCAGCGGGTCGTACTCGTATGTGCCCGGTCGCTCGTACCGGCCGTTCGAGGTTCGGAGCCCGGCGGCGATCGAGCCGTCCCTGCCCCCACGTGTGTTCAGAATGTTGACGCCACATGCCTGAGCGAACTCATAGACGTCGAAGTTCGGATCGTTGTAGCCCAGGACTTGGGCGGTGACCCACATGGCGTTCGTCTTGACGGCCTGCGTCTGCTCAGTGTTGAGCACCGGGTCGCCGGGGCGGCTCTTTGTGTCAATGTCGCGGTTGTGCCCTGCACGGTCGAGCCGGAAGTGGGCATCAGACCAGTCCTGAAGACGGATCTCGTCAGCGAACTGTTGAGCAAGTTTGCTCAGGGCCATGGTGTCCTCCGATCGGACGGCCTGCCGCCCCCCTACGGGGCGAACCTCCGCAAATCTACGTGGAAAGGGTGTATCCCCGCAATGCTCGGGGCGTGTGCGCGTGCTCTGGGCCGGCGAGGGCGCCGGGGAGGCCCTCGGCTATCACCACGCCACCACAACCAGACTCGCCTCCGACGCCGGAGGCAGCTGGAGTACACCTACGGTCACCGACAGGCTGGACCCCACGAAGAACTCGCGACAGTTGAATATGCGAGCTCACCAGTACCTGGGACTGTCGCTACTCTCCGCGGGAGACATCCGGCGGTAGCTGTAGCTCCGTCGGTGTCTCGGCCAGACGACTGAGTGCCTGGAGCTGCTCCGGGGTGATGACTGCGAATAGTTCCCCAGGAGAAACGGGTCCACCGCGAGTCTGGTCAACGGCCCACTGCACAAGGTCAGCGTGGGCTTCCATCTGCCGCGCCTGTGCCTCCAACTGACGTGCCCGGGCATTCTCCTGGCGAGCTCCGGCTTCCCCTCTGTCCGCCTCCGCTTCGATCCGGCGGGCGCTTGCTTCGTCAGCTCGTCGCTTGTTGCTCCAGTCACGGACAAGCTCGGCGATCTTGATGACTCCGTACGCGAGGAATCCGGAGTTCGCCAGGTCAAGGAGAAGTGGACTGCCGTACTCGGCGCGGGCGACTCGGGTTGGGGTTCCGAGCACTTTGGGGACCCGGGCATCCGCGAGAGTTTCGATCAAGCTACCGGAGCCCCCGAGGGGCATGCCTCGCCAGGGCCTCCACGGCCCAAAGTGCATCCACTCGTCGAGGTACATGAGGTCCCGGGGGGAGTATCCGCGTTCGAGAGCCTCGCCCTCCAAGCTGCGAACGCCTTCCTGGGCGATGCGCTCCATGAGTTCCTGCTGGGCTGCCGCGCGGGCGAACGTGGTGCCCCACTGTTCGCCGACGCCGATCGCAATATCGACGTCCTGTAGGTAGTGCGCAAGATCGCGAGGCCGCAGCGGGGCCCCGACACCAGCCTTCCAGGTGACCTGGACCCGCTCCCCTCCGGTAGGCGGGCTGAGCCTCGGCGCTCTTGGATCGACCATGTCAGCAGTCCTACCAGCCTTTTTGATCCAGCGTGGGCTGCCCTGCCGACCTGGTATGCCTGGCCAGCCTCATGGGTCAACGCGACAGCCGTACGGCTGATGAACGACTCGAACGGCAGTTCCTGGGCCCCGGGGACTGCCCTTCAGGCAGCACCCGGATGTCGTGTCCAGGCCACGGGCCGGACCGCGTCCGCGCGGGCCACGCCGCAACCGAACGGCACGCCTGCCTTAACTCGGGAGAGTTCGTGAGCAGTTGTCGGCGTGAGGCCGCGGCTTCGGCTGGTCTGGCTAGTGTCACCCGCTTGGTCGCTCCCAGAGGCCGGTCGGCGTGGGCCGTGCTCGCATGGGAACGACCTCCATATCAACCTGGAGTGAGTTGCGAGTGCACGAGATGTGGTGCGGCGCAGACGCATCACGGGGGTGTCAACGGGGCATGTGCTGACGGCTGGCAAGGCGTCGGCGCTGTGCGGGGTGAAGGTGCGGGAGGAGCCCCCGCAGGAGGGAGGCAACGGACAAGTATTGCTTCGCGTGCATGACGGAGTTTCAGGCCGCAATGGCGTGATTTGTGTCTGCCGTCCAGCCTGACGGATCCGCAGCGTCGGTCAGAACGAGTTAACGACCCGCCACTGCGCGCCGTCTTGACGGACGGCGCAGCCCGTGTCGTTCATGGGGACGAAACGGTTGCTGAGGGAGGCCGGAGTGGAGGAAGAGCAGGACAGGTCCCAGGCCATCGTCCTTGCGGCGGGAGTCGTCGTCCATGAGCTGCCCGAGCTGCTTGCGGAGCACGCCGAGGATGTCGGGCAGCCACTGCGGGAGGCATTGATCGCCGCGCGCAGGCTGGGGTACGGCGAGGACCGGGAGGAAGCCGTTGACCGGCTCTGGGAGCTCCTGGTCGCCGAACCGGTCCTGCGTGAGCGCGTCGATGTCCTGGTCCCTGCCCTGGCGGAGGAACGCGGTGACACGCCGAGCGGGGAGGGCGGTTTCCTGCTGGGCGACCCCATCCCGTTGCCCTACAGCCGGTACGCGTGCACGAAGTGCAGCTGGGTATGGCCGGTGTTGGACGTCGGCGATCCCGAGCCTGCTCCCTCCGAGTGCCCGAACGGCCATGGGGAGCTGGTATTCCGTTCGGCCGGCGAGTGATGAGGGCCGATGGGCGGAGAGTTGCTGCGGGGGATCGCCGGACGGCTGGCCGAGCGGTGGGTGGCGGCGCTGTTCTCTCCCGCCTTCGCCTTCTGGGCCGGCGTGGCAGCGGTGTGGGTGTGGGCCACCCAGTGGGACACGGTCGCCGACAAGGGCCTGATCGGGGCGATGAAGTCGTGGACCTCCGGCCTCGGCGCGCTGCCGGCGCTGGCCCAGGCTGCCCTGGCCGTCCTACCCCTCCTGGTCATCGCTCTGACCGGCCTGCTGTTCTCGGGGCTTGCGTTCCCTGTCCTGCGGCTGCTGGAGGGATACTGGCCACGACCGGCGGCACGGCTTGGGCAGCGTCGCCGCCGCCACTGGAGAGGTGAGGCGAAAGACGGCCGCGACCGGCTCCGTACGCTGGCCGCGATGTCCTCACCCGGCCCCGAGGACAGTGCCGAGCGCGCCGGACTGGAGCGCACACTGCGCCGTCTCCCGGCGAATCCGGACCTGTGCATGCCTACCCGGCTGGGCAACATCCTGCGCGCGGGAGAGGCCCGGATCTCCGCCCACTATGGGCTGGACCCCATCATCGCCTGGACGCGCCTGTGGCTGGTACTTCCCGACCGGGCGCGTGAGGAGGCGACCACGGCACGGGCGTCCCTCGACCTGGCCGTGCAGGCCATGATCGGAGGCGTCCTGTTCGTCCCTCTGGCCTTCTGGGCGTGGTGGGCGGCCCCGATCGGCCTCGCCGTGGCGCTCGGGGCATACCGTGGTCGGCTCCTGACCGCGGCAGCGCGCTATGCGGACATCGTGGAGTCCTGCTTCGACGTGCACCGTCGTCTGCTCTACGAGGCGCTGCGCTGGCCGGTACCGGCATCTCCCGAGAAGGAGCAGTCCGAGGGCGTCCGGGTCAGCGACTACCTGCGTTCGGGATCCCGGGCCGCCACCCCCGTGTTCACCAGTGGAGCGGACGATGAGCAGTCCTGATCCCGCGTCGGACCCGCACAGGGCGGGTTTGGCCGCACTGTCCCGATACCGGGTCGCCGGCGAGGCGGCCGACCTCGCCTCGGCGGTCTCGCTGCTGTCCGACGCCGCGAGGGCCCCTTCCGACGCCGAGGTGTCCCTCGACCTGACCGACGCGCTGCTCGACCGGTACGACCGATACGGAGCCCGTCCCCAGGACCGCAGTCTCGACGAGGCGCTGGACATACTGGAACGGCCGGAAGCCACCTCTCACGTACGGGGTCGTCTCCTGCTGGCTCACGCTCTTCTCGAACGGTACGAGCGCGACGGCTCGCCCGAGGATCAGCTCCGGGCGTTGGCTCTCCAGCAACAGGCTGCGGCGGAGGACGGACACGAAGCCGCCCACCTGGACTCCGCACTGGCCAACCTGGGGGTGAGCCTGGCGGAGAGCACCGACCCGGACGACGTGGACCAGGCGGTCGCCCTCCTGCACGCTCAACTCACAGCCACCGACGCCGACCATCCCGAGCGGGGAAACCGGCTCAGCCATCTCGGCAATGCCCTGCTGCGCAGTGCTGAGCGCGAAGGCCATGACCAGGAGCTCGAGCAGGCGATCGAGGCATTCAGCCAGGCGGTCCACACCCCGCAGGGCTTCGCGGTGCACGGCTACGGCTGGCTCGGCAACCTCGGCAACGGCCTGTCGACACGCTTCGAGCGCGGAGGAGACCCCGCGGACCTCCGCTCGGCCATCACGTGCTTCCGCGATGCGCTTCGCGCCTGCCCGGACGACTCACCGAGCCGGGCCGCGTGCCTGAGCAACCTCGCCAACGGCCTGCTGGACCGCTTCGAGTCCGAGGGCGAACCGGGGGACCTGCAGGAGGCCGTCGCACATCTGCGTGCCGCTATCGACCGCACACCACCCCACGGGATCCTTCGGGCGGCCCGCCTGAGCAACCTCAGCACGGCTCTGCTGGACAGCTTCGAGGCGAACGGGAACCTCGACGACCTCGACGAGGCCATCAGCGTCTGCCGCCAGGCGGTCGCCGTCGCGCCCAAGGACTCGACCGACGCCCCGCTGTGGCACACGAACCTCGGCAACGCCCTGATGGCTGCGCACGAGGCGGGCCGCAAGAGCGTCCTCGACGAGGCCGTCGAGATGTACACGCAAGCCGTCGCCCTGGTCCCACGGGGCCACCGGGAGCGTGCCCTCTACCTCAGCAACCTGGGCACCGCGCTGGCGGCTCGCCAGGACCGCGACTCCCTGCGCAAAGCCATCGGCCTCTTCACCGAGGCGGTGTCGGCAACGTCCCGCCGGTCGCCGCGCCGTGCCACCTGGGTGAACAACGTGGCGAACGGACATTCGGACCTGTATGACGTGACGGGACGCCGCGGTGATTTGCGGAAGGCGATCAGGTGGTATCGGCGGGCCTTGCGCATGACGCCGGTGTCGGCGCCGGAGTACGCGGCGTGGTCGTACAACCTGGCCTCGGCGACCGCCACCCTCTGGCGCGCGCGCCGGATCCCGCGCGGCACCGGTCGGCTGCGCCGGCTCTACCGGCGCACCTGCGAACTCGCCGGGAAGACCGCCACCGAGACCGCACTGTCGGCAGCGCGGAGCTGGGCTCGCTGGGCGGAGGACCGCGGAGCCTGGGCCGAAGCCGCGGAGGCGTACCGCCATGCGACGAAGGCCCTCGGTGAACTGCTGGACGCCCAGCTGCTGCTGAGCCACAAGCACCTGCGGCTGTCCGGGGCCCTGGGCCTCCCCGCCCGCTCAGCCCACGCCCATGCGCGCGCCGGCGACCTGGCACGAGCCGTCACCGAGATCGAACACGGCAGAGCCGTCCAACTGACCGAGGCCCTCGACCATGCCTTTCTGGAGCGCGCCGCAGCTGCGGCCGACAGCCCGCTGGCCGCCCGGCTCCGACGCATCGGCGCGGACGTACGACGCCTGATGGTGCCCGCCATGGCCGGCCCCAACGGCACGTCGGCGGATCTGACCGACGCGGCGGACCTCGCGTCATGGCGGGAGGCGACCGACGCGGAGATCGCGGACCGGCGCCGGGTGAAGGCAGAGCTGCGGGAAGCCGCCGCCGAGGTCCGTCGACTGAGCGGCTCGGCCGTCGCCACCGGCCCGAGCGGGCGGGCCCCGGTTCAGGCGCCTCAGACGCTGGCCTACCTCATCCCCACGGACCTGGGCGGCACGGCACTGATCCTGAGATCCGGGGACCCGGACGACACGGTCGCCGTCGCGCTCCCCGATCTGAACACACATGCCGTGGGGGAACGAGCCAAGCAGCTGGCAGCGGACTACGCCCGGCGCGACGGCCGACCGGACCGCTGGCGAGAGTCCTTGGACGACGTGGCGGAGTGGCTCTGGGACTCATGCATGGGACCCGTACTGGAGCGAGTCCCAGAAGGTTCGTCGCTCGCCCTCGTAGCCGTCGGGCAGCTGGGTCTCCTGCCACTCCACGCCGCCTGGACCCCCTCTGAACAGGGGCGGCGGTACGCGCTCGACCACGCCACGATCAGTTACGTCCCCAACGCCCGCGCCGCGGCGGCAGCCGACGTCGCGGCTGCCGAACGCGCCACCGGCGGGCTGCTCGCTGTACAGGATCCCCGACCCGTACCCCTGGGTCCTCTCCCGTTCGCGAAGCCCGACGTGAACCTGGCCGCGCGCTTCTTCAACCCGGTGAAACGGCTGTCCGGCTCCGACGCGACCGTGGCAGCGGTGCGGGAGGCACTGAGCTCCTGCTCCGTCGGCCACTTCGCCTGTCACGCCCACGCGGACACCGGCTCCCCCATGGACAGCGCGCTCGTCCTGTCGGAAGGGCGGCTGAGGCTGCGCGACCTACTCACCGCCGACCCGAATCACAGCCCCGTGAGCGCGCGGCTCGTCGTGCTGGGCGCCTGTGAGACCTACGTCGCCGGCAGCGATCTGCCCGACGAAGTCATCAGCCTCGCCATGGGATTCGTCCAACTCGGCGCAGCCGGGATCGTCGCAAGCCACTGGGTCGTCGGCGGCCTCGCCAACTCCCTGGTCACCGCCCGGTTCTACCGAGAGTGGCAGCTATTGGGACTCTCCCCGGCCGAGTCTCTGTGCGCCGCGCAGCGCTGGGTTCGGCAGACCACCAACAAGGAAAAGGTCGAGTGGCTGCGGCCCGCGCACGGCGAACCGGAGCTCCCGATCGCGACGACCCGTCTGCTGTGGCGGGAGTTGGTGCGACGCCCTTCCGAGGGCGTGGACTTCGCCCATCCAGCGGACTGGGCGGCCTACTCCCACATGGGCGCATGACTACGCGGATACGTGGCGTCCGGGCGCAAAGAGCAACGACCCACCAGACCGCTTACGTTTCCGTGTGGCGTCAGCCACATTCAGGCAGGTCAGAAGCGGCTCTCGGCGTGAAGACCACGTGTATCCCCAGATCCGCGCCAGGTTCGGAAGTTTGTCGTCAGTATGGCTGCTGAGCGTCTCGAGGGGCGGCTTTGACCTGCGGAAATCCGTCAACCGAGAGGAGTGGCCTGGTTGTTCGCGGCGGTACGGGGCCGGAAACGAGCAACGGTCAAAAGACCGTGTGTGTTTTGGCGTGAACACAAAAACCCTGATCTGCATTTCTGCAGGTCTTGTGTCCTGAACATGAAAGGGAGTTGATTGTAGGCAACTTCTGGAAGTGATGCTGTGTGGGAGATGAAGGTTTTGTGGCCCTTCAGAGCCGCCCTGTGGGGGGAGGCTCTAAACCGCCTCATGCTGCGTTAGCTAATGACTGTCGTGGTGAGCGATGAGGGAAAAGGCGTCGTAAGAGGCGTCAGGTGGGGATCGGGAAGACGAACGCAAGTGAATCGCTGCTGACGTGTCGAAAAGAAAATAGACGGCATCGAAACCGGGGTGTGACCAGAACTCCGGGATGAGCCTGGCGGGTGCCCGCTTATTGGCCAGGTGGTGTCCGGCATGTAGGCGACGTGAGTCCGGTCTGCGGCTTCCGCATGGAACAGGAGAAGGCAGGTCCCGATACTGCCCGCCGAGCGGCGGGCGAGAGGGAGTGCCCCAAGCAGCAGTCACTGCAAGGGGTCGAGTACCGACGCGGGGCGTGCCGGCGGACCGGCTCGTAGTAGTGATGAAGCCCCTGTAACGGGGGTGGAGCGAAGGGGCCGGGTCGTTCGTGACTGAGTTGATCGCATCAACCGGACAGCGTCCGGGAGGAGTTCGATGGGCCAGTTGAAATCGTCGACCAAGCCGTTTGATATTTCAAAGTGGGAAATCAAGGAGGCATGGGAGGAAGTCAGGGCTAACAAGGGTGCACCTGGTGTGGACGGGCAGAGCGTCGCGGACTTCGAGAAAGACCTTGAGAACAATCTGTACAAGGTTTGGAATCGCATGTCGTCGGGCTCGTACTTTCCGCCTCCGGTGCGTGCGGTGGCTATTCCCAAGCCACACGGGGGCGGCGAGAGAATGCTCGGCATTCCCGCTGTCGCCGACCGCGTGGCACAGACCGTGGTGGCCCGGCATCTGATGCGCAGGGTGGATCCCATTTTCCACCCGGACAGCTTCGGATACCGGCCCGGACGGTCCGCCCTGGATGCGGTGGGCAAATGCCGGGAACGCTGCTGGAAAAGGGACTGGGTGGTGGAGTTCGACATCGCCAAGTTCTTCGACAGTGTGCCCTGGGACCTGCTGGTCAAGGCGGTGGAAGCGCACACCGACGCCGTCTGGGTGAAGTTGTACGTGCGGCGGTGGCTCGCTGCCCCGCTCGTCATGCCCGACGGCTCCCTGCTGGAGCGGGAGCGAGGGACCCCTCAAGGGGCTCCGGTGTCTCCCGTCATGGCGAACCTGTTCCTGCACTACGCGTTCGACACCTGGATGGACCGGGAGTTCCCGTCCGTCTGGTTCGAACGGTATGCGGACGACGCGGTGCTGCACTGCGTCACCGAGCGCCAGGCCCGCCAGGTGCTGGCCGCGCTCACGGACAGGATGGTCGAAGTCGGGTTGCAACTGCACCCGGACAAGACTCGGATCATCTACTGCAAGGACGGCCACCGACGTGGCCCTTACGAGCACACGTCGTTCACTTTCCTCGGGTACACGTTCCGCGCCAGGAGGAACCGGAGTCGGCACGGGAACCTGTTCCTGGCGTTCGACCCGGCGGTCAGCAAGGACGCCCTGAAAAAGATGGGGCGGGAGCTGCGGTCCTGGCACCTGCACACCCGCTCCGAACTGTCCTTCCACGAGCTCGCCCGCAGGATCAACCCTGTGGTGGCGGGCTGGCTCAACTACTACAGCCGCTTCAGGCCGTGGGAGCTGATCCCCTTCGCGATGCGCATCAATGCCTACCTGGTGCGCTGGATCCGCCAGAAGTACAAACGGCTCGCGGCCCAGCGGAAGGCCATCGCGAAGATGCAGGAGATCGCCCGGCGATACCCCCGCATGTTCGCGCACTGGCGCCTGACCACGGGCGCCGTATCGGTCTGACGACCAGAACGACAAGAGCCGTGTAACGGGCGACTGTTACGCACGGTTCTGTGAGAGCCGAGGGGTGAGATCCCCCTCGGCTACTCGGCAGGGTCTTGATCCGGAGTGCCCCCGGCAGGATTCGAACCTGCGCACACGGCTCCGGAGCTAGCGCCGTCTCTGCAGGTCAGCCGCCTACCTGACGGCTTGTTAGGGGCGCTGGCCCACAAATGGCCCACGAAGCAGAAATGCCCTTCATTGTCGCCAGTGTCCCGTTTGCCGCGTCTCGTGTCCTGCGGGTGCCTCCTTGAGATGATCCCGCGATCCAGCTGGAAATAATCCAGCAGACTCTGATGTTGCGCTTCGGCTACCGCAACATCGGGGAGGGAAGGTGTCGGGTCTGAGGCTGTTCAACACCACGAGCGGTGTGACCGAGGTTATGCCGCGTCTCGCTGAGGTCGAGGCAGAGGTGCAGGACCTCATCGAGGCGAACATGCAGGCGATGCTCGGGGTGCGGTTCCTGGCGAGCGAGTACAGCACCGGGCACGTCCATGGCGGCCGGATCGACTCGCTGGGCATCGACGAGAACGGCGCGCCGGTGGTCGTGGAATTCAAGCGTGGCACCGATGCCGGGGTGATTCATCAGGGCCTCTATTACATGTCCTGGCTGATGGATCACAAGGCGGAGTTCCGGCACCTGGTCCGCGACCGGCTCGGGGCCACAGCCGCGGCCCAGGTGCTCTGGAGCGCCCCCAGGCTGATCTGTGTGGCCGGCGGCTTCACCCGATACGACGTGCACGCCGTACGCGAGCACCGGCGCAGTATCGACCTGGTCCGCTACCGCTTCTTCGGCACCGAGCACATCGGCCTTGAGACAGTCGCTTCGGTCTCTGGTCGGCCGGTCGGCCCTGGTGCATGCCGACGTCGCCCCGCGGCTGAAACGCTGGGCGGCACACGGGCGGGCGCGGACAAGGCCATGGCTGAGCTAACTGCGTCGGTCGACGAGGTTCTGCTCGGGCTCGGTGACGACATCACCAAGGTCGAGAACAGGACCTATCTGGCGTACCAGCGTCTGCGGAACTTCGCCTGCGTCTGCCCGCCCCGGCAGACCAAGCTCCTCGTCTACCTCAAGGCCGACCCGAAAGAGGTCGACCTCGTCCCCGGGTTCACCCGGGACGTGACAGGGCTTGGCCACCACGGCACCGGCGATCTGGAGGTGCAGCTGCGCACGGAGCGGGACCTGGAGCGAGCCCAGGACATGTTCCGCCTCAGCTACGCAGTGGCGTAGCAGAGGTTCCGCTGATGCGTCTGCGCGGAGCGAGGACGGACCGGGCGGCGCATGAAGTTGTGGGCTTTGGGTTGTGTCTGGCCTCTCGACGGGTGGGCAGGAAGTGGCGGTGGACCACTAATGATGCGGAGGATCCCCGGGTTCGCTAACCGGGGATTCCGTGCTATACGACGTCGTGCTTCAGGTTGTGTCCCCGCCGATCACGAAGGCGTTGACGTCGGCAGGTTCTTCATGAGGACGATGCTGTCGTAATTGGTGACGTCCCACCGCCAGGTGCCGATCGGTGCGTAGCCACGCCGGCGGTACCAGTCGACGAGGTCTGTCGCCTGTGAGGAGGTATCGATGACGACCTGTGCCGATCCGAGAGCAGCGATCCGTGACTCTGCCAGCGCCAGCAGCCGCTGTCCGAGGCCAGTGCCTCGGTGCGACGGTTCGACAGCCAGTTGCCAGAACGAGCCCCCTCCTGCTGGCGCCGGGTACCCAGATGGAGTGGTGTGAGGAGCTGACACGGTGACGGTGCCGACCAGTGCGTTCCCGTTCACCGCGACCCAGCACTCGCCTTTGCTCAGACGGTGCCGTGTGTCTTGCGGGCTTTGGTAGGAGGCGAAGAAGGCGCGCCCGGCAGCGGCGTGGTCTGCGTAGGCGCGGTGGAGCAGGAGAGTCAACTGCTCCACTGAATCACCGTTGTGGAAGCGCCTGATCTGCACGGTTGCAGACGGACTTATGCCCGTCGACCTGATGTTCATCCGCGCAGTCAAGCGCACTTCTGGGATCTGTCCAGCTCAGTCGTGTGACTTGTCTTCGGGGCGGGAGGTTGTTCTGGGTATAAGGCGAGGTGCGCGATGCACGGTCAACGCTGTGAGCGGGCTGCTCGCTCAGAGGGTGCCCGTTTCTGTCTTACCGGCGGGAGTGTCGGTAGTGTCCGAGGCATGGCCTACACCCCTCGCCGTCCGGTCGCAGATCTTCCCTTTGATGCGCAGGACATCATGCTGCGATACAGCCACAGCCACCCCGCTGTCCCATTCGAGTTCGAGGACACGCTAGAGGTCTGGCCCGTCGAGATCAGCCGCTATCACGGCGAGGACGACTGCCCGCGGTGCCGGGAAGACGGGACATGTGAGTTCTTCGAGACCGGCATTCCAATCGGTGACATGTCCTTGGTACGGATTCGTAACTACACAAAAGATCCCGGTTGGGAAGCGGCGGACTCCTACACGGGAGACATCGAGAAGGTCGTCTCAGTGTGCACGGAACCTGAATATGCCATGACCCCCGGGCTGCACTGGTCTCCGGAATTCCAGGACATGGTCGAAGGGGTGGGAGATCTGCTGATTATGGATCGAGTCCGGCTGAATACCGAGTTCCGCGGGTTCGGGATCGGGGCTCTGGTTGCCGCGGAGGCCATCCGCCGCCTGTCGCCGGGGTGCGCCGCGGTGGCTTGCGAGCCCGCCCCGATTGAAGGGGAATTCGATGATGACGAGCCCAGATTCGCTAAGGCCCAGGCCAGGATCGCCGAGGTGTGGGAGTCGATCGGATTCCGCAGTTTCAAGGACGGCATCTATCTGCTCGACACCAGCATGCAGCATCCCATCGACTGCCGGGAGCGCTGGCAGAGGTACTTCGGGCGATAGGGCTTGGTCGCCAGCAACCATAGCGAGTGTTGTAGGCGCTTCGATTCCCCTTGATATGACGCGGACCATCGCAACGAATTGGGAGCCCTCGTTCATGACCACGATTCACCCCACCGCGCCCACCTCGCGGGCCACGGGCCCCGGCGTTCAGGTCGCCGCAGCCCTGCTGCGCCGCGCGGACCATATCGTCCTGGTCTGTGAGCAGCGCGACGGCGAGGAGATCTGGTCCGTCCCCGGCGGCGGCGTGGAGCGAGGCGAGCTCTTCCAGGAGGCCGTCGTCCGCGAGGTGGCGGAGGAGACCGGGCTGCGCGTGGCCTCGGTCGGCCCCCTCGCCTGTCTTGTCAACACGACGAGCGACCGCTACCCCTCCACGGTCGTATGCACCTTCGAGTGCACCGACTGGGACGGCGACATCACCGTCCATGACCCCGACGGCAAGGTCACGGGTGCGCTCCTCCTGCCACTCGAGGAGGCCAAGAAGGTCCTGGCGAACTCCAGCGCGTCAAGGCCCGAGATCGAACCACTGCTCGCCTACTTGGACGGAGCTCCGGCTGGCCGGGTGTGGGCCTACCGCGAGAACGAACCGGTGATCAGGCAGGGGCCAGGGGCAGTCGGATATTGATCTGCTTGCCGCCTGTTGCGGCGTCCGGGACGACCTCTGCTTTGCCGCCGGCCTCATGTACCAGGGCGCTGACCAGGTGCAGGCCGCGGCCTCCGGCATCGTGCGCCGCCATTAGAGGCTTCGGTTTGAATGGGTGGGCATCCGCGACGCCCAGCAGCAGGACGCCCCGCCCCTCGACGGCGAGGGTGACCATGGCCGTGGGTGACACGACAGCCGCGTGCCTTACGACGTTCGTGACCAGTTCGGTGATGATCAGGCAGGAGGTGTCCAAGACCTGGTCGGACACGCCCCAAGAGGCGAGGACCTTAGCGGTCTCGTGGCGGGCCAGCGGGACGTGCCCGGGCGTAGAGATCACCGGGAAGTCGTGACGCACCGGAGTGCTGGTCATCGCGTGCCTCACCCTCTCTGGGCGGGACCCGCCCGGCCCGGCACTGAAGGTAATGGCCCGGGCACGCTGGGGTGTTCACGACAGTGAACCCACGTCCCCGTATCTCATCCCATCCCGTTCGGCCTGGTCAGCCTCCGGGACCGGCATCCGGGTACGTCCGAGCGTTCGCCGCGTGCAGACCGGGCTCACGGGTGCGTACGGGCCTACGTGTCCAGCCGAGGAGCGCAGCCCGTCAAAGGGGAAGGCCGATGCGGTGGGTCAGGCCCCGCAGATCCCGTGCGGCGTGAGCGGGCAGCGGCCGGTCGTTGAGGTACTCGACGATGCTCCTCACTGGCGCGCTGGCGTGAATGCGCTGAGGGGCGATCTCCTCGGCGGTCAGCAGGGAGGCAATCGCGTCGGCTTCGCGGCCTCGCAGATGGGCCAGCGACCGGCCCAGGTCGGCGTGGAAGGCTGCCTGCCGGCCGGGGGCCTCAGCAAGGGCTTCGGGGCGTACACCGTGGCCGGCGGTGACGGCCTCGCCGTGCAGGCCGAGTTCGGTGTTCAGGCTCACCTGGTGGATGCCGACGTTGGTCGGACCGAAGTTCAGGTGGTGGGCGCGTGTCTCGCCCGTGCGGCCAGCGATGTCGGCGGCCTCGGCGAGGTGGCCTCGGATCTCCTCGGCTCGGGTGCTTCCGGCCCGGTGCCGGTCCTGAGTGAGCGAGGTGGCGGAGATCAGGTGGAGTTCGCCCAGCAGCGCGTAGGCGTCCGGGCTGTTCAGATGTGTTTCCAGGGCGTTGGCGGCGGCGGTGGCCCGGGCGAGGGCCTGCGTGGGGCTGCCCGCCGACATCAGCACGTGGGTGTGGAAGAAGCCGCTGAGGGCCGAGTAGACCGGGTCGTCCAGCTCCGCGATCGCCTCAGCGGCGCGGGTAACAGCGATGAATGCCAAGTCGGTGTAACCCAGATTTTTCAGAAGCAGGGTGCAGGCCGGATGGTAGGCGTCCGCCAGCAGTCTCAGCAGCTCGTGCCGGGCCGGCCCCTCGGCGGCCTCAACGCCTGCGTGCAGGCTGGCCAGCAGGGTGGGCAGGCCGGCGGCGAGGGCGCCGTATTCGGCGGCGTGGTACAGCTGGTTCGCCCTCGCTACACGGTCGGCCAGTACGGCCGCCGGTACCTGAGGCGGTCGCCGATCCGGTGGGGTTGCCATGGTGATGCCCATCAGTGTCAGCCGCAGAGCCGGAATCGCCTCGTGGGCCGCGCTTGCGCTCGGGTCCACCGGAGCGAATGGCTGGCCGGTCAGCTCGGACGGGGCGATGTGCAGGGCCTCGGCGAAGGCGGTGATCAGGCTGGAGCGGTCTACCGGTAGTTCGTTAAATCCGGTGGTGGCATGGGTTGACGGCAAGTCGGGTTGGTCGTAGGCCGGTGGTAGGAGCCAACTGGCTTGCTGGGGGCTGAAGATGACTGCTCGCCGTCCGTGTCCGCCCGCGCCGGGACCGTTGGAGGACTATGCGGTCCGGTTCGACGACCTGTTCTTCAGCCTGGCCCAGCGGCGGGGGTTTCGCGAGTATCTGACCGGGCTGCTGGCGCCGCGGGACCGGAACAAGACGATCACCTGCCTGGCAGGCGCGGAGCCGGTGGCCGGTGCGGGGATGCCGGGGGTGCAGCGGCTGCAGTTCTTCCTGTCCGAGTCGCCCTGGGAGGCCGAGCAGATCAACGACCGGCGGCTTGAACTGCTGCGCGAGCAGCCGGCGACGGCTCCGCACGACGGCGGGGTCATCGTGATCGACGACTCTGGGGACCGCAAGGACGGCACGGCAACTGCGCACGTGGGCCGGCAATGGCTGGGCCGGTTGGGCAAGACGGACAACGGCATCGTCACGGTGACCACGGTGTGGACCGACGGCCGTGTGTACTACCCGCTGCACGCGACTCCCTACACCCCCGCCCACCACTTCGCCCGCGGCCGCTCCGATCCGGCCTTCCACACCAAACCGCAACTGGCCGCAGCCCTCGCGGCCCGGGGCAAGGAGGCGGGCTTCGCCTGCCGGGCGGTAGTCGCCGACTGCGCCTACTCCGTCAGCGACACCTGGTACCTCGCACTGCGCGAGGCCGGCCTGGCCTACGTCGTCGCGCTCAAGCCGCACCGCGGCACCTGGGCCCGGGCCGACCAGCCGCACACCCCCATCGAAGCGGCCCACGCCCTGGCCTGGAAGGATGCCAAGCGTCCCGGCGGCTGGAGGCCCGTGGAGCGTCACTTCCGTGACGGGCACAGTGAGACCTGGTGGGCCGCCGATGCCCGCCTGGGCGGCTACGGCCCCGACTCACCCTGCCGGCTGGTCGTGGCCACCACCGACCCGGCCCGGCTGCCGGAGAAGGCCACCTGGTACCTGGCCACCAACCTGCCCCACCCCGACGCACCCCACGCCGCCACCAGCCCGCACCCGCCGGCCGACCTCGCCGAGATCGTCCGCCTCTACGGACTGCGGCCGTGGATCGAACAGAGCTACAAACAGATCAAGGACGAACTCGGCTGGGCCGACTTCCAAGTCCGCTCCGACCGCGCCATCCGCCGCCACCAGACCCTGGTCAACTGCGCCTTCTCCTT
This sequence comes from Streptomyces sp. T028, assembly GCF_048159505.1. Classification (NCBI taxonomy): domain Bacteria; kingdom Bacillati; phylum Actinomycetota; class Actinomycetes; order Kitasatosporales; family Streptomycetaceae; genus Streptomyces; species Streptomyces sp. T028. Next base: position 48,538 of record NZ_JBLRVZ010000071.1, read on the forward strand.
CTGCTGGGACCAATGGTTCGCCCCACCCGGACCCCTGGACGCCACCGCGCCGGACCCCTGCCCCGACGAGGGGCCAGAGAGGGGGCCCAGACCAACCCCACCGGCCCCAACAGCCTTGCTGGCCCAGGGCCTTACGCGCCATCCGTTCCTGGCTCGCCCCCGCTGTCACGCTCAACCGGTGGTGGCGAGCCTGGACGGACAAGGACCCACCTTCCGAGCTCCAGGCCCTGATCGACGCGGTCACCACCGGACACGGCATTGACCTCTACAGCCGGATTTAACGAACTACCGCTACTGATCTCTTCGGATTGTTGTCGGGGGGGGGCTGCCGTGTGGTGATCCCTGCGGTAGGCCGGAGGTATGCGGTATGCGCAGGGTGGTGGGCTGACCGCGGAGCGGCGGCGGTTTCGCGAGCGGATCCGGTATGAGGCCGGCGAGCGGTTTGCGCGGGGTGAGAAGTCCGCGGTGATCGCGAGGGATCTGCGGGTGAGTGAGCGGTCGGTGGAGCGCTGGCGGCGTGCCTGGCGGGAAGGCGGGATGGAGGCCCTCGCCTCCACCGGCCCGCCGAAACTGCCGAAGCTGTCCGACGGCCAGTTCGCCGAGTTGGAGAAGGAATTAGCCCTGGGGCCCGCCGAGCACGGCTGGGAAGACCAGCGGTGGACGCTGGCCAGGATCAGAGCGTTGATCTTCTGGAAGTTCCGGATCGAGTGCTCGTCGGCCGGGGTGTGGCGGCTGATGCACCGGCATGGCTGGTCCTGGCAGTCGCCGGCCCGGCGGGCACTGGAGCGTGACGAGCATGCGGTCGAGCTGTGGAAGAAGGATGTGTGGCCGCAGGTGGAATGACTGCGGCGGCGCTGGGGGCGTTCGTCGTCTTCGAGGACGAGGCGGGGTTTTCGATGACGCCGCCGCGGGCGCGCACCTGGGGCCGGCGTGGGCACACGCCGGTGGTGCGGGTGCGCGGCCGGTCCTGGCGCCGCTGGTCGATCGCTGCGATGTGCTGTTACAGGCAGGGCGAGGCGTCCCGGCTGATCTACCGGTCGCGCCGCCATCGCAAGCACAAGGGCAGGGGACGTGACAGCTTCTCCTGGCGTGACTACCGCGACTTGGTGGTGCGCGCCCACATCCAGCTCAAGGCCCCCATCGTCCTGATCTGGGATAATCTCAACACCCATCTCGCCGCCGGGATGCGGGAGTACGCAGCCGCACACGACTGGCTGACCATCGTGCAACTGCCCTCCTACGCACCGGATTTGAATCCGGCGGAGGGCGTCTGGTCGTTGTTACGGCGCGGCCCGCTGGCCAACACCGCCTTCACCGACGACGAGCATCTTGAACGCACCCTGCGCCGGGGCCTGCGCCATATCCAACTCCGCCCCGACCTCATCGACGGCTGCCTCGCCGGCACCGGCCTTACCCTCACTCACCACCCGACAACAATCCGAAGACCTCAGTAACGGTAGTTCGTTAAATCCGGTGGTGGTGTGGGTTGACGGCACGTCGGGTTGGTCGTAGGCCGGTGGTAGGAGTCAACTGCCTTACTGGGGGCTGAAGATGACTGCTCGCCGTCCGTGCCCGCCCGCGCCGGGGCCGTTGGAGGAGTACGCGGCCCGGTTCGACGACCTCTTCTTCAGCCTGGCTCAGCGGCGGGGTTTCCGCGAGTACCTGACCGGGCTGCTGGCGCCGCGGGAGCGGAACAAGACGATCACTTGCCTGGCCGGGGCGGAGCCGGTGGCGGGTGCGGGGATGCCGGGGGTGCAGCGGCTGCAGTTCTTCCTGTCCGAGTCGCCCTGGGAGGCCGGGCTGGTCAACGACCGGCGGCTTGAGCTGCTGCGCGAGGAGCCGGCGACGGCTCCGCACGACGGCGGGGTGATCGTGATCGACGATTCCGGGGACCGCAAGGCGGGCACGGCGACCGCGCATGTGGGCCGGCAGTGGCTGGGCCGGCTGGGCAAGACGGACAACGGCATCGTCACGGTGACCACGGTGTGGACCGACGGCCGTGTGTACTACCCGCTGCACGCGACTCCCTACACCCCCGCCCATCACTTCGCCCGCGGCCGGTCCGATCCGGCCTTCCGCACGAAACCGCAGCTGGCCGCAGCCCTCGCGGCCCGAGGGAAGGAGGCGGGCTTCGGCTGCCGGGCGGTGGTCGCCGACTGCGCCTACTCCGTCAGCGACGACTGGTACCTCGCACTGCGCGAGGCCGGCCTGGCCTACGTCGTCGCGCTCAAGCCGCACCGCGGCACCTGGGCCCCGGCCGACCAGCCGCACACCCCCATCGAAGCCGCCCACGCCCTGACCTGGAAGGATGCCAAACGTCCCGGCGAGTGGATGCCCGTGGAGCGTCACTTCCGCGACGGGCACACCGAAACCTGGTGGGCCGCCGATGCCCGCCTGGGCGGTTACGGCCCCGACTCACCGTGCCGACTGGTCGTGGCCACCACCGACCCGGCCAGCCTGCCGGACAAGGCCACCTGGTACCTGGCCACCAACCTGCCCCACCCCGACGCACCCTACGCCCCCGCCAGCCCGCACCCTCCGGCCGAACTGGCCGAGATCGTCCGCCTCTACGGCCTGCGGCCCTGGATCGAGCAGAGCTACAAGCAGATCAAGGACGAACTCGGCTGGGCCGACTTCCAAGTCCGCTCCGACCGTGCCATCCGCCGCCACCAGACCCTGGTCAACTGCGCTTTCTCCTTCTGCTGGGATCAATGGTTCGCCCCGCCCGGGCCCCTGGATGCCACCGCACCGGACCCCTGCCCCGACGAGGTGCCAGAGAGGGGGACCGGCCCCGTCCCACCAGCCCCAACAGCCTTGCTGGCCCAGGGCCTTACGCGCCATCCGTTCCTGGCTCACCCCCGCCGTCACCCTCAACCGATGGTGGCAAGCCTGGACGGACAAGGACCCACCCTCCGAACTCCAGGCCCTGATCGACGCGGTCACCACCGGACACGGCATCGATCTCTACCGCCGGATTTAACGAACTACCGGTAAGTGACGATGCCCGTTCTCCACCATCGACAGATAGCCGACCGACACGTTGGCCGCTTCCGCGAGTTTTCGTAGACTCATCCCCCGCTGTCGGCGGGCCGACCTCAGGCGCTCGCCGATCTTCCGAGCCTGTTCCTGGTCCATGGCCCCCGCTCAATTCCTTGTCTCAGCCGTACCCTAGGGCGAGCCTGCCGTCCCCAGCGGTTCTTCCCGCCAAGACGGGCGCCCTCAGCGCATCCCCGCCCGCTCTGCCAGAATCCGCAGGGCTGTGGCCTGGACGGTGGTGCGGCCGGCGAGCGCGGCGACCAGCTCCCGCGCGAAGGGGTCCAACCGCACCCGCAGCGGAGCAACCGCATCGGCCTCGACAAGGCGGACAGCTGCCTGATCGGCGCGGTCCCGGCGTACATCGGCCGCGGCGGCCACCGTCAGCAAGTGGGACCGCTGCGCGCCGTCGAGTGCGATCTGATCCGCGGCCTGGACATGGTCAGCGGCTGCCTCTGTGTCGCCGTGCTCCGCTGCGACGGCGGCTCGGGCCGCAACCACCATGCCCAACTCCCGTGCGGTGGTGGCCTTTCCAGCAGCCTCGGCAAGGAACCGTTCGGCGTGTTGGCGGCGTCCGGTCATGGCCTGAGCGACGGCGGCCAGCAGGGGCAGCTCCGACCCGACTCCCGCGTGCTCGGAGCGTTCGGCGCGCGCCAACGCGTATTCCGGCAGGCCGAGGTCGATCAGCAGCCGCACCTCCTCGACCAGCACCGGCAGCGGTTCGCCGGTGCCGGGGCGGGCTCGGTGCAGCAGCATCCAGGCCAGATCCTTATAGCCCAAGCGCCGCACTAGCCCGGCGCTCAGCACATGCGCCTGGACCCGCAGTCGCGTCGCTTCCTCCTGCCAGGAAGCCGGGGCGGTGGTGATTGCGTGATCCGTCCTTTCGATCAGTTTCGGCAGAGTCAGCGCGAGACCGTGCTCGTCGCCGACTGCATCGGCGTGGGTGGCCGTCCGGGTCTGCTCGGCCAGCTCCTCTAGCAGGAGGCCGCCAGCGGTGTCCGGATGCGGGCGAGCGAGCTGGCGTCGCAGGTGGAAGGCGACCGCTCGCACCGCCGCGTGCTCCTCCCCATGCGGCGGGTAGGGCTGCCCCGTCAGGTCTGCGACATCTAAGCGGCTTGGGTGAAGTTCGTTGCTGACTGTCGGATTCGGTCTTGCTGCCGTGTCATGGCGCGGTCGACGGCTTCGCCGATGGTGTCGGTGCTGGTCTGGGTGCGCTGCGGGTAGTCCTGGTACTTCGCCTGGCGCCAGACCAGTTCGATGTCGTTCAACTCCGGGCTGTAGGGCGGCAGGTAGAGCAGGTCCACGCCGATCTTCGCCAGCTGACGGCGGCGGCCCTTGAACGCCTTGGCCACGTGCGCTGAAGCGTTGTCCAGCACGACCGTGCACGGCCGTCGCCGCTCCCAGACCGGCATGACATCGACGCCGAGGCCGTCCGCGGCCAGTTCCAGGACAGCCGCCCCGCCGCCCAGGCCCGCCAGGCGGACGAGGACGAACTCCAGCAGCATCCCGGCGTCGATCTTGCCGCTGGTGCGCTGCCAGAGAAGGTCCGGCCCGGCGCCGACGATCTCCGCGCCGAGCACGTTGACCCGGCGGTTCTTGGTGTCCTCCCTTGGCACCACGGCCCGCTGCCCGATGCGGGACCAGGTGTAGCCGGTGGGCATGGTCGGGGCGAACCCGCACTCGTCCAGGAAGATCAGATCCCGCCTGCCCGAGTGCGCCTCCATCCGTAAGTCCGTAAGTCCTCCAGCTGTGCCTTCGCGGCCTGCTGGAGGACGGGGTCGGCCTTGTGCCGCAGGCTGTCGCGGGTCCGTTTCCAGCGGAAGCCGTCGCGGCGCAGCAGCTCCCACAGCCAGTCGGCGGAGATCTCCACCCCGCGCTCCTCATGAAGCCAGTCACGCAGGGCCGGGACGGTCCAGGTGACGCCGGCCGCGGCGGACCGGTCCAGCAGACCGGCCAGAGCGGCACGGTCCGCGCCGCCCAGCACCCTCGCCGGGCGGCCCGGACGCGGGGCATCGGGCAGCGCCTCGATCCCGCCGTCGTGGAAGCGGTGGACCGCCGCACGGACGGTGACCGGATTGCATTCGAGCAGGTCGGCGACTGCGGGTGCGGTCATGCCGCGATCGAGGAAGCGGATGCACTCCGCCCGCTGCCGGGTGTAGGCGGTCAGATCACGGCGGGCCAGCAACGCGTGCAGGTCACGGCGCTGATCGTCGGTCAGCTCAACACGAAGGCTCCTCGGCATGACGTCCCTCCCGAAGAACGCCTACCCAACGCAACCAACTTCACCGGATCCGCTTAGCCGCAAGGCTGCGGCGAGCGCAGCCAACGGGCTGCGGCGGTCCACCCACTCCCCGCCGGCCTCCAGCCCTGCGACGTAGGCGAGCTCAAGCCCCGTGCGCGAAGCAAGGTCATCGATGGTCAGCCCCCGGCGAAGGCGCCAGGCAGCCAGGCGGGCCCCAATAGGGCCACCGGCGTGCCTCTCGTCGAGCCCACTTATCACCAGATTGCTCGCATACCCATTCGCCCGGCCTCTGTGCACCGCCAGGACAAAGGCCCCTCGTCTCGTTCCGCGAAGGATCAGGTCTCCCTTGGCGGGCCGCGTACGCTTGTCGCAGGACACATTAGTTACACCGTTGAATCGCGTGGACCGGCCGGCGATGCGCCCGGTCAGGGCAAACGAGGGGACGTCGGACCGTCTCAAGCCTCGCGGATCGGCGTGTCGAGCACTGAGATGACTGCGTCCACGTTGGCGGTGATGAACTCGGCTAACTGCGGTGGCATCAACTTGAGTTCGCCGATGGCTTCTGCTGTGAACGGCACCCTGACCACCTCGTAGCTGCCCCGCTCCGGCCTGCGGAACTCCGTGCCGGTGCGCGCGGTCAGGTCCATCGACACCAGGTGTGCGGCGAAGATGTGCTGGATGCCGATGCCGTCATCGAGTTCGTCGGTGATCAGGTAGACGAGTTCAGAGCGGCCCACTGTGCCACCGAGTTCCTCGTACACCTCACGGTGCAGGGCCGCCTCGATGTTCGTGTCGTCGGCTTCCACACCACCACCCACCGTCACCCAGTACGGTTCCCGGCCCCGCTTGGTGCGCTTGATCAGGACAAGCTCGTCACCATCGAGGAGGATGGCGCGGGCGCTGCGCTTGACGACGTCGGTCATGGCGTGGGCTCCTTCTGGTCGCGGTACAGCAAAAAGCAGAGTCGGAGGGCCGCCTTGTGGCGACCGGATCTCCTGCCTGGCGGACTGAGCATGAAGCAGACCGTGGCAAGGGCGGGACGTACGCGTGCTGAACCAGTGCCGCAATTGATGAACGCCTCTGCAAGCGCCAGGGAAGGCGTACCAGTTCGACCAGCGCTAGTGCGGTGAAAAACCCGAGGCGAACCATGCAGCTTCTGCGGCAGACTGGCCGACCCCCTGCTCTAGGTGTATCGCTCCCACACCTCGAGATCGTTTGGAGGAAGGCGATTGACTGAGTCCAATCCGCCGGCGGCCCGGTGGAAGAGCGAACCGATGACGACGCGGCTCATCGCCGCTGTTCTCGTCACGGATCCGGACAGCGGCAGACTCCTCATTCTGAGGCGGAGCAGCCACTTGGATTTCGCGCCCGGCGAGTGGGATGTCCCCAGTGGCAAGGGCGAGCCCCGGGAACCGATCACCGCGACCGCGGTAAGGGAACTGAAGGAGGAGACGGGCGTTGTGGCTGCCGAAGCCGATCTGCGCCTTGTCCACGTCGTGCATGGCTCCTGGGGAGCGGAGGTCCCGGGGATGTTCATGGCCCTGGTCTTCCACACCGACCGGTGGAGCGGTACTCCCCACAATGCCGAGCCGCACAAGCACGACACCATCGCCTGGGTGCCTCCAGACGACCTGCCGCAACCCTTCACCCAGACCACCCTGGTCGCCGTCAAGCGGTACCTGGACGGGGGCCCGATCCTCTCGTTCGACGGCTGGCCAGAGGCTGGATGACGGTCAGTGCGGGCAGTTGCCGCAGGGCCGTGCTCAAGAGGCGTGAAGCTCAGCTACGAGCCGCGCGGCTTCCTTCCTGGCCGGCTCTACCCGGGGATCCTCGGGGTGCGCGTGTGGTCCTGCGACCTTCGCGCAGCAGAACAGCGCCATCAGCCGACCAGACCTGCTCTCAAGGTCCGGTCGACGCTCGCTCCACACACGTTCTGACAAGGCCGGGACGGCGAGGGAATGGACCCACAGGGTTGCCGCGTCCAGCCCTCGTGGCGCTCTGCCCCAGTCCTCCCAGTCGATCATGCAGAATTCCGGGCCGGTCACGTTCGCCCACGTCAGGTCGGCATGGGCCGGCCGCCACTCCTCGACCGTGGTGTCGGTGACCTCGGGAAAGACCACTCCGAGGGTTGATGTCACCAACTCCTGGGTGATGGTTTCGGTGTCCGGCGTGGCGAGGCGGGGTGCGGATTGGGCAGCGAGCGCGTCCAGCGATGCGTTCAGCGCGGACCACCACGCATCCGGGACGCGAGGGTCTTCGATCACGAGAGCGGCTTGCCCGACCGGCGCGGCGTTGACCAGTTCCATCTCATCCGCCCGCCACATCACCGGCTCCTCTGGCTCGCGCCATGCGAACCCTGCGTACCACGAGGGCATGACGATCCCGCTCAGGACAGCAGCCGATTCGGGTCCGTTCCACCCCTGAGCGCCAATCCGCTCGAACCCTCGCCGCTCGATGCGCACCCATGTATCGCGGTCCGTCCGCGCCCCGATGGTCCGGCGCTTGCGCACCACTGTCTGCAGGTCGAGCCGTACCTGCAGCGACCGCTCCACACGGTCTAGCACCCCGTCAAGCGATTCGCGGCGTAGATCGAGATTACGAGGCACAGGCAGCGTCATATGCGGGACCGTACCAAGCACGCGGAGCCGGATCCGCGAGATAGCCAGCAGCCTTGGCTGTAATGCGGCGTCGGCCATTGCCGTGCGCCGTGCGGCTGGTCTGCGTTCTACCGCGCACGTCACCCTCCAGGCATGAGGCCAGGACAACGGGTGAATCGGGGCTGCCTCGTCGGACGGGCCTATACCGCCACAATGGGCGGTATGACCACCCCACCTCTGCGGGAAGCTGCCCGCGTCATCGCCCTTGACGACGCCCAGCGGGTCCTGCTGCTGCGCTACCACGACGGCGGAAGCTACTGGGCCACTCCCGGTGGTTCGCTGGAGGCAGGGGAGGACCATGCTGCCGCCGTGCTACGCGAACTGAGCGAAGAACTCGGCGTCGACGAGAAGAACGTCGTACTCGGCATGCAGCTTGCCCAGCGCAGCAAGGAGCACCCAGTCGGCGGGCGGAATGTCCGGCAGGTCGAGCAGTACTTTCTCGCCCACCTCGCGCGCGAGGATGTCGACCCTGCCCGAGCCACTCAGCCCGACAACATCCGGGCCCATCGATGGTGGACGCTTCAGGAGCTGAGGGACACCTCGGAGACGATCTATCCCCTTGGTCTCCTCGACCTCATTACCGAGGTACTCGCCAATGGCGTGCCCGACCGCCCCATCGTCCTGCGCTGACCCGGCCCGCGTACCTCGTCGGAGATCGGGCCACCCTGTCCGGCGGGTGAGATGCCCGGCACCTGCGCTGTGGGCGCGCTGCTTTCCCGTTGTCAGGCGTATCCCAGGCTGGCTCTCTTCGGCGTTCACGTGGACGATCCGCCCTGCACGCCCGCTATCGTCACGCATGGAGCTTGCGCCTTCTGGCCCGAACAACGTATCAACCGAGGGGAGTTCGAGTGGATGAGGTGAGTCCCAGCGAGCAGATGCGCAATCTCGGAGTTGTCCAGGTAGGCGCCCCTATCCTCGACGAGCCGGCACGCCCGTTCGGCCTCCCGGCCGAGAGGGATGCCGCAGAACGTGTCGTGGATCATCTCTTCGCCTTCATGAAGCGCATCGCCCAGGTTCACACCTTCGCCAAGGGGATGGGGATCGCCGCGCCTCAGATCGGCATCGCCCGTGCTGCCGCTGTCGTCCAGCCTGCCGAGTCCGGGGCCAGCCCCATCGTCCTCCTCAACCCCCGTGTCACCGACGTGTCGGAGGACAGCGATGAGCAGTACGAAGGGTGCCTGTCCTTCTTTGACGTGCGAGGCCAGGTGCCTCGCCCACTGAGAATCACTGTGGAGACCGCATCCGTCGACGGTGCCGCGGTGACCACCGTCTACCAGCGCGGCCTCGCCCGTCTCGTTCAGCACGAGATTGACCACCTCGCTGGCCTGCTCTACACGGTTCGCATGAGGCCAGGTGTCCTGCCGATCCACGTTGAGGAGTACCGGCAGACCGGCCGTGCCTGGACTTACGAATCCTGACGTAGCGCGGCGTCATCCGTGGTCAGCCGGGAGGCGCGGCTCTGCACAAGTCCGGGTCGCCGCAGCTGGCGTCACGTAAGGTTCGGTGCTGTCGCATGCTGGCCTGTCCGTGGAATCAGGGGACGCCGATGACACAGCAGCTTTGGAGCAGCCAGAGGCATCGGACCGCCATTGGTCGTGTCGGCCTCTCGCTACCGGCCCGTCGTGCAGTGGGCGACCTCCAGTTCGAACCAGACACGGGAGTACTGGACTACGGGTGCGGTCGTGGCGGCGATTTACGGGCTCTGCAGCACCTCGGTCTTGATGCCGCGGGGTGGGACCCGGTGCACTTCCCGGATGGGCGGCGTGAGCCTGCCGAGGTGGTCCTTCTTACCTACGTCCTGAATGTAATTGAGAATCCCGCCGAACGACGGGAGACGCTCCTCCGCGCCTGGGACCTCACCAAATCCGTGCTCGTGGTGTCCGCACGGTTGAGGTGGGAGCGTAACCAGATCAAAGGCAAGGAGTACGGCGACGGCATCCTCACGCAGCGCCGCACCTTCCAGCACCTCTACGCCGCCGGCGAGCTTCGCGACTACGTTGAGGAAGCCACTGGCGTCCGCTGCGTGTCGGCGGCGCCGGGCATCGTCTATGCCTTCAAGGACGACGCGGCCCGCCTCAGCTACCTCGCCCGCCAGGTCGCCCCCGACGGGGGCTGGCTCGCGTCCGAGGACACCGCCTCGGCGATCACTTCGGTCGTGGATCATCTCGAGCATCGGGGCCGCATGCCTCAGCTTGAGGAAATGCCGCAGCCCATCATCAGCCTCCTCGGCCACCTGCGCCCCACTGAACTGAAGCGCCTCGCCGAGCAGGAAGCCGACCCTGTGAAGGTGGAACGGAGCGCCGAACGCGGAGCCCTTGACACGCTGCTCTTCCTCGCCCTCGAGTTGTTCCACGGCCGCGGTCCCGTAAGCAGTCTGCCCCTGCCTGTGCAGCTGGACATCCGTGCGTTCTTCCCCTCATACACCGAGGCGTGTCAGCGTGCCGATCGACTGCTGTTCAAGCTGCGCGACGACGCATACGTCCGCCGCGCGATGAACGGCTCGATCGCCGGCAAGTTCACCGCGACCGCCCTGTACGTGCACCGTCGGGCACTTCATCGGATCCCGGTCGTGCTGCGTCTGTACGAGCAGTGCGCGAGCATTGCTGCCGGCCGTCCCGGCGAGTGGTCCGTCGTCAAACTCCGCCACCAGGGCCGTGGCGTCAGCTGGCTCGACTACCCCGAGTTCGACACGGATCCTCACCCGCGTCTCGCGGCGTCGTACGCCGTCGACCTGAAGACCCTCAAGTCTTCCTTCATCTCGTACGCGGACTCCGCCAACCGTCCACTGCTGCACCGTAAGCACGAGTTCCTTGCCGAGGATGATCCTGACGCACCCAAGTACCGGAGGCTCACGGACGCCGAGGTGCGCGCTGGCCTTTACGAGAGTCCGCACCTGATCGGCACGGAAGAGGGCTGGGAACGCGAACTCGTACGCTGCGAGCGGGAGTTGCGAGGCCACCGGCTTGTACGGCGCGCCACCAGCACCTGAGCGTCGCACCGGCTCTCGGCACCGGGGCGATTGTCAGTGCCGTGTGTCACGCTCCATCCATGACCACTACCCGGATGGAGGGCTCCTGCCTGCCCTCATACCGCACGCTGTCAACACTCGCGCTGTCCGAGCCTGAGGATCATGTCCGTGAACTCACCGACTGGTTGGAGCATGCCTCCGCCGTCTCCGGAGTCCCGGGGGCGCAGAACAGCTGGGACACGGCCTACAAGTGGCTGCGCCTCGCGCAGGGCCTGCGCACGGTGGCGTTCGACATGTCGTATGACGACGGCGGCATGTGCTCGGCGGGCCTCGACTTCGATGCCGTCTGGACCGAGATGATGGAGGAGTGGCAGCAGCACCAGATCCGTCTCGGCTACCTGCGCGCGGCACTCGAAGGATTCGTCCGGCTGCTGTCTCCGGACATTGGACAGACTGGGCTGGCCGTCGAAGCCGCTGAGGAGAAGCTGCACCACCACGTCGGCGCATGGCCTGTCCACGCGCACGCGGTCGCCGACCATCTGCGGACGCATGCGCCGGACGGTGTGTCGGGCGCCGGCACGTCGGTGGCGGCAGCGGTGACTCAGGCGATTGCCCTGCACGAGATGGCCGTCCGGGGCTGTGCGTCCGTCCCCGAGCCGGGCAGCGACGCGGACGGGAAGGTCTTTCCCACGGGGCACGCCGAGGTCTGCGCGGTCAAGGAAGCCTCCACGGTGCTGCTGCTGGGGATGCAGCTGCTGATGGCGGCAGCGGTGACGGAGGACCGCGTCGCCGTCTTCGATGACAAGTACCTTCTCGACGGCATGTGGATTCCCGACGCCTCGGGCGGCAGCCGCTGGGTGGATGAAGAGATGCCCTACGGCGAGTACCTCGCGGTTCTCCACCTTCAGCCGGGTGAGCCGCCCGAGCTCTGATTCCGCCACCTGCAGTGCCCCGCGGCGATCATGTCGGCAGCCCAGGGGCAAACGACGGGTGGGCCCGAAGCCATGGCTTCGGGCCCACCCGTCGTGACCTGCTCGGCACGTATCAGGTCATGCACCAGCCGGAGTCGCATGCTCCCTCATCCTCATCGACGTCGCCTTCCCCCGGGCTCTCATCGGGGATGGCTTGAGGGAGCGGCATCCCATACCTCGTGAGATACACGGCATCCCGTCCGAGTGCGGCCCGCCGTCGGTTGATCGTCTCCTCCAGCCGGACCGACTGAGCGAACAACTCGGGCTCGTGCCGACGCTGGTGGTGCCAGGCGCCGACGGTGCGGAAGGGGCAGAAGAAGCAGGAGCTCTTGGGCGGTACCGGCAGGTCGGCCTCGGCGATGATGCGCTCGCAGTCGTCCCGGCGCAGCCCGAGATCGAGGAGGGGATATTCGATGACCTCGTGGGCTTCCCGCCGCCGGCGGTTGGCGCGATGGATTTCGTCGACTGAAATGCCGATGCCGACCGCCGCCGGCTCCTCCGCCGTGGCGCCATGCTCCCGAAGCCACCGCCCAACCACCTTGATCTTGAAGTCGGCAGTGCAGTTGCGGCGACCAGGAGCGCCGTTGGCCATGCGGACCGGAATGGGGATCGACCGGGTGTCCGGCCGGTTCAGCCGCTGCATGAGCGTTTCCGTGGCCCCGTCGCGTCGGCGCCGCTTGAGCTCGTGGATATCCAGTCCCACCCGCACGGCGTACGGGATGGCGATCTCACGGACGTACGCGAGGGTCGCCGGATGCTCGCTGTCGTCACCGACGTTGGCGAACAGGAAGGTGCGGAAGTCGATCTTTCCGCGAGCGGCCAGCACGAGCAGGGCCGTGCTCTGGACTCCGCCTCCGTAGGAAACGACCTTCACGGGAGGGCGGTTGGGCTCGCTGGACGCGGCTCGAGGGAGGAAGTCTGTGGGTTTGACGTGGTGGGCTCCGGAGGTTTGCTGCAAGATCGACATATGAGAGACAGTATGGATGGGATGGCGTCAAAGCAAGTGTTTCTCTCACTGCTGTTGGCGAACGCAGAGATCAACGGGGCGTGGGCCGGCAGGGGGTGGATGCGGTGATGAGCTACGGCCGGGGCTTGATGGTGACGGAATATCCCTGAGCCAGGACGGACGCCAGAAACTCGGCTGCGGCGACATGTTCGGCGCTGGTGAACGTCTGTGCAGCAGGCGGTGGCTGTCGGGGCGGGCTCGCCTCGGGGGTACTCGGCCTTCGGCCCCGGGGCTTCTGAGGAGCGCGCTGTCCTGCACGGAGCGCGGCGACTTCGGAGGCCACGATGGTTCGCTGCCGCTGCCGCTGCCGCTGTCGCGCGTCGTCCAGGATCGTTTCAAGGAGCCAGAGCGGCGAGCCGGAGACGAGCAGGTCGGCCTCGGCGATCTTGTGCCGGTTCCGCCACCGAGAGATGGTCTGCACGTTCTGGCCGAGTACGCGTGCTGCCTCCTGGATACCGACGACGACCGGGAGGTTCTCCTTGTCCTCTGGGTCGTAGCCCAGAGGGATACCAGCCTTGTAGGCCGCTAGCCGTTCTCGGTCGGCTTCGCGGTTGCCTTCGCCGTCGAGTCGCATGGCTGTGCTCAGCAGCCAGTAGGGGTTGCCCGATGCGATCAGATCGGGCTCGTCGAGCGTGCCCGCTGTCCGCCATCGTTGGGATGTCTGTCGCTCCACATGGAAGAGGAAGGCAATCTCGGCGTGCCCGAGGAGGAACGGGACGCGTACCTCTGCCATGAGACGGCCTTCCCCATCACCCTGTGCTCGTGTTCGTCGGCGGTGTGCTGGCAGACCACGCCGTGGCTGTGATCTTAGGCGTGCTCTACGCCGGGTCGCAGCTCCCACGAGCCCACTTCGGTGTAGTACCGGCCGAAGTGCTGGAGCCAGGCCGCGAGCGTCTCGGTCGTTCTGCGCGCCTGCTCCTCTGTATCTCCTGTCCGCTTGGCGATGGCCCGCTGGAGCTCGATGTTGCTGAGACGCTGTTCTGCGGTCAGCTGACCGAGTTCCGGGATCGCATGCAGGCGGGCCTCGACCTCTGCGTTGAAGGCGTCTTCCGAGAGGCCGGCGGGAACATCGAGCATGGCCAGGTCGCGCACGATGCCGGCCTCGACCAGCGAGGTGAACCGCTGCCGCCCGCTGTAGAGGGCGTAGACGTTCTCCGGTCTCCTTGTCTCCGGGAACCAGTACGGCGCTGCTTCGTCCTCGGACGGCGGGGTGACGCGCTCGCTTCTCAGGAGTTCAGCCTGCTCCCGTACGAGGGCTGCCGTGTGGGGTGTGGCTATGGTCGAGCGGGCGTTGATCTGGCCGAGGACGCGCTGTACTTCGGGGTGGTCGATCGGCACCTCCAACAAGAGTTCCACGTTGGCGTTCGGTACGCGTCCAGTGGCTTTGCCGGTCAGGTTGGCCGAGCCGACCAGACAGCGGCCGTCGGCACGGTAGAGCTTGGCGTGGAGGGACGGACACAAGGCAATGGAAACGCGTTCGTCGCTCTGGGCAGCTTCGATGATCTCCGGGTCGGAGACCCCGGCGGCTACCTCCGCCGGGGTCCAGCGCGTGACACACGTGATCTTCTGGACGGAGGAGGGCACCGCGGCGATGGTCTCCTCGAAGATCGCCTTCTTAATGAAGGGGGCGATGATGACCACCTCCTCGGCGGCGTCCTCCATCAGGTCCGCGATCTGCTGCCAGACATGGTCCGGCTGCGTCACTCCTCTTCGCTCCCGTCCTCGATGAAGTCACGGGCGTACCGGCCCCAGTCGCTTCGGGCATCCGAGATGACCCGGCGCGCCTTCTTGTTGGGGATCTCGTCCTCCATCCGTGCCCAGGAGAAGATGAGCAGCTTGAAGGTCTCGGTCGCACGGGCGAGCCGCTGGCGGAGCTCTGCGTCGTTGGCGTCCTCGGGCACGTCCTCAAGAACGGCCATCAGCTTGCTGTGCAGGGGGTGTTCCGTGTTGAAGGACACTTGGAGCATGCCGGCGAGCAGGTCGATGTTGAAGAAGGCCGATGAGTCCTGGGGGCTGGAGATCCAGCGGACGCGCCAGTCGTTCTCCATGGCATCGTCGACCAGGGTCTGGGCGGTGTCCTCGTCGACGTGGTGTCGCTCGGTCAGCGCGGTCAGCTGCTCCTGGCGCTTGTCGGCTTCCGTCGCCTCCTCGGCGAGGAGGTCGGTCGTACCGGTGTACCCGTCCTCCTGCCGGCGCTTGACGGCGTCCGTGGCCTTGGAGGTGACGTCCTGGTCGTACCGCTTCTTGCCCTTCCGGCCACCCAGCGTCTGCTGCTTCAGCTTCTTGCGCATTTTGCCCAGGAGACCCTTGAGGTACTGGGCGAGGTCGATCAGCGGCAGCCGGGGGTCGCCGAGTTCCCGCAGGCGGTCCTTGAATTGCTTGGGTGTCTCGTCGGGGTCCTGTTCAGCCGACCAGTCGAAGTCGGCGAGGGAGGAGAACACGACGGCGGTCTGCTTGTTGTTGGTGACGCCGAACACCTCGTCGAGCTCGGGCGGGAAGTCCACCTCGACGCCCCACCACCGCTCCACGGGGTCGTAACCGATCGCCCACGAGGTATCGAGGTCGAGCTCGCGGCCCTTTCGGACCAGGGAGACGCCGATGTTCCGACGGGCGTGCTGTCCCCACTTCTGGGCACCAGCGTCCCGGTTGGGGTTGGCCGTGTCGGGCCACGGATGGCCGGAGACATCGGAACGGCGGGCTTCGGGCCGGGCGATGGATGCGCGCACCGTTACGGTGTGCTGTGTGCCATCGATCGTGATGGGATAGCGGTAGACCCCGGGCTCCGCCTCGTTGCCCATGTGGAAGGGCTCGAACATGGGGGTGCTGCTGAACGGCGCGGGCGTTCCGGTCTTCGCCATGAGGTACAGAGGGTCATTGGGTTCGGCGTAGTAGGCGCCGTTGTCCCCTTCGTTGACCTTCTCGATGACCTTCCCGTCGCGAACGGGAGCCATCTTGATGTCCACGGAGCCGTCGTTCAGGTAGTGCCGGTACACACGGCCGATCAGCTCGGCGGTGTTGCGCAGGGTGGCGCCGGCACTGTGCCACTTGACGCGGTCCAGGTTCGTCCAGACGACGAGGGTGCCGCTGGTGCCCAGGGGTACCTCGCTGAGGTCGTCCCATTCCTCCGGAACACGGCGAGGGACGGGGTCGGGAACCTCATCCTGCCCGTTGGTGATCTCGTCCAGGTCAAGATAGGTGTACAGGGCGTTCGCGGCGCCGTTCTTCCACGACCAGACCTCGACCTTGGTGCACTGGGACATGCTGGAGTTGGGCAGGCCCATGCCGAAGCGGCCGATTCGGCTGCGGTCGTCGCCGAGACCGTCTCCGTACTTCAGGGCGCGGCGCAGGAGTTCGCTGTCCATTCCCTTGCCGTCGTCGAGGACGGCGATCTTGTCCACCCGGTACCTGGTCTGGGCGGCACCCTCGAGGGGGCTCTCGCAGGCGAAGACCTGCACCAGCGTGGCTTCCGCGTCGATGCTGTTGTCGATCAGCTCGGCGAGCGCGTAGGCGGTGTTCTTGTAGCCGCTGTCGCGCATGGCCTTGACGGTCAGCGAAGGGCTGACGATCCGGTAGTTGTTTCCTTCGCCGGTCACGCTGTCTCCCATACGTCTTCCCAGTTGGTGAATGCTTCGGCGACGTCGCCGAACCCGGGGAGCGCCGGGTCGACGACGGTGACGATCTCGCAGGTCTCGGTTCCGCCGGCCTTGGGGCCGCGGATGACCCGGCCGACCATCTGGCTGTAGAGCACCAGGGACTTGGTCGGCCGGGCGATGACGGCGGCGCTGGCTGCGGGCGCGTCGAAGCCCGTGGTCAGGACTCCGAAGTTGCACAGGATCATGGGCTTGCGTGCCGCGCTCTTGAAGCGACGGATGGCGTCGCTGCGGTGACGAGGTGAGGACTCGCCGGTCACGAATACCGCGTCGAGGCCGGCCGCGGACAGCACGGAAGCGATGAGTCGGCAGTGCTGCACCGATGCCGCGAACACGAGGATGCGGCGGTGCTGCTTCTCAAGCAGCTCCATGATCGTTTGGACGACCTTGAGGTTCCACTGCTCGTCCTTCGCAAGCTCGGCGATGATGCTGTCCGGGATCTCGAACGCTCGCGCCAGGCTCTGCTGATCCCGGGCCGACAGATGCATGCCGGCTTCCGCGGCCACCGTGCGCATGATCGGTTTGGCCAGGTAGCCCTGGTCGATAAGGGCTGTCACGGGATTCGTGTAGCCCTCGATCTCCAGCATGACTTTCTGGCGGGAGAAGAAGTCGGCGAGTTCTTCGTCCTTGGCGATGTCCGCCCACGTGCGGCCCGGGGTCGCGGTGAGGCCCAGCAGGCTGGAGTCGTGACGTACCGTCAGGTCGTCCACTACGCCCTGAAACGTGGGGGCGATGATCTGATGTGCCTCGTCGAACACGGTCAGAGTGCTGCGGGCGGCCAGGGTGCGCAGGAACTGCGGGTCCGACTTGGCGGTTGAGACGGCCTTCTCCAGCCCGAGGACGACCAGTCCGTCGGTCACGTCCGCGAGGTCCGGGGAAGTGCCGCCCCACACGCGGAGGACCGGCAGGGGGCGGTCGCCGACCTTGCTCCAGGCGCGCTCGAACTCGGCTGCGGCCTGCTCCAGCAGTTCCTGCCCGTGGGCCAGCCACACCACCAGGGCGGGTCCGTGCTGCCGCAGGTGGTCGCAGATCATGCTCATGCCGGTCCGCGTCTTGCCCACGCCTGTCGGCAGGTGGAGCACGGCCCGGCGGGGGCCGTCGTACAGCAGCTCCTTGACCCGGCGCGCCGCGCGGAGCTGATGGGGGAACAGGGCGTAGTCAGGTGCTGTCTCCCGCTTGAAGGCGGGCAGTTGAGGCTGTGCGCGCTCGACGGTGAAGCCGAAGAACTCCAGAAGCTCCCTGCGCTCGTCAGGCGTCCACTTCAGCGCCTGCAGGTACTCCAGCGGCTGTCCGTCGTCCAGCGACCCGAGCCGTTGCGCCAGTTCCGCCTGCTTGGGTCCGGGAACAAGGACGAGCAGTGCGGCACGCTCGTCCTCGTCCGCGACCAGGAGCTCGGCGTCGATCGCGATCGCGGCGACGGCTCGCAACCGCTCATCACCCGCCGCGCCTCCTTCGACGAGGTCGAGGAGGCCGCACAGCTCCTTGCCGAGGTGCAGGCGGATGTAGTCCATGGGGGCGTTTGCCAAGACTGCCTCGAAGGGCATTCCCGGTGACCACGTCGTCACAGCCTCACCTGACCGATGAGGCTGACGGCAAGCCGTGAGCCGCTCGCACAGGACCGACCATCATCGTGAAGTTCCTCCCCCAGCTCGACGCACACCAAGCAGCGCTTCAACGTGCGGATTCTGCGGCGTTGCAGCGTGCGGACCACCCTAAACGGGACCACTGACAACAGGAGCACCATCAGACTAAAAGCCCAGCCAGGGACGGCATTTGGTCACGCAACCGCCCGACTTCCGGCACATGAAACGGATCTCGCGGCATGTGACTTGCGCGCGAGGAGCGCAATATAGAACATTCATTCGGCAAAACGCTTGCGACACCACGCGTTCGAGTGATTCAAAGAGTGGATCTAGGCTCGCGACTAGGATCACGGCGAGCTACTGGTGGAACCCCGGATGCGGGGCGAGGTTTCCACCAGCAGTACATTGGTGTGCGACACGAGCGAGGCGGGGTGGCAGACGATGAGCGAGCCGAATGGGCCAGATACGTCCTATTTTGACTACAACGCCACCGCTCCGATCCGGCCCGAGGCCCTCGCGGCTGTTGTCGAGGCCATGCAATCGGTCGGCAACGCCTCAAGCATGCACCAACCCGGACGGCAGGCGGCTCATCGGGTCGACATCGCCCGCCGGCAGCTAGCCGACCTCCTCGGCTGCTCGCCCGGCGAGATCATCTTTACCTCCGGGGCGACCGAAGCGAACAATCTGGCCCTCCGGGCCGCGTTCACAGCAGGAAGTCCCCTGGTCACAAGCCCTGTTGAGCATCCGGCTGTGCTGGAGACAGCCCGCGCGGTCACCGCCGGGAGCCCCGAGGATCTTGCGCTCCTGCCGGTCAGTGGCGACGGCCTGGTGGATCTCGACGCCCTGGAACAGGTCTTCGCCGCGCGTCGTGGGGGAGTGGTCTCCCTGATGGCGGCGAACAATGAGACCGGCGTCCTCACCGATCTCCGCGTCGTGGCCAAGGCGGCCCGGGAAGCCGGCGCACTCGTCCACACGGACGCCACACAGATCATCGGCCGCCTCCCCGTGGACGTCGCTGAACTCGACGTCGACCTCTTGTCGCTGTCGGCCCACAAGTTCGGCGGACCGCAGGGAGTCGGTGCCCTGTATGTACGGCGTGGGTCCCCACTCCCGCACCGGCCGCTCCTCGTGGGCGGCGGACAGGAGCGGGGCTGGCGCGCGGGCACGCTGAACGTGGCAGGGATCATCGGCATGGGCGCAGCGGCCGAAGCTGCGGGGCTCGGCCTCCGCGAGGAGGCCGAGAGGGTCGCTGCCCTGCGTGACCGCCTCGAACGCCTGGTTGTCGGCGCCCTGCCCGGCTGCCGTATCAACGGTCGGCGCGATGAGCGCCTGCCTGGCGTGACGAGCATTACTTTCCCTGGGCTGCCTGCCGACGCGGTCCTGGCGGCCATGCCTGACGTGGCTGCCTCGGAGGGCAGCGCGTGCGCGTCCGGCGCCCCGACGCCGAGCCACGTGCTCCTGGCGATGGGTCTGTCCCGGGCGGACGCCGACAGCACGATCCGCTTCTCGCTCGGCTACGCCACCACGGAAGCCGAGGTCGAGCACGCCGCGCAGGCCGTCAAACGCGCCGTGACGCAGGTTCGGGCCGCGCTGGCCGAAGCCGACGGTGCCCGCTGACCGTTACCCCGTTTATCAACCTCGTTAGAGAAATCGCATTGGACACAGAGAGGTCCCGCATGTCAGACAGCCGGCTTGGGGAAGCCGCCCTTTTTTCCTTCGCGCGACACGAAACGTTCGCGCCCCGCTTCGGCTGGCTGCACAAGGCGTACATGCAGGTCAAACACGATCAGGGTGCGTTCCTCGAGGCTAATGCCCCGGTGCGGTTCGGTGTGGGCAAGAACATGGTCAACGCAATGCGCTACTGGTCGCGGGCGTTCAAGTTGACCCGCGAGCACTCGCCCGCGAAGGGCACACAGGCCAAGTTCTCCTATCCCACCTGGGAGGCCCGCTGGCTCCTCGATGAGGACGGAGGAGCGGACCCGTATCTGGAGGAGAACGGCAGCCTGTGGCTGCTGCACTGGTGGCTGGTCTCGTCCCGTCCCGGGGCCAAGAGCCACGCGCCGGCCTGGTACACGGCCTTCCATCTCGCGCCGTTCTCCCGGTTCACGGTCGCGGACATGACGCAGGTGGTCACCCGGCATGTGAACTTCTCCTACGACAAGAGCCCGGAGGAGGCGTCGATCGTCAAGGACATCGAGTGCCTCACCAAGATGTACGCGCGCAGCGCCCCGGAGAAGGCGGGCTCGCCGGGCAGCTACGAGGACCTGCTCGCCTGCCCCTTCCGCGACCTTGACCTGCTCACCTTTGTCGGGACGCGCGGACATGCCGAGTGGCAGTTCACCAGCGGGCACCGCACCTCGCTGCCCGCCCGAGTCCTGGCCTACGCCTGCCTCGACTACGCCGCCAAGTTCTCCCGCCAGGCCAACTCGATCTCCGTGGCCCGCCTCGCCAACGAGCCGGGCTCCCCAGGGCGCGCCTTCCGCGTCCGGGAGAACGAAATCGTCATGGCACTGCAGAAGGTCGCCGCGGACCACCCGCAGCTCAACCTGACCGAGGCAGTGGGACAGCGCAGCCTCGCCTTCAGCGCCGACCCCTTCGAGCTGGCCTGGGAAGTGCTCGACGAGCAGTACGACTTCGTCACCCGCCGCCCCGGCTTCCCCACCCGCGAAGAGTGGGCCGCCACGTTCCCCAAGCTCGCCAAGGCCGAGCAGAAGGAACTCGCCACAAAGGCCACGGACGCCACAGACACGGACGACACCACCGACACACTCTTTGCCAAGGAGACCGCGTGACCACCGCAACCTCCACGCGGACCCCGAGCAGCCCATCGAGCTCCGCTCCGCAGTTCCCCGCCGGCATCGAACTCGTCGGCTCCCAGATGCGCTCGACCAACCTCGAGCGCGACGTCGAGGATGCCCTGCACGACCCCTACGTCGGCGCCCGGGCCGTCGACGTCCTGGAACGCATCGCGAGCGCGCTGGCCGACCAACGCCGCACTCGCGCCTGGTCGTTCACCGGCCCCTACGGCTCCGGCAAGTCCACCCTGTCCAACATCATCGACGCGCTGCTGGGGCGCGATGCCCAGCGCCGCAGCGAGGCCGAGCGCATCCTCGAAGAGGCCAGCCCCGCCCTCGCTCAGCGCCTTGCCGCAGCCCGCGAGGCCATCGCCCCCGAGGGATTCCTCGGCGGCGTGGCCACCGCACGCCGCGAATCCGTCGTCGCCACCCTGTCCCGCGCCCTGCACACGGCGGCGGCGCGGCGCTGGGGCAAGCGCGTCCCGAAGGCTATTGCCACGGCCTTGGAGGCGTGCGCTGACCCGGACCGGGCGGGGGCGAAGGAAATTCTCGGCGCCGTCACGGCTCTGACGGCGGACGGGCAGCAGCCTCTGCTCCTCGTCATCGACGAGTTCGGCAAGACGCTGGAACACCTGGCCGGCCACAACGAGTTCGCCGATGCCCAGCACGACCTGTTCCTGCTGCAGGAACTCGCCGAGAAGGCGGCCGGCCCCAACGGGCTGCCCGTCTACCTGATGACCTTGCAGCACCTGTCGTTCATGGACTACGCCTCACGGTCCAGCGAACTCAAGACCCGCGAATGGGCCAAGATCCAGGGGCGCTTCGAAGACATCACCTTCGTCCCCCACCACGGCGACTCCCTGCACCTGCTGCGCCGCCGCCTCGACCGCTCGGCTGTCAACTCTGCGGGGCAGGCCCTGATCAACGCCTGCGCCGAGGCATCCGCGGACATCTGGACGCAGCACGGTCTCGGCGTTCTCGCCGAACTCGGCCCCGACCACTTCGCCGACCTCTACCCGCTGCACCCCATCACGGCCCTGGCCGCGCCGATCCTCGCCGCCCAGATCGGCCAGCACGACCGCAGCCTGTCAGGCTTCCTCAACAGCGGGGAGCCCAACACCGTCCGCCACACGCTGGCCCAGCACCGCAACGAGGAAGCGGAGCACGCCAGCACGGTGCGGCTGCCGCAGCTGTACGACTACTTCCTCAACTCCGGGCGCACCACCCTGCTCGCCTCCGCCAACGCGAGCAAGTGGATCGAGGTCGACTCCCGCATCCGGGACGCCAATGGCCTCCCCGATGCCGACCAGGACGTACTGAAGACCATCGGCGTCCTCAATCTGATCGACTCCGACGGGGCCCTCAGCGCCACCGCCCCGATGATCCACTTCGCCCTCCACGACCCCACCGACGTCGCCGACTCCGACGCCTTCACGGCACTCGAAGAGCGGCTCGCCGACCTCGTCCGCCGGGGCTTCGTGGTCCACCGTGAGTTCAGCGGGGAATACCGGGTCTGGCAGGGCACGGACGTCGACATCGACGGCCGGCTCAAGGAAATCATCAGCCACTTGAATGACGCTGCGGTCATTAACCGGCTCGGCAGTCTCGTCCCGCAGGCATTCGTGGCCAGCCGCCACAGCCAGGTGACCGGCATGATGCGCGTGTTCTACACCGCGGTCAGCGGCCCGGAGACCAAGACCGTTGCCGCCCCGGATGAATTGAGGGAGCCCGCCGACGGCCTCGTCGTCTTCCACTTCGGCACTGATGCAGACCGGCCCAACGTCCACTCGCCTCTGCCAGTGCTCGTGGGCACCACCCCCGACCCCGACGTGGTGCTGACCACGGCCACCTACCTCGTCGCGCTGAAGGAACTCAGCGTCCAGCAGGACATCGACCACGTCGCCCGGCGGGAAGTCATGGAGCGGCTCGTGCAGGCCGAGGCCGAGCTGCTGGAGCTGCTGCAGGACGCCTTCTACCCGCCGTCCTCCGATGCGTCCTGGAGCCTGTGGCATACCGGGATCGCCCCGGGCGAAGAACCCGCCGTTTCCGGCCTGACGGCCCGCAGCCTGAGTGGCCTGGTCTCCCTCGCCTGCGAATCGGTGTACCCGGACACCCCGCACATCCGCAACGAGATGCTCGGTCGGCACGTCCTGACCAGCCAGGCCGCCCAGGCCCGCGGCATACTGCTGACGGCCATGCTCTCCGCCTCAGGCGAGGAGAACCTCGGCCTGCCCGGGTACAAGGCCGAACGGGCCATCTACCACGGTGTCCTGGCCTACCTCGGCCTGCACCGCGAGAACGGGGAGGCACAGTCCGAGAGCCAGCACGAAAGCCTGCTCCCGTACGGTTTCTCCCCGCCCGGCGAGGGCCACGAGCACGCCCAGCCCGCCTGGAACGCCCTCAACGAAGCACTGTCCGGCGCCACCGAGCGGGTCAGCATGGAAGAGGTCATCCGTGTCCTAATGAGCCCGCCGTACGGGCTCAAGGCCGGCGTGGTACCGGTCTTCCTGATCCCGGCCCTGATCATCCGCCGCCACGATGTCGCCCTGTTCGAGGAAGGCACCTACCTGCCCCGGCTGACCATCGACGTCGTGGAGCGCCTCGTCAAGGGCCCGGGACGCTTCTCAGCGAAGTACACGCCGGCCGGAGACGGCCAGCGTGGCAGCATCATCAAGAAGCTGATGGTCTCGCTCGGCGTGGAGGCACCACGCTCCAAGGCCCTGCGCAACCCCGACCTCCTCTCCGTGGCTAGCGCCTTGATCATGCGCGTGGCCGACCTGCACAAGTACGCCCGCACCACCAAGAACATCTCCGCTGACGCCCGCACCGTGCGGACCACGATCGCCCGGTCCCTGGACCCCGACGACTTGATCTTCCACACGCTGCCGAAGGCCCTCGGCCTGCCGGAGATCCCGGCTCGCACCCGCGCCAACGCGGAAGCAGCAAACACCTACGTCGAACGGCTCACCGCGGCGGCGGACGAACTCGTCGCCATCGACAGCAAACTGCGCGCCCAGGTCGTGCGCGTTCTCGCCAGGGAGTTCCGCCTGCCGGCCGAACTGCCGGAGCTGCGCGCACAGCTCGCGGCCCGGCTGCGCGGCTTCGCGGACGCGGTGCTGACCCCGGAACTGCGCGGCTTCGTCGACTTCGTTCTCAGCGACGACCTTGAGGACGACGACTGGCTGGAACCCATCGTCGTACGGCTGACCAACTCCGCCCTCGGCGACTGGGACGACCACGAGGCCAAGGTCTTCCCGCAAAAGGCCCGGTCGATGGCCTCCGCTCTCGACCGCGTCGGGCACCTGCACCACGCCGGGAACGAGGTCCGCGGCCGGGAAGAGAAACTCGACGCCCAGTTGTTGACCTTGACCGACAGCGCCGGCGTGGAACAACGCACCCTGATCTACGTGCCGGAACAGGCCCGCAGCGAGGCCAACAGCCTCGCCGCCGACGTCCTGAAGCAGGCCGAGAAAGCCCTCGGACCGGACGGAGCGAGGATCCTGCTAGCGGCCCTCGCCCAGCGCGTAACCGATGCCGCGACAGCAGCGAGTGAAAGGAAGGCACAGGGATGACCGACGGAGCCGACACCCAGAAGGTCCGGCACGTGCTCGGTATCTCCGGCGGCAAAGACTCCTCAGCGCTCGCCGTCTACATGCGCAATCGAGTCCCGGAGATGGAGTACTTCTTCTGCGACACGGGCGCCGAACTGCCCGAAACCTACGAGTACCTCAACCGCCTGGAAGCTGCCCTCGGCAAGTCCATCGTGCGGCTGAACGCCGACCGGGACTTCGACCACTGGATGGAGGTCTACCAGGGCACCCTGCCCAGCCCCCAGATGCGCTGGTGCACCAAGAACCTCAAGATCAAGCCCCTGGAAGACTGGGTCGGCGACGACAAGGTCATCTCCTACGTCGCCATCCGGGCCGACGAGAACCGCCTCGGCTACGTCAGCACCAAGCCGAACATCGATGCTGTTTTCCCCTTCCGCGAGGCCGGCATCGACAAGGACGGCGTCATGCGCATCCTCGACGAGGCCGGCATCGGCCTGCCCGACTACTACGAGTGGCGCACACGCTCCGGCTGCTACTTCTGCTTCTTCCAGCGCAAGCACGAATGGGTCGGTCTCAAGGAACGCCACCCGGACCTCTTCGACCGTGCTGTCGAGTACGAAGAGAAGGTCCGCTACCGGCACACCGCCATGAAGGGCCGCAACTACACCTGGTCACAGGGCGAGTCGCTGCCGGAGCTGATAGAGCGAAAGGATGAGATCGAGGCTAAGCATCAGACGGCCCTTGAGCGCGCCGCCAAGCGCATCAAGCCCAACCGACCGCTGCTGGAGGTACTCTCCGACGCGCTCGACTCCGACGACGACGAAGCCGGTTGCTCCGTCTGCCACCTGTAGAGCCTGCTGACGACTGTGGCCCGCTCTCAACCTCACGTTGGGAGCGGGCCACGTGTCGTCCATCATGGCGCTGAGTGGGTAAACGGTCCTGACTCGGTCACTCCCGTCAGCGTCGGAGCCTCGTACGAACAGCGCCAGTTGGTGCCGCAATGGGGCGTGCGGTGGTGAGCTGGCTGGAGTGCCGAGCAGTTTGATGAGGGCTGGCCAGGCGTGGTCCGGTTCCGTGGGCCAGGTTGTCGGCCAGGTCGGCGAGCAGCGAGCTGGGGGTGTAGGAGGACGCCGTGAGGGTCCAGGCGGGGTGGTCGATGCTGGGGCCGGCCCAGATGGTCCAGGTCGCGAGCGTGCTGTTCTGCTGCTGAGCGGCGAAGGCGTCGAACTGGACGCCGACGTCCCCGGACGGGTTCATCCAGCGGATCCAGCGTCCGTCGAGGGTGTGCTTCCACCCGGCGTCGGCGAGGGGCTTCGTGGCGGCGGTGACGGCCTTCTCGCCGGCGGGGCTTCCGATGGAGGTGTCCCACCCGTCGCCTTCGGCGAGGTGGTGCAGCAGGGTCTGGAGCACGGGGGCCGGTGTTGTGCCGGTCGCGGTGAGGTGCCACATCCTGTCGGAGACGGGCGTCTCGTACGCGGCCACGGTCCAGGCGGTCTCACGGGGGTGGGCTTCGTGGACGCGCTCGATGCGCAGGGTCTGTGATTCGTGGATCGCGTGGGTGGTGTCGTCCGACCAGGTACGCCACTTCTCCCAGTCTCCGTGTGCGGCGAGGAACTGGTCGAGGATGGCGTCGTGGTCGCCGGCATCGGCAGCATAGGCGGGCACGATCTCCGGCCGCGGGGCAGGCGGTTCGGGTTCTGTGGCACGGGTGTCGAGCGAGGTGCGTGCCTGGGCGGCGGCGCGCTCGGTGCCGGTGGCAGGCGCGGGGCCGGGCCGCATCGTGTCGGCATGGAGGCGTTCGAAGGCTACAAGGGCCTGGGCGGGTGAGCCGAACGTGTCGGCGATCTGCCGCAGGTGGTTCTCGCCGTGGAGGTAGACGCTCTTGCCGCTGTCGCGGTACGTACCGACGGCGACTCTGGTGCCGCTGTCCTCGGCGTGAGCGTGAATGAGGAGCCGGCCGTGGCGGATGTCATCGTAGATCTTCTGGGCTTCGTCGGAGACCTCCCGGATCTCCGCCCGGGTACACCAGGGCATCGGGTAGTTGGCCCAGGTCCACTCCTCGTCGATCGCTTCGCGGAGCTGGGGGGTGATCTCGGTGGTGAAGCCGTCTGCGGTCAGGGCCTGCGCGGCCTCACCGGCCCAGTAGGGCTCCTCATGGTCGATGCGGGCCATGACCAGTGTGTCTTCGTTGAGGGCCTCGAAGCCGCTGGCGGTCAGCAGAGCGCGGGCCAGGTTCTGTCCGGGGCCGGTGATCGTGGCGGTCACGGCGCTGGTGTGCGTGGGATGGGCGTCGAGGCGGACGTGCGCGTCGGCGGAGGGGGTCGTCACGAAGGTGCTCGGTTCTGCCGGTGGCCGGACCCTTCTCGGGTCCGGCCACCGGCGGGTTCATTCAGCGGGAGATGCGGGCGGCGGGTGGAGCCGTGGTCCGCGGCGGGCCAGCCCGGGGCGGTGCCGTGGCCCTGGTCCGTGCGGGCAGCGGTGTCGGCGCCGGTGAGGTGGCGTGGTGCCAGCGGGTGCGCACGGCGGACAATTCGGCGAGTGCGCGGCGGCTGCCGACGATGAGCTGATATGGGGTGGTCGCCGGATCGTGGGTGAACGCTGCGACGCGGTGGCCCACTCGATGCGCGGTGACCAGGAGGGCGCGCTGGAGGATCCGTTCGCCCCAGTATTGAGGGGAACCGGCTGGTTCTCCGAGGAGATCCAGCAGGTCGGCCGGCTCGATGCCGGGTGTGAGGAGGCCGCGCTGCTGGGCCTCCCACAGAACGGTGACTGGGTCGACGGGGGCACTGCGCCGGGTCAGAGCGGTCAGGCACTGCCACAGCCCGGCGTGCAGGGGGTGGGTGAAGTCGTCGGCGGTCAGCCACCGCATCTGCTCGATGTCAGCAGGGTGTGCCGTCGCGGTCGCGAGTAGCAGCCGCTCCTCGTCGGCCGCCTCCTCGGCATCGTCGGGGGTCGCTGCTGGCCCGGGTGCGGGTGTGCGGGGCAGGGATCCGGAGTGCGGCGGGAAGCGCGCGGCGGTGTCATCCACGGCGGCGGCGAGGGCGTCGGCTTCGGCGAGAGTGGCGGGCACCGGGTGTGGAAGCGTGACGTCCGTCGCGGTCTGCGCGAGGCGCTCGGCGTGTGCGCGCAGAGTGCGGCGGGCGTGATCGACTCCGATCATCCGGGAGTACGCGGACGCGTGCTTGGGCCACGGGCACACCTGGATGAGCGTGTGCAGGTAGGAGGCGGTCAGTCCGCGAGCGTGCTCGCGTGCGGCGGTGAGCACCGCGTTGAGCCAGATGGTGTCCTTGGTGTGCTGGACCGCGTCGGGGGCTGGCAGAGCGCGGATTGCGGCGAACAGGGCGCCGTGCGCGTAGTTGGAGAACGAGTCCGGCTCGATCCCTGCGATGTCGGTGAGGCGGTGGGGTTCGAGGAGGAGGGCGCCGAGGAGGGCCTGCTCGGCGTAATACACGGGCTGGGGTGTATGCGTGTCGGGCAGGTCGTCGAGGTCGTCCTCGGGTTCGTTGGGTGCGGGGGTGCGGGGCATCAGGCAGCCAGGGTGAAGTCGTCGGGGTTGAGGGGCACGCGTAGGTGCGGGGCGAGGAGGTGGCCGGCGAGCAGCGGGGGCACGGCGTTGCCGATCTGGGAGAACTGCTGGCCCTTGTTTCCCTGCCACGGGTAGTCGGCGGGGAAGGTCTGGAGGATGCCGGCCTCGCGGGCGGTGATCCGGATCGGCTCCGGGGCGGGCGGCGTGGCTTCCGTCTCGTTCTCCGGCGGGGCGCCGACGGGTTCGGCGATCCAGGTGCACTCGTTCGCGCGGTGCCCGAAGAACAGCGTCCCGGCCGGCTCGTCGATCGATCTGACCGTGGCGTTGGCCTGGTTGTTGCTGCGCAGGGACCAGGACCAGCGGTGCGCTTCCGCAGTGAAGGTCGGAGCGGGAGCGCCGACGGAACGGTTGTCCCGGGCGCCATACCGGGCGGCCCAGCCTGCTCCTTCCCGGCGAGACTGCAGAACGATCCCGTCGGTGCGGGGTGCCCAGGTGCCACGGTTGCGGGCGTCGGAGAGGGTCTTGCGGGAGCCGGAGGGGAAGGGCTCGGGGCCGCCTCCTGGTCCACCGCCGGCGCACACGGTGGGGACGGGCCGGTCGGTGGCGCCCCAGCCGAGGGCTTCAGCCATGGGCACCCATCGGGCCCGGCCCGGCCCGAACAGCGACTCGGGCTCCGCGACCTGGGCGTGGGTGGGCGCGGGCGGTTCGGCCGTACGGACCCGGGAGGCAAGCAGGATGGCACGCTTCCGTGTCTGGGGTACGCCGTAGTCGGCGGCGTTGAGGATGCCGGTCCACACGGAGTAGCCCCACCGGCGGAGGGTGGCCGCGTACTGGCGCCAGAGCGGCAGGACGTCGGGGACCTCCTCCATGGCGACCCATTCCGGTTCGCCCACCGTGTTCAGTGCGTGGAGGTAGCGCATGGGTTCGGCGGCCAGGAGGCTGCGCTGATCCTGGCAGGCGGACAGCAGTTGCGTGCGGGTGTCGCGGCCGGCGGCGAGATCCGCGACAGCCTGGTGCACCAGGGGCTGGTCCACCAGGCCGAGGCGTTTGCCGGCCATGGACCATGCCTGGCAGGGCGGGCTCGCGATGAGTCCGGTGGTCCGTCCGAGGAACGGACGGACGGGATACATGGCCACGTCCGTGCGAATCGTCAACTGCCCTGCTGCCGCACGGGTCTTGCAGGCCCATTCGTCCCATTCCAGCCCGATGTCCCGTACGCCGAGGACGTTCAGTGCGTGGCTCCATCCACCCGGTCCCGCGAACAGGTCCAGGGTGATCAAGAGGCCAGTCCGAAGTCGTCCTGCACCTGCTCGACTTCACCGCGGCAGGCCCACGGTGAACAGCCGTCGATGACGCCCTGCTCCAGCTCCTCAAGGTCCGGTCCGGTGTCGGTGAGTTCCTGCTGCATCGCCGCCCATTCGGCGGCGGTGACGTGGTCGATCGGGGCTTCGCTGAGAGGGACGCGGGAGCGGTGGAGAAACGCCTCACCGAGCAGCTTGTTGCCGGTGGCGTTGGCTCGGGCGTTCCCCTTTCGGATGGCCGCGTCGAACTCCACCACGTCCTGCCATTCCGCAGGGGAGTTGTCGCGGATATTTCGCCATTGGGCGTTTCCGTGGAACGGGCACCCGAGGCAGCTCGACTTCGGCGTGTCGGCCAGTCCGAGCGAGGTCAGGTAGCGTATGCAGTCGGATCGCGACCAGCCCATGTCGATGAGTGGGTGCCGGTTGCGCATGTACTTCACATCGGCGTCTTTGGCCCGATGGAATTCATCGGTGGAAATTCCCACCCACTGCTCGACGAACACGCCCTTGGGGATGCGTGCCGGATAGGGGTAGCCGAGGAGTTCCCGCACCTTCTTCTTGATCGGCTTTATTTTGTATTCCCCGGTGCACTGGCGCCTCGTCATACCGGGTCTGCCGTCCTTGTTGAGGACGTAGAGAGGCATGGACGCAAAGCGGTGATCCGGGTCCAGGGCGTCCTTTCGGATGTTTCCCGAGGAGACGCGCAGAACGGGTATGCCTGCGGGCTCGGCTATCTCTCGTTCCAGGCGGTCCAGGTGTGCATAGACGGCCCCGGGTTCCCAGCCTGTGTCGGCGAAAATCGCGTAGTCGACCTTCGGGAGAATTCCCTCGGCTGACAGAGCGAGCATAGCGCTGGACTGAACCCCGGCGCCTAGTGAAATTGCTCGGAAAGCGGGAAGTTCGGAAATGGCGGGTCCTTTGGGGGGTGAGAGTCGGAGTGCGGCCCGGCGGCGAGGTGTGCGAGGCGGGCGCTGATGAGTGCCGGGTGGCGGATGGGCAGGGCGTGCGTGGTGCGCGGGAGGATCTCCAGGCGGGCGCCGCCCAGTCGGTCGGCCAGCTGTGCGGTGTGGGTGGCGGGGATGTGCCGGTCGTCCGCGCCGGCCATCAGCAGCAGCCGACCGCCGAGCTGCTCCAGCGCGGGCAGGTGGCGGGCCCGGTAGCGGCGCAGGGACTGCCAGAGTGCTGCGAGGTCGGCTGTGGGGGTGTGGCGTACGCCGTGGCGGCACGGCAGCGGTCTGTCGTCCGGTCCGGCGCCGGGGCGGGGTGTGAGGGTGTAGCGGTGGGTGTCGGGCAGCAGGCGTCGCACCCGGTCCACCGCCTGGGGCGCGTGGGTGCAGGTCAGGGCGAACAGGCTGCGTCCGGCGGCCAGAAGCAGGGCGCGCGGGCTGTGGCCGGGCAGCACGCTCGCGCCGTGGGCGGTGGCCGACAGCAGCACCATGCCCCGGATCCGGGGCAGGAGCTGGGAGTGCAGGGCGGCGAGTTCCTGGAGGATGAGGGCGCCCAGGGAGTGGCCGGCGAGCACCAGCGGTCCGGTGGGGGCGAGGGCGCGCAGGATGTGGTGCAGGTCGTCGGCGAGCTGCTCGATGGTCAGCGGTGCTTGGCCGCGCGGGGTGCGGCCGTGCGCGCGCTGGTCGTAGCGCAGCACGTTGAATCCCAGGCTGGTCAGGTGCCGGGTGTGGAGGCGCCACAGGTCGGCCGTGACCGACGCGCCGTGCACCAGCACGATCGTCGCGCCCTCGGACCGCGGACGGGCTGAGGTGTCGCGGTAGACCGACAGCCCAGTGCCGTCAGCGGCGGGGACCGACAACACCTCGCTGGCATAAGGCAGATTGAGCACAGAGGGACTCCGGAGAGGGGGATCAGTTGAGGGCCGTCGCCGTGCCCCGCCTACTTGGCGCTGGTGGTGGAAGCTGTTCGGCCTGGATGGCGGCTGGCCGCGTGAGCGGGTGGGCGGATGGCGAGGAGCGGGCCTCGTGGGGCGCGGGTGGTCAGCCCCTGCGCCGGGAGTGGGGTGCGCGGGCGCCGTAGGGGCTGGGGTGTGCGGTGAAATGCCGCGGCGGAGCGGGTGGCCACAGTCGGGTCGCCGAGGACGGGAAGGTGGCCTGGGCGAGGTGGTTGAGGACAGCCAGTCCCTTGTGGGTCAGTGCCAGCCGCTGACCGATGAGGGATGCGGGGTGGGCGGCTGTGTCGCGGTACGCCAGGCCCTTGCGTTCCAGGGCGTGCCACGTGGTGATCGCGATGTGTGACGAGGTCTGGG
>NZ_JBLRVZ010000072.1:0-93583 GCF_048159505.1 Streptomyces sp. T028
AGGGAGCATGCACCACCAGCGGATGCACGCCCCGGGCAGACACCCGCGCGTTCCGGGACGCTGCCCAGTTACACCACTCCACGGGACGCGATCGGCATGAATGGCCGTAATCACGAGAAAGCGTCCCGGAATTGACGTGAGTAATTGTCAAATCCTGTGGGTGGCGTGATCAGCACAGGATGTCGTTGGTGTGTTCCCAGGCGTGCTCTGACAACAATGGCCGCCAGCGCGTGAACAGATCCAGCAGATATGGCCCGTATTCTTCGCGCATCTGCGGGCTGATCGCGGCGATGTCCAGCTCATTGGCTGCGGTCAACTCGGCGAAGTCCTGGCGTTGCTCGATGGTCGGCCGGGTTTGTTCGCCGGTGAACCGGTCGACGAACTTGCCGTCGGGCTCGGCCAGCGACCTATAGGAGGCCTTACGGTCGCAGGAGGCGTAGAGGTAGACGAGGTCCTCGGCCTCCTCGCCGATGGCGTTTGCCAGCACGGCGCGCTGGTCGAGGTCCAGCAAGGTGAGGGCGAATCCGTCGGTGCCGTAGAACGCGTGGCACAATCCGGCTGATACCAGTACTGGGCGGGCTCTCCAGGAGGTGAGCAGTGTACTGACCCGCTGAAGGTGAGCCAGCAGAGTGCCGCCGGGATGGTCGATAGCCTCTGCTCCGGCGGACTGAAGCAGTGTTAGTGCCTGCTTGGTGATGGAGTCACCCCACCTGCTGTCGTTGGCTGCCTGTTTGGACGCCTGTAGCGATGATACGCGCGAACCGTGGGAGGCTGATCTACGCGACCTCGCAGCGGCGGCCGTGCAGATCTACTTGCCGTGCTCCGTACGGTTCTGGTGAGCAGGATCTGTGTACGGGGCGACGCCGAGCCAGGCGGTGGCGTGTGTCGACACGATCCGCGCGAGTTCCGTGGGGGCATCACGGGCGACGAGGTGGCCGGAGTCCGGGACGGCGGTGACGGTGACGCGGCGGTTCGCCGTCCCGAGCCGGTCGACGTCGGCATCGCTGAGCGGGGATTGCCGTGCTGCGCGCACGACGTGGATGGGTATGTCCAACGCAGCGGCCGTCGCGAGCAGCTCGTGGCCGGAGGCCAGGATGTCCTCGGTGAGCTCGCGGTGCCGGTCGCGGAGTCCGCGACGGGCAAGCCAGGAGCGGGCCCGACAGGGGTCGAGGTTCGGAACGGCTTCCACGAGCACCAAGCCCGCTACGCGGCACGCGATGGAGGGTTCGGCCAGGGCAGCCAGGGCGGCATACCCGCCGAGCGAGGCACCCGTCACGACGATCGGCGCCGGCTCCCGATCGACCATCTCGATCACGTCAGCGGCGACCGTGCGAAGCGTGGTCGCCCGCCCGGAACTCTCCCCATGTCCGCGCAGATCGTAGGCGACGCTCCGCAAGCCGCTCTCGGTCAGCCGCTCCGCTACGGGAGCCCAGACGCCGCGGTGTTCCCCGCCGGCGTGGAGCAGCAGGACCGTCGGGCCAGCGCCGGTGACGGTGGCTTGCAGTGTGACATCGCCCAGCACAAGGGTGATGTCAGTGCTCGACATGTCCATACTCCTCAGCCTCCCTGATCCCGCGAACCTTTTGGGTGATCAGGCAACGGTGACCTGTTCGCGTTCGACGAGCACGCCTCGCTCGAACCGGGCTCCGGCTCGCACAAGCGCGACGAGGTGGGGCGCGTTGACCGCTCTCCAGCGGGATTGGGCGGACTCGACCAGCTTGAACACCATGGCCAGGGCCGCGGCGCGGGAGCCGGCGCCCTTGGTGACCTTCGTCCGCAGCCTCACGGTGGCGAAGGTCGACTCGATGGGATTCGTGGTGCGCAAGTGGATCCAGTGCTCGGCCGGGAAGTCGTAGAACGCCAGCAACTCCGCCTCATCGTCGGTGATCTTCTTGACGGCCTTGGGGAACTTCGCCCCGTACTGCCTTGCGAAGGACTGGACCGCCTGCTCGGCGTGTTCGCGGTCCTCGGCGTTGTAGATGTCGGCCAGGGCCCGCTTCGCCGCCGGCTGCGCGGACTTCGGCATGCTGTCCAGGACATTGGCCGTTTTGTGCACCCAACACCTCTGCGGACGGGTTTCGGGAAAGACCTCCGCCAGGGCTTTCCAAAAGCCCAGGGCTCCGTCGCCGACCGCGAGGACGGGGGCGCGCATGCCGCGGCGGGCGCAGTCGCGCAGCAGCGACGCCCAGGCTTCGGCCGACTCGCGGTAGCCGTCCGTCATGGCGATGAGCTCCTTGGTGCCGTCGGTGCGCACGCCCATCAGCACCAGCACCGAGGCTTTCGCCTCCTGCAGGCGGATCTTGAGATGGATGCCGTCCGCCCAGACGTAGACGTAGTCGGTGCCGGACAGGTCGCGGTCGCAAAACGCCTGGTGGTCGGCCTGCCACTGGGCGGTGAGCCGGGTGACGGTGGCCGGTGAGAGCCCGGCCGCGGAGCCGAGGAACTGCTCCAGCGCCGGCACGAAGTCCCCCGACGACAGGCCGTGCAGATACAGCAGCGGCAGCACCTCGGAGATCTTCGGGGACTTGCGGCACCACGGCGGCAGGATCGCCGAGGCAAACCGCTTCCGCTCACCGGACTCCGGATCGACCCGCTTGTCGTTCACCCGCGGTGCGGTGACCTCCACCGGCCCGGCGGCGGTGACGACGGTCCGCGGCCGGCGGCGGCCGTTGCGGACCACGAGCCGACGCCCGGCCCCGTCCCGCTGGTCGGCCAACTCGGCTATGTACTGGTCGACCTCCGCCGCCAGCGCGGCGGCCAGCATCCGCCGGGCACCCTCACGGACGATCTCGTCGATCAGGGAACCGGACTCCGTCGAACCATCCTCGGTGACTACGCTGAGCACAGGCGTACCTTCCCGACCCGCGCTGCAACGCGGGCCTACTCGTTGACCATTACGGGATCACTCGGGAAGGTACGCCCTTCGCGTCCAGCCTGAGGCCGATCCACAGGTCTTGAGCATTGCTCAATTGACGTCCTCATGGTCCTGTCCTGCCCCTCTTCCTGCCCTGCGGGTCAAGCCTTGCGGGTCAGCGCCACGCTCCCGACAGGTCCCGGGCGACTACCGCGGTCAGGACCCGTACGCCGTGTGTCGAACCCGGGTCGAGGTCGGTGAGTTCGCGTACGCGGCGCAGGCGGTAGTCAAGGGTACGGGGGTGGATGTTGAGGGCCGCCGCGGCGGGGCCGCGGTTCATGTCGTGGCGGTAGTAGGCGTCGAGGGTGACGAAGAGGTCCGGGCCCGTCTCCAGGAGCCGGGCCGTGGAGCGGAGCCAGCTGTCGACGAACGGCACCTCCGCCACGGCCAGTTCGACGAACACGTCGGCCAGGGTGTGCGGTCTCAGCCGGGCCGACGTCCGCAGCGGGGCCGCCCTGCTGATCCGCCGGGCCCGGTCGAGCGCCGAGGCCAGGCCGGTCACCGGCGAGGTGGCGGCACCGGCGGCACAGGGGCGGCCGAGGGCGTCGGCGAAGTCCTGCAGGAGGTCCGGGACGAGGGTGGCTACGGCGGGTTCGGGGGCGGAATCCGGCAGTGCGGCAGGGGCGGAGTCCGGGATCAGGGCGATCAGTTCGCCGCTCTCCGCTCCCGTGCCTGGGGCGTCGGCGGGCTCCCGTTCCGTGTGCCACGTCATCGGTACCTGGTGGGTCTTCAGCAGGGCCTCGATGTCGTTCTCCAGGTCGCGGTCGCCCGGTGGGCGGCCCGGGACCCGGACCACCAACACCGTGTAGGCGTCGGCCAGTTCCATGTCGGCGAGCTGGGCCAGCTCCGCCGCCGCGCCGTTCTCCGACAGCAACGCCCTTGCCAGCATGGCGACTTGTTCGGCGTACGGCATACGGCGGCGCAGCACCGACTCGTAGCCGCCGCGGTAGGCGTGGATGCCGCGCTCGCCCTGCGGGGCGAACCAGCGCACGAGGCGCATGAGTTCGTCGAGGTCACCCTCACGCAGGGTGTCCGTCGCCTCGTTGATCTCGCGCAGCATCAGCTCGGTGTGGATGCCCAGGACGAGTTGGCGCGAGTCCAGCGACATGCCCGCCTCGGCCCGTACCTCGCCCATCGACGCGATGAAAGCGAGGTCGTCGTCGGTCAGCATGCCGTTGTCCGGGGCCAGTTCGACCGTACGACGGCGTAACCAGAGCGCGTACTCCAGGGTCTCGTCCCTGGCCCGGCGGTTCGTGTCCAGGGACCCGAACTCCGGTATCTCGCGTGTGTATGTCTCTACCTCCCGACGGGCGTTGGTCGACGCCTGGCGGGCCAGTTCGGCGAAGAGGCTCCCCATGGTCGCGAGCATGTCACCCAGGGCGAGGGTGCCGACAGACGAAAACCGGACGCCCGTTTATCACTCCGGGTGAAACCGTGAAGGGTGTGCGGGCACGGTGTTTGTCACAGTGCGCAAAGTTCGTTTATCGGGGCGTACTTGTGGCTCTATTCCCTTGTGAGCGGGCTGTGGCCTCGGCTTAATAAGA
This sequence comes from Streptomyces sp. T028, assembly GCF_048159505.1. Taxonomy (NCBI): domain Bacteria; kingdom Bacillati; phylum Actinomycetota; class Actinomycetes; order Kitasatosporales; family Streptomycetaceae; genus Streptomyces; species Streptomyces sp. T028. Next base: position 4,459 of record NZ_JBLRVZ010000072.1, read on the forward strand.
GCCGTGCCCGCCGCCCGAGGGGGACCGATTCGGAAAAGGGACCACTCCGAATTCGCGGGGCGCGGGCCACCCACTGACCTGTGTTCAAACGGGAGGCCAACAATGCTGAAAGCCATGAAATCCGGGACCCGGAAGAGAATCGCGACCGCCGTCGCCGTCGTGACCGCGGCCACCGCGCTCATCGTGACCTCGCCGGGCTCCGGCTCCGCCGCCGTCACCGCCACCCCCAAGCTGCAGGCGTTCGGGATCACCGGTGACGGCCTGACCATGGCCAGCTTCTCCACCGACACCCCGGGGGTCCTCAACTGGGTCCGGGATGTCACCGGACTCAGCGGCGACACCAGGCTGGTCGGTATCGACCACCGGGTGCAGAACGGTCTCATGTACGGCCTCGGTGAGAAGGGCGGCATCTACACGATCACCACCCCGCCGCCCGGCACCAGCAACAACGTGGTCGTCACCAAGGTCTCCCAGCTCCAGGTCGCGCTCTACGGCACCACCTTCGACATCGACTTCAACCCGGCGGCCGACCGGCTGCGGGTGATCAGCAACAACGGCCAGAACCTGCGCCACAACCTGAACGACGGCACCACGGCCACCGACAGCAGCCTGAACATCCCGCCGGCGACCACGGCCGCCACCGGCGTGACCGGCGCCGCGTACACGAACAACGACCTGGTCGGCTCCACCGGCACCACGCTCACCAACGTGGACACCCTCAACGACCAGATCACCATCCAGTCGCCTCCGAACGCCGGCAGCCTCGTCCCGACCGGCCTGCTCGGCTTCGACGCGAACCTCGACGCCGGCTACGACATCTTCAGCACCCTCACCAACGGCAAGACGACCGCCAACACCGCCTTCGCCACCATCACGCCGTACAACGGCAGGGCGTCCCTCTACAGCATCGACATCCTCACCGGCGCACCGACGCTCATCGGTACGTTCCCGAACTCGGTCCAGATCACGGACTTCACCATCACGATCAGCGGCAGCTGACCCGCCGGGTCATCGCCTCACGTTCTCGCCGCGGCCCGCTACCTGGGCCGCGGCGAGTCCGTCTGCCTGCCCCGGCGCAGGGCGCGGGCGCACCAGCCGATGACCGTGGCGTTGACCAGGGCGCCGACGACGACGGAGAGGACGGCTTCCGTCCGCCGGACCGTGTCAAGGTGTCGTCGGACAACCAGCTCAGTTCGAGTCCTCACTGCAGCGGCCCGGTCGTTACCGTGGTGACGTTCGACGACGCAGGAGGCAAGGACAACCACTGGACCATGTGCCGCTGGTGACTCACCAACCATCCCGACGCGTTCGCCTTGCCAGGCAAGTGACCGGCTAACAGTTCGCCACTGAGCTTGCTGTGCAGGTAGGCGCTTGGCTCTTTAAGGCCGTTGATCTCCAATGGAAAAGTGCCGGCCGACCGCCGTGCCTCGGTCTTCACCCTCACCGCCGCCGGGCGCGAACAGTTCGCCACTTGGACATCCGCCCACGAACGTCCGGTGGACGCGGCGCTCACCGCCCTCGACCAGGATTCCCTCACCGCCATCGCGAACGCCCCAGAAGGTCCGCGGGCCGCCGCGGTTAGGCATGGCACGAAGGGCAAGGTCACCTATGCGGCCCGGGCATCGCCCAGCCGGTGACAGCACAGGCAGCCTGGTCTGTCCCGGACCTCGTCTCCCCGCCGTACGGCGTCGGCGGCCAAGCCCTGAAGCACCAGGAGAGCGTGGCGACGGAGCACCGAAACAGCATCGCCAGCCGACTCTCGTCGTCCCGCAGCGCCAGCACGACCGGGTGCGCCGCACGTAGCTGCGCGGGGACCGTGACACGCGGCGTCTCGTCCGGCGCCTGACCTCGCGAACAGACGCCCTCAAGGCGTTGGACTTTGCGGGAGCGAAAGATACGTGGCGGTTGGTCGCGAAGAGTTCCCGGGGCACATGGCGCGCGTCGGCCGTAAGAGTCGTGTCGTCGCCGCGTCCTTACTGCGGGTGCTCGAGAGAGGAGAACCCGAGTGCAACGGTGCCCACGGCGGACACTGAAACCCGCCCACTCAGAAGCCCCGCCGGGCCGCACCTGCGGGGCTTCTCGTCACAGACGCCCCTATAACGGAGGGACGCTCGATACCGTCCTGACCAGGTTAAATACCTATCGGGCAGCATATCGCCCGAGGCATCGGATGATCTCACGTCGGGTCTTGCCCTCCCGAGTGCGGCGTTCGTGGTACGCCTGGGTGCGGGGATCGACGCGCAGCCGGGTGAACACGATACGGTGCAGGGCGGCGTTGGCCTGGCAGTCGCCGCCACGGTTGAGTCGACGCGAGGCCCGACGACCGGAGGAGTACTCGACGGGGCTGACTCCGCACAGAGCGGCGAAGGACGCCTCGGTGTTCAGCCGCTCCTCGAACCCGCACCGCCTCGGGCTGAAGAACATCGCCGAGATCGGGCACAACGGCCGCGCCAACCACAACTACGACCTGACCGACTTCGACGCCGCGCTCAAGGCCGGCCATCTCCCCGCCCTGAGCTTCCTGAAGGCCGCCGAGTACCAGGACGGCCACGCCGCCTACTCCGACCCGACGGACGAGCAGCACTTCCTGGTCAAGGAGATCAACGCGTTGCAGCAGTCGCCGGAGTGGAAGTCGACCGCGGTCGTGGTCGCCTACGACGACTCCGACGGCTGGTACGACCACGTCACCTCGAAGGTGCTCAACGGCTCCAAGGACTCCACCGTCGGCTCCAACGGCAAGGCCCTGGACAGCCCCGCCTGCCAGGCCGGCCCGGCCGCCGCGGGTGGCTACGCGGACCGCTGCGGCCCCGGCACCCGGCAGCCGCTGCTGGTCATCTCCCCCTACAGCAAGGTGAACGCGGTCGACCACGCCGCGACCGAGCAGGCGTCGATCACGAAGTTCATCGAGAACAACTGGCACACCGGCCGCATCGGTGACGCCTCCTTCGACCAGCGGGCGGGCAGCCTGAGCGGCCTGTTCGACTTCAAGCACCCCAACAACAAGCAGGTGCTGCTGAACGCGGACGGCTCGGTCAAGTCCGTGAAGCCGATCCCGCACCGCTACGCAGCCACGGCGTCGCCGGTCTCCTCGCACGCCCCGTGCCCGGCGTACGTGCAGGACCTCAAGGCGCAGAACGTCGCCGCCGCGAGCTCCACCTCGCCGACCCTGCCGATCACCGTCGGCGCCGGTCTGCTGACCGCCGGCACGATGACCACCGTGTTCGCGCTGCGCCGCCGCAGGGCGCGTGCGGGGACGCCGACGGCGGCCGTGTAGGCGCCGGCCTCTCTCCGACGAGCCCCGACGGTCCCGGCCAGGTACACGCCGGGACCGTCTTCTGTTGCTCGCCCTACTCGTCGGCGATCCACTGCTCGAATGCCGCCAGGTGCCGCTCGGAGGCGGCGAGCAGGTTGGTGTACACCTGGTGCGCGTCCAGGGCGGTGAGTCCGGACAGCGCCTTGGTCAGCGCGGCGATGTCGTCGGTCTCGACCGTTTGCCCGGCCTTCAGGGCCCCGGACAGACTGTCCTCGCCCTGCTTCAGCAGCCGGTCGTAGGTGGCCTGGACGGCTGGGTCGGTGAACTCACCTGCCAGTGTGCCGGAGGTCGGGTCGGTGACGTCGTAGCGGTCCAGCAGGGTGCGCACGGCGGTCAGGTGCTGGGTCTCGGCCGCCGCGATCCGCTCGAAGACCCGCACGTCGTGGCGTTCGGCGAACGCCGTGTAGAGGTCGTGCGCGAGCTTCTCCTCCTCGGCCATGCTCGCCAGCGTGGCCCTCTGAGCGGCCGTCAGGGTGCCCTGCTCGGCCAGTGCGGCTCCGTTGCAGGTTCCGTCGTGCTGCCGGATGCCGTCCGTGGGGCCGTCGTGGTGGCGTCCCTGGTGATGAGCATTCGTCAGCACGCTCTGGGACGTGGTCTGCGCGGCCACCGGCGCGGCACCGCCCGGGTCCGCGGTCACCGGGCCGACGGCCAGCACTCCGCCGATGGCGAGCACGCCCGCGGTGACCGCCGTGGCGATCTTGATGTTGCGCTTCATGGCAAACCTCCTTCGGGTCCGCAGGAGTGTCCTTGCGTTCCTGCACCGTCACCGTCGCGCCGGACCTTGCAGTCGCCGTGCGCTGCGTGTGGAGACGGGATGGAGACGACCGCCGGGCGGGTTGGGGCTGTTCGGCCCCTCCCGGGGGCGGGCACGCGGCGCGTAGACGTGGGACATGACCGCCACCGTGCTCGTCGTCGAGGACGAGAAGGAGATCCGCGAGTTGCTCCGCCGCTACCTGGAGCGCGCCGGGTACGGGGTGCTGACGACCGCGTCGGGTGCCGAGGCCGTACGGCTGCTCGGTGAGCCGGGGATCGATCTGGCTCTGCTGGATCTCGGGCTGCCGGACGTGGACGGGGAGGAGGTGCTGCGCGAGGCTCGTGAGCGCGGGCGGGTGCCGGTGGTGGTGCTGACCGCGCGTACGACCGTCGAGGAGCGTATCCACGGGCTGCGGCTGGGGGCCGACGACTACGTGACCAAGCCGTTCAGCCCCACCGAGGTGGTGCTGCGGGTGGGTGCGGTGCTGCAGCGGGCACGGGGGACGGCGACGGGGGCGGCGCCGGTTCTGTCGTACGGCGAGGGGCGACTGCGGATCGACGAGGCCCGGCACGAGGTGGCGCTGGACGGGGTGCCGGTGGAGCTGACGCCCACCCAGTGGGGTCTGCTGACCACGCTCGCGTCGGTGCCGGGCCGGGTGTACTCGCGCTATGAGCTGGTCAACCGGGTCCGTGGCTACGAGTTCGCCGGATACGAGCGGACGATCGACTCGCATGTGAAGAACCTGCGGCACAAGCTCGGGGGCGTCGGCCCGGACGTCGTGGAGACGGTACTGGGCGTGGGCTATCGGCTTGGGTGGCCTCGTGACCCCTGAGCCGCGTTCGCCACGCGTCGGCGTGTGGCCGTCCGGCGGGCTCGGCCCACTCGGCAGGCGCCTGTTCGCCGCGTTCGCCGTGGTCGCGCTGGCGTCCGTGGCCCTGCTGACGGTCGCGGCGCTCATCGGCACCGACCGCGGGCTCAGCAGCGCCCACCAGGCGGAGCGGCAGCGTGCCGCCGACCGGGTGGCCGCGGCCGCCGCCGACGCCTACCGGGCGGCGGGCGGCTGGACGTCGGCCGACCTGTCCGCGGTCCGGTCGCTCGCTTCCGGTGCCGGGGCGGAGCTCACGGTACGGGACGCGGACGACAAGACGGTCTCCGGTGGCTCCGGGTCCGGCTCCGGGACTGTGGACGAGCACGGCATGCCCGGTTCGGGTCGCGGCCGTCACGGGCAGGGTTCCGGCTCGGGGCCCGGTGCGAGCGCGCCCGTGGTGGTCGACGGTGGCACGGTCGGCTCCGTGTCGCTGGTCTTCTCCGCCGGGTCCGGATCGGCGGGCCTGTCCGTCGCCTGGGGGTGGGTGGCCGCGGCCGCCGCCAGTGCGCTGGCTCTGGCGCTGGGCGTGAGCTGGTTCGTCACCCGGCGCCTGACGGCCCCGGTCGTCCGGGTCGCCGCGACCGCGCGTGCGCTGGCCGCGGGGGACCGCGCCGCGCGGGCCCGGATCGACGCGCCCGGTGAACTGGGCGACCTCGCCCGCGCCTTCGACGCCATGGCCGACGACGTGGGCCACGCGGAGCAGGCTCGCCACCGCCTCGCCGCGGACGTCGCCCATGAACTGCGCACACCCCTGGCCTCCCTGCAGGCGGGGCTGGAGGAACTGCGCGACGGCTACACCGAGCCGGCCCCGGACCGCCTCGCGTCCCTGCACGACCAGGCGCTGCGGCTGGGCCGCATCGTCGACGACCTCGGGGAGCTGGCCGAGGCGGAGTCGGCCCGGGTGTCCCTGCACCTGGCCGAGGTGGATCTGACCGCCCTGGCCGAGGCCGCCGTAGCCGAGCGGGAGCCCGAACTGCGCACCGCCGGACTGACCGTGCGCACCGTCCCGGGCCCCGTACCGCTGGTGGTCCGCGCGGACGCGGACCGGCTGCATCAGGCCCTGGGCAACCTGCTGAGCAACACCGCGCGCCACTGCCGTCCTGGCGACAGCGTCACTGTCACCACGTCGGCCACGCCCGCCGAAGCGCTGGTCGAGGTGGCCGACACCGGCCCCGGGATTCCCGCTGCCGAGCTGCCGCATGTCTTCGACCGCCTGTGGCGCGGCGCCCGCGCTCGCACCACGGGCGGCAGCGGTATCGGTCTGGCCGTCGTCAGGGAGCTGGCCACCGCCCACGGCGGCACGGTCGCGGCGGACTCCGGTCCAGGTGGCGGGACGCGGATGACGCTCCGGCTGCCCAGGCCCGCACCGCGGGGATCGCGACTCGGTCCGGGCTCCGGCACCGAGCCGCGAGTTGCCTCCCGGGCAAATACCCCCGGGGGTATTTGACGCTCACCTCTGGACCGCCGTACTCTCGCCAGAGAGATACCCCCGGGGGTAATTCAGGAGGCAACGAAGTGGCTCGTGAAGTGACACAGGAAGCGTTCGCGGCGGCCTGGGCCGACGGCGCACTCGTCGTCGACGTACGGAAGGCGGACGAGTACGCGGCCGGGCACGTCCCCGGCGCTCGGCTGATGCCGCTGCGCACCGTGCCCGCCCGGTGCGGCGAACTGCCCGCCGACCGGCCGGTGTACGTGATCTGCGCCAGCGGCAACCGCAGCCGGACCGCCGCCGACTCGATGACCTCCCGCGGCATCGACGCCTACTCCGTGGCGGGCGGCACCGGCGCCTGGGCCCGCGGCGGGCGTCCCGTCGCGGCCGGTTCCCACGAGCACGCCGCCTGACCCCCGTCCGACATACGCACATCGGCAGCCGGAAAGGAGCACCGCCTTGGCCGCCACCCCCTCCCCCACCGACGCCCCGATCTCCGGCCGCCACCGCGTCGCCGTCATCGGCGGCGGCAGCGCCGGCGTCAGCGTCGCCGCCCGCCTTCGCCGCGCCGGCGTCACCGACATCACCCTGATCGAACCGTCCGACACCCACTGGTACCAGCCGCTGTGGACCCTGGTCGGCGGCGGCCAGGCACCCCTGCGAAGCACCCGCCGCCCCGAAGCGTCCGTGATACCCGACGGGGTGCGCTGGATCCGCCGCCGCGCCCTGGCCGTCGACCCCGAGACCCGCACGGTGACCCTGTCCGGCGGCGCCGACCTCACCTACGAGCACCTGGTCATGGCCCCTGGCCTGCAACTCGACTGGGACGGGGTGCCGGGCCTGGCCGAGGCCGTCGGACACGACAGGGTGAGCAGCAACTACGCGCCCGAGTACGCCCCGCGCACCTGGGAGCTGATTCGCCAGATGCGCTCGGGCACGGCCGTCTTCACCCACCCGGCCACCCCGCTGAAGTGCGGCGGCGCCCCGCAGAAGATCGCCTACCTGGCCGCCGACCACTGGCGCAAGCGGAAGGTCCTGGACCGGATCCGCATCATCCTCGTCATCCCCGATCCGGCGATGTTCAAGGTGCCCGCCTGGTCACAGGTCTTGGAGAAGGTGGCCGCCCGGTACGGCATCGAGGTGCGGCTGCGCTCCGAGATGACCGCCGTCGACGGCGACGCCCGCGAGGTCACCGTCACCGACCACGCGAACGGCACCAAGGAGACCATCGGCTACGACCTCCTGCACGTCGTCCCGCCGCAGAGCGCGCCCGACTGGATCAAGGCCGGGCCGCTCGCCGACCCCGCCAGTCCGCAGGGCTTCGTCGCCGCCGACAAACACACCCTCCAGCACCCGTCGTATGAGAACGTCTTCGCGCTCGGCGACGTGGCGAACCTGCCCACATCGAAGACCGGTGCCGCAGTGCGCAAGCAGGCCCCGGTGGTCGCGGCGAATCTGCTCGACGTCATGAACGGCCGTTCCCCGTCGCACCGGTACGACGGCTACACGTCCTGCCCGCTGGTGACCGCCCGCGACCGGATGCTGCTCGCCGAGTTCGACTACGACCTCAAGCCCACGCCCACGTTCCCGCTGCTCGATCCCTTCAAGGAGCGGCGCACGATGTGGCTGTTCAAGCGGTACGGGCTGCCGCCGGTGTACTGGCACGGCATGCTCACCGGCCGCCTCTGACCGGTCGGCCCGGGCATCCCCCGACCCGGGCCGACCACCCCTCCCACCCTTCGACAAGGGCGGACCAGACCCACCTACATACCCCCGGGGGTAATACAACCCTTCCGACACGGAGGTCACCCAACATGTTCTTCGCCCAGTACTACCTCGACTGCCTCTCCCAGGCGTCCTACATGATCGCCGACGAGTCCACCGGCAGGGCCGTCGTCGTCGACCCGCGCCGCGACGTCTCCGAATACCTCACCGACGCCCAGGGCCACGGCTTCACCATCGAGGCCGTCGTCAACACCCACTTCCATGCCGACTTCCTCGCCGGCCACCTCGAACTCGCCGACCGCACCGGAGCCTGGATCGGCTACGGGCAGCGCGCCGAGGCCGAATACCCCATCCGCAAGCTCACCGACGGCGAGCGCATCAGCCTCGGCGACGTCCAGCTGCAGATCCTCGAGACCCCGGGCCACACCCCGGAGTCGATCAGCGTCCTGGTGTACGAGCACGCCGACGACGCCGTCCCCTACGGCGTCCTCACCGGCGACGCGCTGTTCATCGGCGACGTCGGCCGCCCCGACCTGCTCGCCTCCATCGGCGTAACCGCCGACGAACTCGGCAAGATGCTGTACAACACCGTCCAGCACAAGCTGATGGACCTCCCGGACGCGGTCCGCGTCTTCCCCGCCCACGGCGCCGGCTCCGCCTGCGGCAAGAACCTCTCCACCCAGCGCCAGTCCACCATCGGTGAACAGCGCGCCACCAACTACGCCTGCCGGCCCATGAGCGAGGAGAAGTTCGTGTCGCTGGTCACGGAGGGGCAGCCTTCCGCACCCGCGTACTTCGTCTACGACGCCATCCTCAACCGCAAGGAGCACGGCCTGTTCGACGCGGCCTCCGCACCCCGCCCGCTGTCGGTGGAGGAGTTCCTGGAGCGGCGCGCGGCGGGGGCGGTCGTGGTCGACGCCCGTTCCCCGCAGGACTTCGCGCCCGGGTATCTGCGCGGCTCGGTCAACGTGCCCGCCGACGGCCGCTTCGCCGAGCAGGCCGGCATGGTCGTCGCCCCCGAACAGGATGTCGTCGTCATCGCGCCCCAGGACCGGGAGGAAGAGGTCGTCACCCGCCTCGCCCGGATCGGCTTCGACAAGGTCGGCGGCTACCTGCGCGAACCCGAGGGCGCCTTCCCCGCCCTGGCCGACGAGATGGAACAGGCCAGCCGCCTGACCGCCGACGAACTGCGCCGACTCCTCGACGGCGACGCACCCCCGCTGGTGCTCGACGTGCGCAACACCGCCGAACGCGAAGAGGGCTTCATCGAAGGCTCGCTGCACATCCCGCTCGCCGAACTCGCCCGCCGCATCGACGAGATCCCCGCCGACCGCCCCCTGGTCGTGCACTGCGCGGGCGGCCACCGCTCCTCCATCGCCGCCAGCCTGCTGCGCCACAAGGGCCGCACCGACGTCTCCGACCTCCTCGGCGGCTACGGCGCCTGGCTCGCCCTGCCCGCATCCGCCGACGTCTGATCCACCGCACTCCACACTCCGCACTCCGGGCGGCGGTCACGGGAATCGGCCGCCGCCCGCCCCCCAACCGCTTCGAACACACCAAGGAACCGATCGATGACCATCCATGCCGACAAACCACGCCTCGATCCCGCCGCGTTGCGCGACCTCACCCAGCACGGAGAGGGCCCTCGCCTGCTGGACGTACGCACTACCGGCGAGTTCCGCACCGCCCACATCCCCGGCTCCTACAACGTCCCCCTCGACACGCTCCGCGAGCACCGCGCCGAACTGCGCCACCACCTCGACGAGGACGTCATCCTCATCTGCCGCTCCGGCGCCCGCGCCACCCAGGCCGAACAGGCCCTCGCCGAGGCCGGACTGCCCAACCTGCGCGTCCTCGACGGCGGCGTCATGGCCTGGGAGACCGCCGGCGGCCCGCTCACCCGCGGCCCCGAACGCTGGGACCTGGAGCGCCAGGTCCGCCTCGTCGCCGGAACCCTGGTTATGGTGACCGGCGTCGCGGGACTGTTCGTGCCCGGACTGCACCTGATCGGCACCGCCGTCGGTGCCGGGCTGGCCGTCGCCGCCCTCACCAACACCTGCGCGATGGGCATGCTGCTGTCGAAGCTGCCCTACAACCGCGGCCCGCGCACCGACCTCGACACGATCGTCGCCGCCCTGCGGGACGCGCCGTGATCGCCGTCGTCATCGCCGCGTCCCTGCTCATCGGCGTCAGCCTCGGCGTCCTGGGCGGAGGCGGATCCATCCTGACCGTGCCCATCCTGATCTACCTGGCCGGCATGGGGACCAAGGAGGCCATCGCCACCTCCCTGTTCGTCGTCGGCGTCACCAGCGCCGCCGGCGTCGTCTCCCACGCCCGCGCCGGACGCGTCCGCTGGCGCACCGGACTGCTGTTCGGCCTCGCCGGCATGACCGGCGCCTACGCGGGCGGACGACTGGCCGAGTTCATCCCCGGCACGGTCCTGCTCATCGCGTTCGCCCTCATGATGATCGCCACCGCCGCCGCCATGATCCGCGGCCGCCGCCAGGCGCCGAAGAAGGTCCACCACGAACTCCCCGTCCTCCACGTCCTGCTCGACGGCATCGTCGTGGGCCTGGTCACCGGACTGGTCGGCGCCGGCGGAGGCTTCCTCGTCGTCCCCGCGCTCGCCCTGCTCGGCGGACTGCCGATGACCGTCGCCGTCGGCACCTCACTGCTGGTCATCTCCATGAAGTCCTTCGCCGGCCTGGCCGGCTACCTCGCCGCCGTGCACATCGACTGGGGCCTCGCCGCCCTCGTCACGGCGAGTGCCGTCGTCGGCAGCCTCCTCGGCGGCCTGCTCGCCGGGCGCATCCCGCAGGACGCGCTGCGCAAGTCCTTCGGCTGGTTCGTCGCCGTCATGGGCGTCTTCGTCCTCGGCCGGCAGACCGCCACGGGTCTGCGCCACACCCTGCTCACCAGCCCCTGGACCTGGGCCTCCGTGGCCGCGGCGGCGGGAGTCGGGGTCAGCTGGTACATGCTGAGGCGCTCCGGACAAACGCCGGAGCAGACGAACGACGCCCCGGCCGTGCCGGGCGACGGAAGCCCGGACCGCCTCGCCACCCGCCCGTGAGGCGAGGAGGTGAAAGCCATGGGCGAGGAAACGGACTCGTGGGCCGAAGTGCTCGTTCGGCTGCGGCGGGCCAAGGGACAGCTGGCCGCGGTCATCGCCATGATCGAGGCGGACCGCGACCGCAAGGACGTCGTCACCCAGCTGGCCGCGGTCACCCACGCACTGGACCGGGCCGGCTTCAAGATCGTCGCGGACGGCATTCGCCAGTGCCTCACCGAACAGCAGCGAGGGCACGTCCCGCCGCTGAGCGAGGCCGAACTGGAGAAACTGTTCCTGACGCTCGCCTGACCCGGACCCCGTAATCCCATCTCAGGGGGTACAAGGTGATCTCCCGCGCCATCGTCACCGACCGGTCCGTCCAGCCGGGCAGCCACTGCCCCGACACCCGACCGGCCGGCCCGCGGACACCAGCAGCGGAGCAACGCGCCCGCGAGGACGTCCGGGCTCGGCTCATGCGCCGGTTCCCGGACATCCCGTCCGAGACACTGGCGACGGCGACGGCGGAGGCGTTCGCGCTCTTCGCCGACGCCCGCGTACAGCACTACGTACCGGTTCTGGCCTTCAAACGCGCCGCGGAGCAGTTGTCCCGCCGCGTCGTCACGCGGGGCGAGGCAGGCGGTGAGCCATGAGACCGACCCCGAAGTGCGTTCTCGACCGGTCCCGCCCCTGCAACGCCTGCATTGCCCCGGACCCCAGCACCTGCCCCTACCCGTATCTGCTCGCCGGGGACAATCCAGAGGACCAGGACGACGGCGACAGCACGGGCGAGGATTCAACCCACGCACAGGAATGAGGTGCACACGATGGACGCAGCGGGCTGGGACGAGCGGTACCGCGGCAGCGAACTGGTCTGGAAGGCCGAGCCCAACCGCTTCGTCGCCGAGGAACTGGCCGGTCTGGAGCCGTCCGGGCGAGCGGTCGACCTCGCCGCCGGGGAAGGACGCAACGCCGTCTGGCTCGCAGAGCGAGGCTGGGAGGTGGACGCCGTCGACTTCTCCGCCGTAGCGCTGGAGAAGGCCGAGCGGCTGGCCGCAAAACGGAGTGTGCGGCTGCGTACCGTCCACGCCGATCTCACTCTCTGGGCGCCCCCGGAGGCGACGTACGACCTGGCCCTGATCGCATATCTGCATCTGCCGTGGCCGGAGATGACCGAGGTACTGACCCGGACCGGCACCGCCGTGCGCGAGGGCGGGACACTGCTGCTCGTCGGCCATCACGCGGCGAACCCCGAGCATGGCCACGGCGGGCCGCAGGATCCGCGCGTGCTGTACACGCCTGAGCAGGTGGCCGACCTGTGGCGGTCATACGCCGGCATCCTGCGAGCCGAGACCGTCACCCGGCCGGTGACCGACGCCGAGGGCAACAGCCGCACGGCCCTCGACGCCCTCGTCCACGCCGTACGGAGATGACCCCGGCCGGTGCGGGTCAGGCCGACGTGCCGGGCTTCGTCGCCAGATACCAGTCGGTGAGCTTGACGCTGCCGTCGGCCAACCGGGCCTCCAGTTCCGCCTGGGTGCGCGGGGCGCCCAGGACGACATCCTCGCCCTGGTGCCAGTTGGCCGGGCAGGAGACGCCGTCGCGGTCGGAGGTCTGCAGGGCGTCGAGGAGTCGCAGGATCTCGGGGATCATGCGTCCGGCGTTCATCGGGTAGTAGAGCACCGCCCGGACGGTCTGCTCCGGGTCGATGACGAAGACGGCCCGTACGGCGGCGGTCCCCGAGGTGTTCGGGTGGAGCATGCCGTAGGCACGTGAGACGCGCATGTCCAGGTCGGCGATGATCGGGAACGGGATACGCACGCCCAGCCTCTCCTCGATCGCGCGGGTCCACGCGAGGTGGCTGTGGACGGAGTCCACGGAGTTGCCCAGCAGGGCGGCGTCGCGGGCGGCGAACTCGTCGGCGAGTTCGGTGAAGGCGACGAACTCGGTGGTGCAGACCGGGGTGAAGTCCGCAGGGTGACTGAAGAGCACCAGCCACCGGCCCGCGTAGTCGGACAACCGGACGGGCCCGTAGGTGGATTCGGCCTGGAAGTCCGGTGCCGGGTCGCCGATGAGCGGCAGGCCGGCGTGGGCAGGCGGGTTCGGCTGGGACTGGTCGGAGACGGTCATCGAAGGATCCCTCCCGGACGATCACGGATTCGGATACCCCCTACGGTATTCATGCGGCCGGGGCCCACAGAGGGCCGGAGGGCACCGCCTGCTCCCCCTTCGCCTCTTGCGCGGCACTCCGCCGGGTCACCCGTATCGCCAGGGAACGGCTGCCTGTGCGCGAAGGGAACAATGCGGCCTTGCGTGACGCTGTCACTAATACCCCTCCGGGTATTCAAATCGCGGTCGACATCCGCTGGGGACTGTTACCGGTTCAGCCGAGGAGCGTGAGGACGATGGCGACGGCAGGACGTGACCGGCCCCCGACGAGCGAGGACAACGGCTTCGTGACCACCTGTGGGCGCAGGATCGCCGTGCGGTGCCTGCGGCTGGCGCCCGCCGAGCAGCCCATCAGCCGGGTCGCCCTGGACGTGGGCCGAGACCAGGGCGGCGAGCCGGGCGTGTGGGCGGCACTCACCCCTGGCGAGGCACGTGACCTGGCCCGCCTGCTCCTCCTGCACGCCGGCCTGGCCGAGCACGGCACCGAGCCCGTCGGCCCGACGTGCAAGGACGCCCCCTCGCCTTGACTCAAGCGTGCGTTCGCGTCACTACGGCACGTGCAAGTACTCCCGGTGGCCCAGGAGTTCCAGACGCCTCCGGAGCGCCGGGTTGACGAGCGACTGACTGGCGGCACTCGGACGGGTCACGTCCGAGGAAGGATGTACCGAACTCGGCGTTCAACTGTTCCGCCAGGCACCACGGCAGGGTCCACGCCACGACGGCGACACCCGCTCGGCGGGCGGCGAACAGCACGGCGCTCGTGGCGCGTTGATGGTCCCGGTGCCCGGTGATGCCACCTGTGTCGAACATGAGCAGGTGCGCGGGGCGCTGCTCGCCGATGAGGCGGGTCACCTCCGCGGCGAGCCGGGGCACGGGACGCTGTCGAGAGCTCCGTCCGGGTAACCGCCCAGTTCCACGCGCTCGACGCCCAGTTCCCTTGCGGCGCAGGCGAGTTCACCCGACCGCACGATTCGCAGGTCGCCATGCCTGCTGTGCGGCGTGGACGACTCACCATGGGTGAAGCGGAGCACGGCCGTGGGCACACCGGAGCCGGACAGCAAGGTGAGCAGGCCGCCCAGGCCGAACGACTCGGCGTCGGGATGGGCGAGCACCGCCAGCACACGTCGTATCCCGTCCGGCAGGCCGCACCCGGCACCTGTGCTGCTCATCTCAGGTGTAGATGATCTGGCCGCCGGCCGCGTGCTCGTAGAACTCGCCGACCGTGATGACGCCCTGGACCTGGTCGACCAGGTCGTCCTTGTCGAGCTCGAACAGATCGACGGACGCCTTGCAGGCGTAGATGCCGGCGCCGGTGTCGGAGATCATCTCGATGAACTCGGGGATCGGCGGGATGTCGAGCCTGTCCATCTTGCGTTCCATGTAGCGGGTGACCAGGTCCGGGACGCCGGGCATGCCGCCCAGCAGGGTGGGCAGGTGCAGGCCCGGGTTGCCGACCGTGGCCAGCTTGATGTGCTCCCAGTGCTTCTTCGTGACCGCGTCCAGTCCGAAGAAGGTGAAGAACAGGTCGGCCTCGATGCCCTCGGCGCGGGCGCCGTTGGCCATGATCAGGGCCGGGTAGATCCCCTCCAGGGATCCCTTGGAGACGATGATCGAAACCTTCTCGATGGTGGCGGTGTCAGCCATGGCGGGCCCTCTCCTTCTCAGATGCAGCCGCGAGGCTTGGGGATGCCGGCGATCTTCGCGGCCGCCTTCGCCGGACCCTTGGGGAAGAGCTGGTAGAGCTCCTTGACGCTGACGCCGGAGGTCTTGCCGAGGACGCGCACGGTGGGGCCGGTGCCCTTCTCCGCGTACTGGGCGCGCATGAAGCGGATGACCGTCCAGTGCCGGTCGGTCAAAGTGTCGATGCCGAGTTCCTTGGCGATCTGTTCGGCCATGGGCTCGGTCCACCGTCCGGGGTCGGTGAAGAAGCCTTCCTCGTCGACCGGGACGGAGGTGCCGGCGTAGGTGGCGGTGGGCATGACGGTGCTCCTTTGGTTCAGGCGTTGACGTGGTGCTTGCCGTGCTCGGGCATCGCCGAGCCGATGCCGGGAAGCTCCCTGCCGGGCAGCAGGCTGTGCCAGTACAGCCACTCGAAGGCGAGCTTGCCGAGATGGGCGGCGTGCGACTCCTTCAGCAGCGGCAGCCCGACCGGACCCGGGAAGTGACCGGGCAGCGGCTCGGTGTCGTAGTTGAAGTCGATCAGCAGCGCCTTGTGGAAGCCGGTCTCGACGAAACAGTTGGCGTGCCCGTCGAAGGAGGCGTCCAGCGACCGCCCGGCCAGGAAGCGGCCGATGTTGTGCACCAGCACCTCACCCTCGAAGTGCGCCACCGAACCCGCCTTCGACGCCGGCAGACCCGCTGCGTCGCCGATCGCGAACACCTCCGGACGGCCCGGGTGTTGCAGCGTGTGCGGATCGACGGGCACGAAGCCGAGCTCGTCACCCAGGCCCTCGGAACGGCCCACGTACTGCGCGCCGCCGTGCAGCGGGACGACGACCGCCAGGTCGAACGGCACCTCCCGTTCGTCGTACGACACCAGTCGGCCGCCGGCCCCGTCGACCTCACCGAGCGTGAACTCGGTGACCAGCTCGATACCCTTCTCCTTCAGCAGCCCGCCCAGCGCCTTCGCCGCCACCGGCTTGGTGAACGCCCCGTCCAGCGGGGTGACATAGGTGAGCTGAACCTTGTCCCTGATGCCTCGCCGCTGGAAGTACCAGTCGGCGAGGAACGCGAACTCCAGGGGTGCGACCGGGCACTTGACGGGCAGGTCGGCCACGTCGATCACCACCCGGCCGCCGTCGAAGCGCTCCAGCGCGTCGTGCAGGCCGGCCGCGCCGGGCAGGTCGTAGAAGGTGAAGACCTTCTCGCCCCAGCCGGGACCGGTCAGCCCCTCGGTCTCCTCCGGCAGCAGCGTCGCTCCGGAGGCGACCACGAGGACGTCGTACGGCAGCCGGATGCCACCGGCGAGGTGCACCGCCCGCGCGTCCAGGTCGACCCCTTCGATCCGCGCCTGCTTGTAGTCGACGGCCGCGTCCAGTTGCCGTGGACGGGAACGGACGAGGTGATGCGGCTGGGCGAGCCCGAACGGCACGAACAGCAGGCCGGGCTGGTAGAGGTGGTCGTCGTCCTGGTCGACGACCGTGACCCGCAGATCCCGCTCGGCGTACGTGCGACACAGACGGTTGGCCGTCATGGTTCCGGCGGTTCCGCCTCCGAGAATCACGATGTGTTTGCCCATGGCCCCACTGTCGTGCGGGAGATGACAGCCGGGCAGGGGCCGCTGGTCCCCAGTCGTGTACCCGCCGGGGTATGACTTCGGCCGGGCCAACCGGCCCCAGGACCGATTTGCCCACCATGAACGCCCTGATAGAATACCCGGCAGGGTATATCGCCGCGCAACCAGGCACGAGGGCCGAGCGGTCCCCGGCGCACCCCGTCGGCCCTCACCCCGCCCCCGCACTCAGTGGTCGACTGGAATCCGGAGCAGCCGACACCAGCGAGAAGGGCGCCCGGCCATGACCGGTAGCACACCGCAACCCCTCAGCACGAACCACCCGCGCCCCCTGGACGTGCACCGTCTCGAGGTCATCCACGTCGACGGGGACGCCTACACGGTGGACGTCCGCGGGCACCGCCTCCACGTCGACCAGCCCGCCGAGGCGGGCGGCACGGACACCGCACCCACCCCCACCGAGCTCTTCGCGGCCTCACTCGCCACCTGCGTGGCCTTCTACGCGGGCCGCTACCTCCACCGGCACGGCCTGCCTCGCGCCGGCCTGCGCGTTCGCACGGAGTTCACCATGGCCACCGACCGCCCCGCGCGTGTCGCCTCCCTGCGCCTCGTGGTCGTTCCACCGCCGGCACTGTCCGAGCAACAGCGGGCGGCCCTGCTGGCCGTGGCCTCGCACTGCACCGTCCACAACACCCTCCACCAGCCGCCCGAGACCGACATCGAGCTGGAACCATGAGTACGGCCTTCCTGCCGGCCGTGTCGGCACTGCTGGACCGCATCCGCGGCGGCCTGATCGGCGACGACGAGGTCCTGGACGGACCGTACGGCCCGAAGCGGATCGTCTACGCCGACTACACCGCCTCCGGCCGCTCCCTCGACTTCGTCGAGGACTTCGTCCGCGAGCAGGTGCTGCCCCGCTACGGCAACACCCACACGGAGAGCTCCAGCACCGGCCTGCAGACGACCCGGCTGCGCGAGGACGCCCGACGGATCATCCGCGACGCGGTCGGCGGCACCGAGGACGACCTGGTGATCTTCTGCGGCTCCGGCGCCACCGCGGCAGTGAACAAGCTGGTCGGCATTCTGGAACTGCGCCGCCCGGACCGGCCGCCGTCGGCCGAGCGGCCTGTGGTGTTCGTGGGCCCCTACGAACACCACTCCAACGAGTTGCCGTGGCGGGAGTCCATCGCCGACGTCGTGGTGGTCGACGAGGACGCGGACGGCCACATCGACCTCGCACGGCTGGAGGCGGGGCTGCGGCGATACGCCGACCGCCCGCTGCTGATCGGCAGCTTCTCCGCGGCCTCCAACGTCACCGGCATCCTCACCGACACCGACCGCATCGCGCGTCTGCTGCACACGTACGGCGCGCTGTCCTTCTGGGACTACGCGGCGGCGGCACCGTACATCCCGATCCGAGTGGCTCAGAGCGCTCCGGGCGCCGGGGACCACAAGGACGCGCTGTTCCTGTCCCCGCACAAGTTCGTCGGCGGGCCGCAGACCCCGGGAGTGCTCGTCGTGCGGCGCGAGCTGGTGCGCAACCCGGTGCCCACCGCCCCCGGCGGCGGCACGGTCGCCTTCGTCGATCCCCTCGGCCACCGCTACCTCGACGATCCGGTGGCCCGCGAGGAGGGCGGCACCCCGGCGATCACCGAATCCATCCGGGCCGGGCTCGTCTTCGCTCTGAAGCAGGCGGTCGGCACCGACACCATTCAGGCAGCCGAGGAACGCCACTGGCGCCAGGCCCTCGCGGCCTGGGAGCGCAACCCCGGCCTCCAGGTCCTCGGCAACCACCACGCCCGCCGACTGTCCATCGTCTCCTTCCGCATCCGCCACGGCGAACGCGCCTACCTGCACCACAACTACGTCGTCGCCCTGCTCAACGACCTGTTCGGCATCCAGGCCCGTGGCGGCTGCTCCTGCGCGGGCCCCTACGGCCACCGCCTGCTCGCCATCGACGCCCCCACCTCCCACGCCCTGCTCGACGAAGTCGTGCACGGCTGCGACGGCATCAAACCCGGCTGGACCCGCGTCAACTTCAACTACTTCATCAGCGACACCGTCCGCGACTACCTCATCGACGCCGTCGAACTGATCGCCACGCACGGGCACCGACTGCTTCCCGACTACCGCTTCGACCCGCACACCGGACAGTGGCACCACCGAGACGGCCCCGTCGACCCTCCGCTGCGGCTGACCGACGTGCGCTTCGGCGTCGACGGGCGGATCACCGCCCCCGCACCCCGCCATCGCCGGCTGGGCGAGGAGGCACTGGCCGGTCAACTCTCCCGTGCCCGTGCGGTGCTGACGGCCGGTCCCGACAACCTGGACGACGGCCCCACCGGGCTGCCGGCCGACTTCGAGCGCATGCGCTGGTTCCCGCTGCCGCCCGTCTGCCTGGAACAAACCCGGGCCGACACCGGTTGAACCGAGCAGACGAAGATACCCCACCCGGTATCTTGAGAGGAGAGGGAATCCCATGCCGACCGTCGAACTGACCAAGGACAACTTCGAGGAGACCGTCACCGGCTCCGACATCGTGCTGATCGACTTCTGGGCCGCGTGGTGCGGACCGTGCCGGACGTTCGGCCCCGTCTACGAGAAGGCGGCCGAGCGCCACCCGGACATCGTCTTCGGCAAGGTCGACACCGAGGCACAGTCCGAACTCGCCGGCGCCTTCCAGATCTCCTCCATCCCCACCCTGATGGCCGTCCGTGACCGGACCGTGCTGTACGCCCAGCCGGGCGCGCTGCCGCCGCAGGCTCTGGATGAGCTCATCGGCAGGATCCGGGCCGTCGACATGGAGGACGTGCGACGGAAGGCCGCCGCGGGCTCGGCAGAAGCGAACTGAGGGCTCAGGGCACCCGCGGCGTCGGTGCGGGTGCCCCGGACCTCGAGGGGTTCAGCGGCTGCGGAGAGCCGTGAGCGCGGCGTTCAGGTCGGTCGCGCGCGGGCGGTTGTGCGGCAGCTTGCCGAGGACGGCCGCCATGCCGCAGGTGTTGGTGAGGGCGGAGAAGACCAGACCGCCCGCGATGCCGGCCGAGATCAGCAGGAGGGCCGGATGCACGAGCAGGCCCAGGACTGTGCCGAGGAGTGCCAGGGCGCCGGCCGCGAACCGGACCTGGCGTTCCATGCTCCAGCCGGCACGCGTGTCGCGGGCCGTCGGTGTGTGCAGGTCGTGCCCCTCGGCGGCCCAGGCGCCGGACGCGCACACGACCAGGACGTCCTGTTCAGGGCACCCGGCAGGTGACCGGTGGCGTACTCGGCGGGCGTGCGGACGTCGATGACGGTGAGCTCGGTCGACGGCGTCCCGAACCGGGACGTACAGTACCCCTAGGGGTATTTTTCGAGGAGTGATCGTGGAACTGGAGCTCGAGGGTGCGGACCTGAAGGCCGTGCTGAACCGCCTGCGCCGGGCGCAGGGTCAGATCTCCGGAGTGATCCGGATGATCGAGGAGGGACGCGACTGCGAGGACGTCGTCACGCAGCTCGCCGCCGCCTCGCGCGCGCTGGACCGGGCCGGTTTCGCGATCATCGCGACGGGCCTGCAGCAGTGCGTGACCGACATGGAGGCCGGGCGCGAGAACGGCGAGGACCCGGAGGCGATGCGCGCCCGGCTGGAGAAGCTGTTCCTGTCCCTGGCGTGATCATGCACGGTGGCCGCCTCAAGCGACCGCGTCGATCAGCATGAACGCGGCCACGACCAGCAGCACCAGGGCGAAGACCCGCTGAAGCGTGTGCCCGGAGACTTTCACGGCCAGTCGCTTGCCGTCCCAGGCCCCGAGAATCGCAGCCCCGATGAAGGGGCCGACGACGGCCCAGTCGAGCCTCTCGACCGTGCCGGCCCGGGTCGCCGGCGCGGCCAGTGAGTTGACGGTGATGACCAGCAGGCTGGTGCCCACCGCGTTCCGCATCCGCGTGCCCAGCACACCGACCAGCGCCGGTACGGCCAGGAAGCCGCCGCCGACGCCGAGGACACCGGTGACCGCGCCGAGGCCGGCACCGGCCGCCGCGGCCCGCCCCGGCCGCACCGTTCCGGCATCCTCCGCGGCCGGACGGGCGCGCAGCATGCGCAGGGCGGCCGCTCCCGCGACCGCGGCGAAGCCCGCCGTCAGTACGGCCTCCGGGATGCGGGCGGCGAGCGCGCCGCCGAGCATCGCAGGGCCGATCCCGGCCGCCGCGAACAGCAGTCCCGTACGCCACCGCACGTTGCCGTCGCGGGCGTGTGCGACCAGCGCGGTGAGCGACGTGAGCGTGGACGATGACCAGACTCGCGGTCGTCGCCCCGACCTGGCTGAAGCCGAGCAGGTAGATCAGCGCGGGGACCGCCAGGACGCTGCCGCCGCCCCCGAGCGCGCCGAGCGCCAGGCCGCGGCCGCGCGCATCCACCACCGGCAGCCCCGCTCCGGCCCGGTCACGCATCCCGCCGATCACGTCCACGGCCTGCGAGCCACGGGCGACGAGCAGTTCGGCGGCCTGCCGGGAACGGTTGCCGGAACGGCAGATCACGACCAGGGGCCGCGCCTGCGCGCGAGCGGGCAGCCCCGCCCCGGCGGCCAGAGCGGACAGCGGCAGGTGCACGGCTAGCGGTGCATGGCCCGCCTGCCACTCGTAGGGCTCGCGCACGTCCAGCAGCACGGCGTCACCACCGCCTTCGGTGTTGTCGTGCCCGGTGCGTACGGCCGCCCCCTGCACGCTCACGCGCCCGGGGCCGCTCCGGGCCCGTCGGAAGATGCTCATCTCGGTTTCCGGCTCCTGTTCGTCACGTCGTCGGGGAAGACCGGCGGGCCGCTGTGGCGTGCGGCGCCGTCAGGGGGTCCGGAGGGCGAGTCCCGCCTTCTCGGCCGCGTCCACCGCACGAACCCCGCTCGGGAGGATGGGTTGGACGACATCGACGACGTGGCGTCTTCCTCGGCCTGGACGTCGGCAAGAGCGCCCACCACGGGCATGGGCCGACTCCGGCCGGCAAGAAAGTCTTCGACAAGCAGCTGCCCAACAGCGAGCCCAAGCTGCGGGCCGTCTTCGACAAGGCCGCGAAGTTCGGCACCGTGCTGGTGATCGTGGACCAGCCCGCCTCCATCGGCGCCCTGCCCCTGACCGTCGCCCGGGACGCCGACTGCAAGGTCGCCTACCTGCCCGTACTCTCGATGCGGCGGATCGCCGACCTCTACCCGGGCGAGGCGAAGACCGACGCCAAGGATGCCGCGGTGATCGCCGACGCGGCCCGGACCATGCCGCACACCCTGCGCTCGCTCCAGCTGACCGACGAGATCACCGCCGAGCTGACCGTTCTGGTGGGCTTCGACCAGGACCTGGCGGCCGAGGCCACCCGCACCTCCAACCGGATACGCGGCCTGCTCACCCAGTTCCACCCCAGCCTGGAACGCGTCCTCGGCCCGCACCTGGACCACCCCGCGGTGACCTGGCTCCTGGAACGCCACGGATCCCCGGCCAGCTTGCGAAAGGCCGGCCGCCGCAGGCTCCTCGAGGTGATCCGCCCCAAGGCCCCGCGCAGGGCCATCCGGCTGATCGACGAGGTCTTCGACGCACTCGATGAGCAGACCGTGGTGGTCCCGGGAACCGGCACCCTCGACCTCGTGATCCCGTCCCTGGCCCGCTCGCTCGCGGCCGTCCACGAACAGCGCCGGGCCCTGGAAGCACAGATCGGGCAACTGCTGGAGGCTCACCCTCTTTCCGCGGTCCTGACCTCGATTCCGGGGGTCGCGGTCAGGACCGCCGCCACCTTGCTGGTCACTGTCGGCGACGGCACCAGCTTCCCCACCGCCGCCCACCTGGCCTCCTACGCCGGCCTCGCCCCGACCACAGGTCGTCGGGAACCTCGATCCACGGCGAACACGCGCCCAGAGGCGGCAACCGGCAACTCAAACGCGCGATGTTCCTGTCCGCGTTCGCCGCCCTGCACGATCCCGCCTCCCGCACCTACTACGACAAATGCCGGGCCAGAGGAAAGGCGCCGCGACGGCACCTTCTACGAACCCAGAACCCCACACCTCGCTTGACGAAAGACATAGAGGCACCCCCCTCAGAGCGACGGGGTCGAGCCCATCTCCACACTGAAGGCCACCGGGTCGCTGTCGAACCCGCGGACCATTTCGTGGAACTCCCAGACTCCGGAACCGTCCCTGGTGAACTCCACGACGGTGCCGGCGGTTGATCCGGCGATCTGCGCGAAGTCGTCCTTCAGTAAATCCGTGTACCCCTCGACGACGAGGACTCCGGCGTTCGACAGGTCACCGAAGGTCTTGGGCCCGCTGCTCTGGTGGATCGCCACCCCTACGACCACGCGGGCGAAGGAGGGGGCGAGGCGGTCGAGTTCCAAAGTCATCGCCTCGACGTAGCCGAAGCCCTGACCGGTCTGGCTGTGCCGGCTCATGTTGATGGTGCCGTCCGGCGAGCGGCTGTCGTAGTGGACGATGTAGACCGGCCGCCCGCACGGCGCTTCCGCCGAGTAGGTCGCCGCGATGATGTCGAGGTGATGAGGCGGCTGACCCAAGGGACTCGGGTCCCACTTCAGCCGTACCTCGACCTTCCCCAGCCCCTTGCTGCCGCTGCTCACCGTGCTGCTGCCTCTCCCGCTGCCGAGCCATCACGGGCTGTCCCCGCATGTCAAGTATGGTTCTTTGTCGCTCCGTTGATGCCTCCGGGCTGCAGGTCAGCTGCCGCCGTCACTTCAACACACGCAGTGGACGGGGAGGGATCGGCTGTTCGAGCGGCGCAGGGCCCACGCGGCTCGAACCAGGGGCCCGGTTTTTGCAGTCGGTCACCTGCCCGACCTGAGCCATGAGAACCCCGGCCCGGCTTCCGTCGCTGTCAAAGAAGCCGCGAGGCGGCGAACTCACCGAGTGCCAGTGGGCGTTCAACAAGGCCATCCACGTGGGACTTGAATACGCACCTGAGCCGGCCTGAGAAGCTGTCTGAGCCCCCCGGGTTCCGGTGCCCGCTCAAAACAGTTCTAGCTCCTCGCCGCTGGTGTCCGCGATGACGGGCCGGGACTGGGCGGGGAGGCCGTCCAGGCGGTCGGGGCCGGCCGCGGCGGCCACGGCGGGGGCCGTCTCGGCCAGCCAGAAGCGAAACCGCTCGGCGGCTTCGCGGTAGGGGACTCGCGCCAGGACACGGTGCTCACCGGAGGGGCAGCAGTCGACGGCGACCGTGAGCAGACAGGAACGGGGCGCGTTCTGACTGCCCGTCCAGGACCGGACGCCCACGGACGGTCCGTCCGAGCCTCTCATCTGCCACAACAGCCCCTATCAGCAGGGTGCCGACTGTAGCTGTTTGCCAGGTGGAAGACCTCCCGGGCCGCGTAGCGTTTGAGGGCAACGCACGATTTCGCGCCGGGTCTTGCCCTCCTGGATGCGGCGCTCGTAGTAGTCCTGGGTACGCGCGTCGACGGGCAGGCGGGTGAACACGATGCGGTGGAGCGCGGCGTTGGCCTGCCGGTCGCCGCCGCGGTCGAGGCGACGGTCGTTTCGCCGTCCCGAAGGCCCAACGTCCGACACCGTGTGATCGAGACACTTCAGTCAGACATGTCATAGGCAAGCGGCGCGATCAGGGGTCGCCAGCGGCAAGAGAGGCGAGCTGAGCGCCGACCTCGTCGGCTGCCTCACCGATAGCCTCGAGCTGCCTCGGTCACTATCTCGGGGCCTTCCAAGATCACAACGAGTCCCGCGCTCTCGGCGCCGACCCGGGTGCACCAGCTCACCCAGGGCGCCGACGGGCGGGACCGCCGGCTGCGGCCCCGCCCGTGCTTGGTGCTGTGTGAGATGACGTCAGCGCAGGCCGAAGGCCCGGGTGATGGTCTGCGAGACGTCGTTGCCGGCGCTGTCCCGGGCGGTGACCCGGAGGGTGGCGAAGCCGGCGGACTTGGGCGCGTGCAGGCCCGTCCGCCATCCGGCACCGTCGCGGGTCAGGTCGGCCCGCTGCCAGGTCTTGCCGTCGTCGTAGGAGACCTCGAGGGAGGGCTTCCCGATGGCGGCCGTTGTGCCGGGCAGGTGCGAGGGGGTCACCGTCAGTGTGGTGCGCCGGTCGGCCCGGCCGGCCCTGTCGGTGTCGACCCCGTAGTCGAGCTGGATCAGCGGCAGGGCGTCGGCCGCGTCGGCTCCGCCGGCGGCGGAGGTGAAGTTCCACTCGGTCAGGGTGTGCCGGGAGTACGGGTTGGCCCAGGACCCCCGGTCGTTGTCGAGCACCAGGCGGTAGGGCAGCCGCTCGGGGGCGAGCCCGGTGACCGCAAGCCACTCGTTGTTGCCCCAGTTGAGCTGCCGGTCTCCCTGGTAGAGCGACATCCAGTCCTTGACGGCGGAGTTGCCGTGCGCCTGGCCGACGTGGCCGCTGCCGGAGTCACCCCAGCTGGGCGCGGTGATGTACATCCCGTCGAGGTAGCGCACCGGCTGATAGCCCATCGGACCCATCCGGGGCCGTTGGATCGGTCCGAACCAGCGAACCTCGGCGGTCTTCCCGGCCGGGTAGTGCAGGACGCCGATCGAGTGTTGCATGGTCTCGGAAGCGATAATCGCGTCCTCGACCCATTCCGCGTCGGCGGTGACCCAGTCGGTGCGCTCCCCCTGGGCGGGGGCCGTCACCTGGTTGGAGACCGTCCAGCCGCGCCAGACGTCGGTACGGAACTCCATCGCCTTGCCCGGCCGGTAGTTGCGGAACGAGACGTTCACCCGGCCGAGGTCGCTCCGCTCCACACGCCAGGTCGGGTCCGCGGGGACCGCGCCGGACCAGTGGTGGACCACGTCGTAGAGGTAGTCGGTGGTGGGGTGCGAGGTGACCTTCAGCTTGTCATCGCCCCGCTGAAGCGCGGCAATCAGGTCGGCGCCCTGGTCGGCGTTGAGGGTCGCCACCGTCAGCGGAGCCGGGCTCTCGGGGCTCCAGGCCGTCTCGTCCCAGGGTTGCATGCGGCCGATACCGTCGTTGACGACCAGCAGCACCTGCGCGCCCGCTGCCGCGGCGGCTTCCGCCTGCGCTTGGATCCCGGCGGAGTTGCTGCCCCGCACCACCACGGCCTTGCCCCGCACACTGTGCCGGGCGAGCTCCCCGGCGGAACCGTCACCGGAGTAGACCGCGGTCAGGGTCCGGGTGCCGGCCGGCAGCGGCGTGGCCGCGCGCTTGACGAGCGGGTCGGCGAATTCCTCCGTCCGCGTGCCCACGGTCAGCGCAGGCTGCTCGAGGCGGAAGCGGGCGCCGACCTCGAACTCACCGTCGGTGACCTTCTTGCCGGTCGGCAGCGCCCAGAGGCTGTCGTACGAGGGGTCGGGCAGCATGGAGGTCTCGAAGGAGCCGTCGGCCCACGTCCGCCGTACGTCCAGCCGCGGCGCGACAGGAGTGCCCTGCTTCGGCACGCGCGCCAGGATCTGGCGGGCCTTCCGCCCGTCCAGGGTGACGGTGCGGTCCTGATCCAGCGTCACGTCGGTGAAGCCGAGCAGCGCCATACCCCGCGAGTGGGGCCCGTTGGCACCCTGTACGTCAGAGATGAGCCATCCGCTGTAGTCGCCGGCGGGCAGCCGCGTCGTGCCGGTGCCGGAGCCGTCGAGCTCGACCGCCGTCAGAGTGTGCTCCGAGATGACGACGGCGTGGCCCGAGAGCGGCCGGCCCAGCCGGTCCTTCGCGACGATGGTCAGGTTCTGCCGCTGCTCCTCCTTGGCGACGCCGATCAGGGTGCGGGCACGGACCACGCCGCTGTCGTCCGTACCGGTGATCACGCCGCTGATCGCCTGGCCTGCCGACAGCCGGTCCAGGTCCGCGGTCAGGGAGACCACCGCGGTGTCGTGCGCGGGAACGGTCACCCGGCTGTCGGAGAGGGTGAACAGCCCCGCCGGGGCGGTGGAGTCGATCGCCAGGTCCAGAGTGACCGGAGCGTCGCCGGTGTTGGTGTAGGTCACCTTCCGGACGTCGGTCCCACCGGGATTCTGGGGCCACGGGTGGAAGCCGGAGAAGGCGCTCGCTGTCGCGAAGACCGTGCTGTGCGCCGCCGCCAGGGCGTCGACCCGGCCGCTGCCTGCCTCGTAGGGGGTGTACGACGGCGTGGCCTTGGCGCTGCTGACCAGCGCCTCCTTCAGCTGCTGGCCGGTCCAGTCGGGGTGGGCGGCGGCCAGCAGCGCGGCGGCGCCCGCGACGTGCGGCGTCGCCATGGACGTGCCGCTCATCGTCGTGTAGTACCCGGAGCCCTCCCCGTACTGGGAGCGGGCCGCCAGGATGTCGACGCCCGGTGCGGTGATCTCGGGCTTCAGCCCGGCGTCTGTGCCGCGGGGGCCCGTGCTGGAGAAGCCGGCGAGGTGGTCCGAGGAGTCCACGGCACCGACGGTCAGCGCCAAGTCCGCGGCGCCGGGGCTGCCGATGGACTGCGGGCCTTCGTTGCCCGCCGCGATGACGAACAGCGCGCCGGTCTCGCGGCTGAGCTCGTCGACCGCCTGGCTCATCGGATCGGTGGCGTCGCCACCGCCGCCCAGGCTCATGCTGACGATCTTGGCCTGCCGGTCCCGCGCGGCCCACTCCATGCCCGCGATGATCCACGACTCCTGGCCGCTGCCACGGCCGTTGAGCACCTTGCCGATCTCCAGCCGAGCGCCGGGGGCGACACCCCGCTCCTTGCCGTCGGAGGCGCTGCCGGTCCCCGCGACCGTCGACGCAGTGTGGGTGCCGTGCCCGTGGAAGTCGGTGATCTCCGGCTCTTCCGGGATGAAGCTGGCGGTGGCGTCCACCTGCCCGGCAAGGTCAGGGTGTTCGGTGTCCACACCCGTGTCGAGCACCGCGACCTTCACGTCCTTGCCGGTGTCGCCCTCCGCCCAGACCTTCTCCGCGCCGATCTGGGCGGTCGAGTCGGCCAGGGCGGCCTTCACCTTGCCGTCGAGCCAGACCTTGGCGACACCGCCCGCGAAGGCGGGGTGCGCCGACCGGGCGGCCGCGCCGGATCCACCGGTGAGTGCGGACCAGAACGCCTCGGCCTGCGCGCGGTTCTGCGTGACAGCCGCGCCCTGGATGCTGTCCAGGCGGCGGACGACGGTCGAGCCGGCCATCTTCGGCTGGGTCCGGGACCGCGCGGCGGCGTCGGTGTAACGGACGATCAGCGGCAGCCGGGTGGTGTGCGCGTCGTCGTAACCGTCGGCGATCAGCTGGGTGACGTTGAACAGCTGCTTGTCCAGCTTCCCGGCGGTGACGTACGGCAGTACGGCGTCGGGATAGACGTAGTCGGCTCCGTCGACGACGGCGCGGTGGAAACCTGTGGTGGTTCCGTTGACGCCCTTGAAGGACCGGACGGCGGTGCCGTCGGCGGCGGTGCCGATCGTCACCTTGTCGCCGGTGATCAGGGTGACGGTGTGTGTGCCGGCGCCTCCGGGTGCCTGGTGGGCGGCGGTGGGCTGCACACGGCCGGCCGGGTCCGCGGATATCGCGGCGGTGGCCGGCATGACCCCGAGCGCCAGGGCGGCGACCACGATGAGCGCGATCGGCCCGGACCGGGGGACGAGAATCTTGGGCAAGACGACTCCTCAAGCGCTGCCAAGAGTGGACCCCGATACTCTTGCCGGGCTTCTCCTCGCTAAAGAGGCCGACGCCGTCGCTCTTGCGCCATGGCGCCTTTGCGCCACCGGGGAACTCCCCGACCGATGGCCCCTCCGTGTCATCGGCCCCGACCCTCGCGCAGGAGAACCCGTCCCCCTGGTACTCCAGTTGCGGTTCTCCAATTCCACTGATCACGGCGCCTGTCTCGAGCGTAGCGGCCTGACGGGTAGTCAGAATGGCCTCCGGTTCGCGACGCCTTCGATCGGGGAGTCGTTGCTGCCGAGGGCCGGCTTCCAGTACACGCCGGTGGCCTCCATGCCGACCACGGTGATCTGCTCGGCGAGCAGCCAGCCCCGCATCGCCAGCAGGCCCGAGGTCACCGGTACGGAACCGCCCGGGTGCCGCCTCCGGTGATGTGGTCCTCACCGCGGGAGATGAGCCTTTCGTAATCGCGCACGTTTCTGCGCGCTCTCGTGATCCACGAGAGCGCCCGCCCCCAGCCAACGACTGCACCTGCTCGATGAGCGCGTCCTCACTGCACGTGTCCAAAAACGCAGCAAGAGCCGCACGTCGCTGCATCCCGGCGGCGCTCAGGGGACGATGTGGGTTCTTGGCCGGCACCGAGACGGTGTTCGTTCCGATGTGCCGCAGGTATCACCCTGGAGAAGGACTCCGGCGGGTGCGCAGGTCCCTCGTGCGGCTCCGCCAGCAACTGCTCAAGCACGCCCGCGACCCAACGGTGCCGCGTCGAACCGTCATGCTCCCGCTCCATGTCGGCCGGGACCGTCCTGTTCCGCATCGACGATCACTCGGTCGACGATCCTCGAGTGACCATCAGTGCGGTTCGCGAACGCAGCCGGAGGCCCGATCTTGTGTCACCGTTCGCAGTGGATTTCTTCGCGTACCGCTCAGATCGGTCAACGGCGCACCCGATAGCGCAGGTGAAGCACCCGGTTGCCCTGAATCACCACGTCAGGATCCTCCAACAGGTGCTGCGCGTCGACCGACCCGAAGTAGCGCTTGCCGGACCCGAACACCACGGGTACGACGTCCATGCGCACCTCGTCGACCAGGCCTGCTGCAAGCACCTGGCCACCGACGTCGCCGGCGGCGACCTCGACCAGGCGGTCACCCGCAAGCTCCTGCGCCTTGGCCACGGCTGCCTCGACGCCGTCGACGAAGTGAAACGGCGCCTCGGGGTCCCAGCCCTCGGGCGCCGGCCGGTGCGTCACGACGACCACGTGGTCGATCCCGCTCGGAGGCTTCCCGTCCCAGCCGTCCGTCATGTCGAAGACGTGGCGGCCGGCGATCGTCGCCCCGATCTGGTCCCAGTACGGCCGGGTGTAGTCGTAGGACGTCTGCGACACCTTTAGCGCGCCGCTCTCGTCCAGCGGGACGTCACCGCTGGTCAACCAGTCGAACAGCGGTCCGGGCTGGTCGTTCTCGTCCGCGATGAAGCCGTCCACCGACACCGTGCTGTACATGACCACCTTGCCCACGGGGCTCTCCTCTGCTGTGGGGTGCCTCAAACTAACGTGTCGTGAGCTGTCGCTCCTGTGGGAAATCAATCGGCCGGCAGCGGCCAGCCGTCCAGCACGTGGCCGGGATGTTCGCGCAGGAACCGCCGCCGGACTTCCACGTACCGGGTCGGCGTGAGCTCGGTGAACGCGCCCAGGTCAGCGTTGCGTGCTGGACGAGGACGAGCTCGTTGGGACCTGACACCGGTCGGGGACGAGCTGGATCAGCTGTCGGGCCGGCGGAAACTCAAACGGGTGTACCTGTACCTGGTTGCACGAGTCTTGCCGACACCCGCGTCGAGCAGGGCCATGGGCCCACCGGAGTGGAGCGAACCGATGACGTTCGTCAGCGCCTGCGGCGTCTCCGTCGCGACCTCGGCCGCACCGCCGACAGCCAGGAGCACCTCGATACCGGCCGTACGATGCGCCGGTATCGGCTCCAGCAGTGTGCGGGCCAAGGCCGTCATGTCCATCGCCGCAGCGTCTCACGGCCTGCTGACGACCGCGTGACCAGCGCCTTGCTGTCCTCGGATCCGGGGGTCATCAGCCGAATCGGCCCGAGATGTAGTCCTCGGTGCGCTGGTCGGAGGGGGTGGAGAAGATCCGCTCGGTCTCGTCGTACTCGACGAGCCGGCCGTGGCGTTCGCCGTCGTCGTCGACGACCGCGGTGAAGAAGGCGGTGCGGTGCGAGACCCGGGCGGCCTGCTGCATGTTGTGGGTGACGACGACGATGGTGAACTCCTGGGCCAGGTGCTCCATGAGGTCCTCGATCTTCGCGGTGGCGATCGGGTCGAGGGCCGAGCAGGGTTCGTCCATGAGGATCACCTCGGGCTTGACCGCGATGGTGCGGGCGATGCACAGCCGCTGCTGCTGGCCGCCGGACAGGGCGAGCGCCGAGGTCTTGAGCTTGTCCTTGACCTCGTCCCACAGCGCGGCGTGGGTGAGCGTCTCCTCGACCAGGTCGTCGAGGTTTCCCTTGAAGGCGCCCACTCTGGGCCCGTACGCGATGTTGTCGTAGATCGACTT
This sequence comes from Streptomyces sp. T028, assembly GCF_048159505.1. Taxonomy (NCBI): domain Bacteria; kingdom Bacillati; phylum Actinomycetota; class Actinomycetes; order Kitasatosporales; family Streptomycetaceae; genus Streptomyces; species Streptomyces sp. T028. The sequence continues at coordinate 35,058 of NZ_JBLRVZ010000072.1, forward strand.
GGGGAACGGGTTGGGCTTCTGGAAGACCATGCCGATACGGCGGCGCACCTCGATCGGGTCGACGTCCCTGCCGTACAGGTTTTCGTTGTGGTAGCGGATCTTCCCGGTGACGCGGGCGGTGGGGATGAGGTCGTTCATCCGGTTGAAGCAGCGGATCATGGTGGACTTTCCGCAGCCGGAGGGGCCGATCATCGCGGTGATCTGGCGGTCGCCGATGGTCATGTTGACGTCGCGGAGCGCCTCGTGGTCGCCGTAGAACACCGACAGGCTGCCGACCTCGAAGACCGGGCTGGTCAACGGCGGCGCGTCGCGGAAGGAGACCTGCGGGGAGGTCGTGCCACTGGTGGCCTCGGCGGCGTCGGCGGCTTCAGCGGCTTCAGCGGCTTCGGGGATCTCCGAGGGCGGGATCTCGGCGGCCGTTCGCGAGGACTGGAAGACCCGTCGGCGAAGACGCTGAAGGCGTCGGGAGGGTTGCGAGGGTGGAGAGGGCTGTGCGGTCATGGCGCGGTCACCAGCGGTGGGAGTAGTGGTTGCGGAGCCAGATGGCCAGGGAGTTCATGGCCAGCAGGATCACCATGAGGATCACGATCGCGGCGGCGGCGAGTGAGACGAACTCGGCGCGGGACTGGCTGATCCAGTTGAAGATCTGGATCGGCAGCACGGTGAAGGCACTGTCCGGGCCGGTCGGGTTGAAGGTGATGAAGGTCAGCCCGCCGAGCAGCAGCAGCGGGGCTGCCTCGCCGATGGCCCGGGACAGGGCGAGGATCGAGCCGGTGGCCATGCCGGGCACGGCCGCGGGCAGGACCTGGCGCCAGATGGTCTGCCACTGGGTGGCGCCCAGCGCCAGCGACGCCTCGCGGATCGACGGCGGTACGGCCCGGATCGCCTCCCGCGAGGCGATGATCACCGTGGGCAGTACCAGGAGCGACAGCGTGAGCGAGGCGGTGAGCACGGTCTGTCCGAAGCCGAGGCCGCGGGAGATGATGCCGAGCCCGAGGATGCCGTAGACGATCGACGGGACCGCCGCCAGGTTCTGGATGTTGATCTCGATCGCGCGGTTCCACCAGCGCTTCGGATCGGCGTACTCCTCCAGGTGGATGGCGGTGAGGATGCCGACCGGCAGGCAGTACAGCGCGGTGAAGCCGATCACCCAGATGGTGCCCATGATCGCCGACTGGGCGCCGGCGTTGGACGGGTCGATGATGTCGGGGAAGTGGGTCACGATCCGGGTGTCCAGCCGGGGCCACGCCTTCACCACGATGTACACGAGCAGGCAGCCGAGGAAGACGACGGCGACGGAGAGCGAGGCCCACAGACCGAGCTGGAACAGCCGCTCCCGCCAGGGAGTGCCGTCACCCCGGAGCCGTCGCTCCTCCGGGACACCGGCCTGCGGTGCCTTGTCGGCCATGGGGGTGCCCATCACTCGTACACCTGCCGGTACCTGCGGACCAGGCGAATGCTGACCAGGTTCATCACCAGCGTCATGACGAAGAGCAGCGCGCCCACGGCGAAGATCGTCTGGTAGCCGATGGAGCCGGTCGGCAGGTCGCCGATGCCGGCGGCGGCGATGAACGCGGTCATCGTCTGCATGCCTTCGAGGGGGTTGAAGGACAGGTTGGGGCGGCCGCCGGCGGCGATCGCGACGATCAGCGTCTCGCCGATCGCGCGGGAGACGCCGAGCACGATGGCGGCGACGATGCCGGAGAGCGCGGCCGGGAAGACCACCCGGGTGGAGACCTGCATACGGGACGATCCGAGGGCATAGGCGCCGTCACGCAGGTCGTTGGGTACGGCGTTCATGGCGTCCTCGGAGAGCGAGGCGATGGTCGGGACGATCATGATGCCCATGACGAAGCCCGCCGAGAGCGCGTTGAACACCTCCGGACCTTCGCCGCCGGGCCAGATGTCCTGCAGCAGCGGGGTGACGGCCTGCAGCGCGAAGAAGCCGTACACGACGGTGGGGATGCCGGCGAGGACCTCCAGGATCGGCTTGAAGAACGCACGGACCCCGGGCCTGGCGTACTCGCTCAGGTACACCGCCGCGCCCAGCCCCAGCGGTACGGCGACCAGCAGCGCGATCAGGGTGACCATCAGCGTGCCGGTGACCAGGGGCAGGACGCCGAAGTGCGGCGGCTTGAACAGCGGCGACCAGTCGGTGCCGGTGATGAAGTCGCCGAAGCTCACCTTGCCGAAGAACTCGGCGGCGGGCGGGATGAGCGCGATGACGATGCCGACGGTGGTCAGCACGGAGACCAGCGACGCGGCGACCAGCACCACCCTGACGGCCTTCTCCCCGTAGCGCGGCTGGGACCGCCCGAGGAAGCCGGGGCTTCCCCGGGCGGCCGTGGGCCCGCTACGCCTGGAGATCATGACTGGTGCTGCTCCTTCAGTTTGTTCCAGTCCTCGTTCAGCGCGCTCTCCTGCTGACTGTTCAGGGGCACGAACTGGGCCTTCTCGGCGATGTCGGCGTTGTTCTCGACGTAGAAGTCGACGAACGCCTCGACCTGTGCCTTGTCCAGCGAGGACCCCTTCGGGTAGATGAACAGCGGCCTCGACAGCGGCTTGTAGCTGCCGTTCTGCACGGTCTTGGTGGTCGGCTCTACGCAGCCGTCACCGCCGTTGATCTTCACGACCTTCAGCTTGTCCTTGTTCTCCTCGTAGTACGACAGGCCGAAGTAGCCCATGCCGCCCTTGGAGCCGGACACGCCCTGCACGGTGACGTTGTCGTCCTCACTCGGCGAGTAGTCCGTACGGGAGGCGCCCTCCTCACCGTTGATCGTCTCGGTGAAGTAGTCGAAGGTGCCCGAGTCGGTGCCCGGGCCGAAGAGCTCCAGCTCCTGGTCCGGGAACCTGGAATCGACCTGGTTCCAGTTGTCGACCTTGGAGCCGGGTTCCCAGATCTTCTTCAACTGTGCGACGGTCAGGCACTGCGCCCAGTCGTTGTCCTTGTTCACGACGACCGACAGCCCGTCGTTGGCGATCTGGAGCTGCGCGTACGAGATGTCGTTCTTCTGGCAGGCCGCCTTCTCGTCGTCCTCGATCGGACGCGAGGCATCGTTGATGTCGGTCTCGCCCGCGCAGAACTTCTCGAATCCACCGCCCGTACCGGAGGTGCCCACCGTCACCTTGACTCCGGGGTTCTCCCCCTGGAACAGCTGGGCCGCCGCCGTGGTGAGCGGGGCCACCGTGCTGGAGCCGTCCACCCGGACGGTGCCGGACAGGTCTCCCTCCACACCGCCCTCGCCGGAGTCGGAGCCGCTGGCGGAACCAGCGCACGCGCTCGCGGTCAGCAGCACGGCAGCCGCCAAGGCCGCAGGGGCCGCCGGTCTACGCAACGAAGCGTGAATACGCATATGACTCTCGATCCTCGCGTTGGACATCTCTCCGTTCAATATGATCTACGCGGACAAATTCCTCCACTCGGGCACATGCATAGAAAATCAGCGCAGCCAGGTCCCCGTACCGCGCCCTCGGCATCGCTCACGCCGCCGAGGATCCGGTAGACGATCGACAACAGCAGGGGGGCCGCAACTCCGCGAACTCCTCCACCCGGGTCACGCCGGCTCCTCCGGCCCAGCTTGCCCGCGCTCAACGAATGGCTATGACCCCATCTCACGCGTCATCACGTATGTGTTCCCGATGCCGGGATCGCCGTAGAAGAAGAACAGCTTCAACTCGTCGTGCTGATCGCGATCCACATAGAAGGACCACGCGTATGTCGATGGGGGTTCAGGAGCCGAGGTCTCAGTGGCCGTCGCGGGGGAACGGCTCTCCACTCGGGTCCGGGCTGTCAGCGCGAGTCGGACGACCTGTCCACCGTCGTCGTCAGTCAGTTGCCAGGTTCCCGTGCCGGAGAGGCGCCAGCCGTCCTCGAAGTCGAAGTCCCGCCCGTCGAGCTTTTCGACAAGAGCCGTTCCGTCTTTGCGGAGCACCACACGGGTCCCCTCGACGTTTTCCCAGCCCATGTCAGACTCGTTGAACGTGTTCAACTCTGCGACAGGAGAGGTGGCGCGTACCACCCCCGGCTCGTGCATCCAGCGCGGGTCGGCCCGTCCCCGTACCGCAGCGCGTCGGAAGTTCGAAGAACGCATCAGCTCGCGCGGTCGGACGGTGGTCGACTGCGCGGAGTCGACGCCGCACCCGGCCGTGCCCGGCTCCGGCGGCCATCCGCGGGCGGGGAGCCGTGCGTCGGCCGATGGGGAGGCGGCCTCCGTGGTCGTGCTCTTCGGACGGGGCAGAGGGGCGTCAGTCCGTCGGGGTCGTCATGTGGTCCGTCAGGCAGGCGAGGTAGAGGGCAAGCGTGGTGTGGTGGTCGCGCAGGGGGCGGCCGGTGAGCTGTTCGATCTTGTTCATGCGGTAGACGACCGTGTTGCGGTGGATGTGCAGGGCATCCGCGGTGCGGACCAGGTTGAAGCCGCTCTCGCACCAGGCGGTGATCGTGTCGCGCAAGGTCGGCCAGTCCGGCTGGGCACGCAGCTGGGCTGTGGTGGAGTCGAGGAGACGGGTGCGGGCAGGCTGGCCGACCGCCGCGAGGAGCTGGTGGACCCGTAGTTCACCGATGGGGTGGACGAGCGGGCCGTCAGGGCGGCGCGCGCCGAGGCGGAGCGCCTCGCAGGCGTCCTGGTAGGAGCCGTGCAGACCGCCGACGGTCGTGGCCGGCTCGCCGATGCCCGCGCGGGCGGCGAGACCGTCCTGGGCAGCGAGGGCGTCGATGATCCTGCGGCAGTCGAGGGTGACGGAGTCCACGGGGCGGCGGGGGGTGAGCCGGTGCAGGACGCCGATCCGGCCGGGGGCGGTGGCGGCGACGATGTCCTGCGGGTCGGCGAACACCTCGCGGACCGTGCGCAGGATTTCGGAGCGGACCAGTGCGATGTCCCGGCGCGGGGCGCGGGGCGGCGCGGTCACCTCGAAGGCCACCGCGATCCGGAGCAGGCGCAGGTCGAAGCCGAGGTCCGCGGCTCGGAAGACGAGGCTGTCGGCCTCGATGACCTGGGGGTCGTAGGAGGCGAGGTCGGCCAGGAGCTTCTCGGCGGCCCGTTCGGCGAGCAGTCGGGAGCGGAGCATGACCGATTCCCTCAGGAGGATCTCGGTCTGGCGTTTGACGAGCAGTCCGAAGCGTCGCACCTGCGCGGGGGTGCCGGTGATGCCGACGGTCCCGACCGCCTGACCGCCCGCGACCAGCGGCAGGGTGACGCCGGGCCGCACTCCGCGGAGCAGCTGGGCCTGGGAGGCGTTGTGTGTGGCGGCTTCCTTGGTGCGCATGACCTCGACGGACGCCTCGTGGAAGCTGCCGACGCGGCTGCGGTCGCCGCTGCCGATGACCACGCCGTCGGCGTCGGTGATGAGCACGTTGTAACCGATGACGGCGGAGGTGTCCCCGGCGATCTCCTGGGCGAGCGAGGGGCTCAGCACGGTCGGTCCTCCCGTCGGGGGAGCGTGACTGGGTTGGACGGACCGTACAGGGTGGCGCGCGATTTCGGCCAGACATTCATACGAAGTGAACAGTGACGCGGGGCGGGGTGATCCCTAACGTATGGGCCCAATCCCACCCCGCCCTGCGACGGAAGGGCTCAGCCCATGTTCCGTGTTCGCTCACTCTGCGTCGCCCTGGCTGCGACGGTCCTGATGTCCCTGACGGCTGCCTGTGGTTCCGGTGACGACGACGCTCCCACGAATGTGTCCGCGAAGACCGCCGCGCTGGGCACGCTCACGCCCGGTGTCCTGAAGGTGGCCGTCCAGCCGTACGCGCCGTACACCTCACTCCAGGGCGGCAAGATCGTCGGTCTGGACGGAGACATCCTCACGTATATCGCCAAGAAGCTGGGCCTGGAGATCAAGCCGCAGGTCACGGACTTCGCCGGCATGCTTGCGGGTGTGCAGTCGCACCGTGTCGACATCACCGTCGGCGGTGTCGCCTGGTCCGCCGACCGGCAGAAGCAGGGGCTGTTCACCGACCCGCCGTACTACTCGCCGCCCGCGATGGCCGTCCGCGACGGCAAGACGTACAGGACGGTCGGCGACCTCGGTGGCCTGAACCTGGGCACGGTCGAGGGCTATGTGTGGGTCAAGTCGATCCAGGCGGTGCCCAAGGCGAAGCTGCACGCCTACCCGGACGCCAACGGCGTGTTCGACGACCTCGGCGCGGGCCGTATCGACGTCGGTTTCCTCGACCCGCTGATCATCATCGCGGCGCAGAAGCAGCGCCCCGATCTGAAGATCACCACCGAGTACCTGACCCCGCCGACCGCGAGCGAGGTCAGGCAGCAGCCCGCCTTCGCGTACTTCCAGCCCTACCAGACCGGCTTCTACCTGCCCAAGAAGGCCACCAAGCTGGAGCAGGCGATCTCCAAGGAGATCGACGCCATGTATCGCAGCGGTGAGATGACCAAGCTCGTGAAGAAGTACGGCGGCGACCCCGAGCAGTTCCTGAAGCCGGCCGCGGACGTCGCCACCGCGCGACGTGGAGTGGACCGGCCGGGCAGCTGGAACCCGCCGGCCATCGGACAGTGAGGGTCTGACATGTCCGGTCTTCTCCAAGTGCCCTGGTCCGACTACCGCGGCGATCTCGTCGACGCGCTCGGCCGTACGGTGTCGTACACCGCGGTCAGTTTCGTCGGCGCGGTGCTCCTCGGCCTGGCCGTGGCGCTGCTGAGGCTGAGCAGGGCCTGGCCCCTGCGGGCAGTGGCCGCGGTCTACACCGAGGTGTTCAAGAACGTCCCGCTGCTGGCCATCATCTTCCTGACCTACTTCGGCCTGGCCTCCGCCGGCATCCGGCTGGACGTGTTCAGCGCGGGGTGTCTGTCGCTGATCGTGTTCTACGCGGCCTACCTGTCCGAGATCTTCCGTGCCGCGATCAGCGGGGTGCACGGCGGACAGACGGAGGCCGGGGAGGCGCTGGGCATCGGCAGGGCGGGCATCTTCGTCCACGTCGTCCTGCCGCAAGCAGTTCGCCAGGCACTGCCCGGCACCAACACCATGCTGGTCGACCTGCTGAAGTCGACGTCCCTGCTGGTGACCGTGTCGGCTGCGGAGCTGATGTCGGAGGGGCGGCTGATCACCTCGGCGACGTTCCGGGCGCTGGAGGTGTACCTGGTCGTCTCCGCCCTCTACTTCGTGCTGTGCTACCCGCTCTCCCAGCTTCTGCTGCTGCTGGAGCGCAAGGTGCGGGCCGGTGTCCCGCTGTCCCCGTGGCGGCGGCGCCGGGTGCGGGCGGCACGCGCGTTGCTCGCGGCCGACCTGGGCGCCCCTGCCCCACGAAAGGAGGCGGCCGTATGACCGAGCCCGTCACCACCGAGAAGGCCGTCGGACGCGCCGCCGCCGAGGCGGTCGTACGGATCGAAGGGCTGAGCAAGTCCTTCGACGGCAGGCTCGTCCTCGACGACGTGCACCTGGAGGTCGGCCGTGGCCGGATCGTCAGCGTCATCGGGCAGAGCGGCGGCGGCAAGACGACCCTGATGCGCTGCGTCAACCTGCTCGAGAAGCCCGATGGCGGCACGGTCGAGGTGGCCGGCGAGGTGGTCCACAGTCGGGGCCGGACCGTCTGCCGCGATCTGCCGCGGCTGCGGCGCACGGTCGGCATGGTCTTCCAGAAGTTCAACCTCTTCCCCCATCTGACGGCCGTGGAGAACGTCGTCCTCGCGCAGCGCAAGGCGGGCGTACCGGAGCAGGAGGCGCTGGAGCGGGCCGTGACGCTGCTGCGCCGGGTCGGTGTGGCCCATCGGGGCCTGGCGCAGCCCGAGCAGCTCTCCGGCGGTGAGCAGCAGCGGGTCGCCATCGCCCGCGCGCTGGCGCTGAAGCCGGAGGTTCTGCTGTTCGACGAACCGACCTCCTCCCTGGACCCGGAGTCCACCCGCGAAGTGCTGGGCGTGATGCGGGAGTTGGCCGCGGAGGGCATGACGATGCTGCTGGTCACGCATGAACTGCCGTTCGCCCGCGAGGTGTCCGACCGTGTCGTCTTCGTCGACGGCGGCCGGATCGTGGAGGAGGGTGCGCCCCGGGACGTTCTGGACCACCCGTCCCACGCCCGGACCCGGGCGTTCCTCGCCGCGTACGGGACCGGGTCATGAGCGGGCCGGTCGGTGACGGGCCCGTCGTGGTGGTCGGCGGCGGTGTGGTCGGACTGTGCACGGCGTACTATCTGGCGGCGGCCGGGCTGTCGGTCGAGGTGGTGGAACGCCGGGACCTGGGCTCCGGCGTGTCGCGGGGCAACGCGGGCTGGGTCTGTCTCAGTCACTCCACACCCGTCCCGGCGCCGGGTATGGTGCGCTACGCGCTGCGCTCGCTGGGCCGTCCCGACTCGCCACTGTATCTGCGGCCCTTGCCGGACCCCGCGTTCGTACGGTGGTTGTGGCGGTTCTGGCGCAGCAGTACGCCGGCCGCGTTCCGGCGCGGGTACGCGGCGATCGCCGAGCTGAACCGTGACACCTTCCACCTCTTCGACGGGTTGCGCGAGGCGGGCGTGGAGACGACTCTGACCCGACCCGGCATGGTGCACGCCTTCCTGTCGGCGGCCCAGGCCCGCCGTCACCTCGCCGTCCAGCGGGAAATGGCGGACGGCCGCTACCAACTTCCGGACGACGTGACCACGGGCGACGAGGCCCGGCTGCTGGACGACGCACTGTCGCCCGAGGTACGGGCGGCGTATCTCGTCGAAGGCGAGGGCGTGGTCGATCCGGAGGCGTTCGCCCGCGGGCTCGGCGAGGCGCTGGCCGCCTCCGGGGTGAAGGTCCACGAGCACGCGGAGGTCACCGGGTTCCGCACGGCCGCAGGACGGGTGACGGCGCTGCGCACCAGCCAGGGCGAGATCCCCTGCAAAGCCGTCGTCATCGCCGCCGGTATGCGTTCCCCCGCCCTGCTCGGCCTCCTCGGGCAGCCGCTGCCCCTCCAGGCGGGCAAGGGCTACAGTTTCTCGGTCGACCTCGACCCCGCGCCCCGGCACACGCTGTACTTCGGTGAGCGCCGGGCCGTGGCCTCCCCCATCGGCGCCACCACGCGCATCGGCGGCACGATGGAGCTGAGCGGCAACAACAACCGGCTCGACTGGCGCCGGATCGTCGCAGTCGCCCTCGCCAGCCGGCACTACCTGGGCAACTGGTTCGACGACCCCGACGACCTGGTTGCCCTGATCCGCGACCCGTGGGTGGGCGGGCGCCCCTTCCTGCCCGACGGGCTCCCGGTGGTCGACCGCGTCCCCGGCCACGACAACGCTTACGCGGCGACCGGCCACGGCATGCTCGGCATTACCCTCGGCCCGGTCACCGGCCACAAGCTGGCCGAGTACGTCCGCACCGGGCAGCGACCGGAAGTACTGCGTCCGTTCCGGTTCGACCGGTTGGCTTCAGCAACTCGGCCTCCCGGAGCCCTACGACGACTCGACCACTGACGGGGATTCCTGACCGCCTCGCTCGAGGCGGTCCATGGGCCAGTGGCCTGCGCCGCGCTCGCCGGTTCGTGTGCGCGCACAACGCCGGTTCTCGCAGATCCCCACCGCCTTTCTCAGGACCCGGCCGGTGAGCGGGCTCATACGCAGCAGTGCCTCCAGTGGCAGGAGGAGCGGTTCCTCCAGCGAAGGCACGCGGCCGGGCGCCGTGCCCGGGTGACCGCAGTGCCGGACATCTGCCTGACTCCGGAATCCCCTGTTTGCATGGGCCTCGTACGCCTCTGGGCATGACGCACGGCCATCCCTCGGGCAACCGGTCACAGTGAAGTCGGCCTGCGACCGTGTGAAGTTGGCGACCGCGAGGAGAGCTGTCATGCCGATGCTGCTGATCAAAGGCACGTACAAGATTGTCGGAGCAAGTCCCGACGGGGACTCCGTCCGCTTCTACCCCGACAATCCCGACGAGTGGGACCTGCTGCGCGGGCGACGGGTACGGCGCAACCGCAGCGGCGGCGCTCAGCTCCGGCTCGACGGCATCGATACCCTGGAGACCCACTACCGCCCGCCCCGCGGCCCCGAACTGCACCAGCCCGGCCCGCCCCGATCGCCGGCCAGGCCGCAGACGAACTGCTGTCCTGGCTGGGCTTCAAGGACGTCCAGCACAACAGCAACGGCATCGTCACCGACGCAAGCCCCGCCTCCCGGCCCGGCTACATCCTCACCCGCAGCGCGGACGTCCACGGCCGCTGTGTCGCCCTCGCCGGCCGCGGCAGTGACGCTCCCAGCCGCAGCGGCACATTCCTCACCGTCACCCCGCAGCATCTGCGCGCCACGGCCAATGACCACCAGCTCGCCGAGGGCCTGGCCTATCCCACCTTCTACCGCAAGCTGTTCGTCGACCTGCGCCAGGAGCTGACCTCGGCCGCGCAGCAGGCCCGCCAGGCCGACAAGGGACTGTGGCCCAAGGACCACACCACAAGCGGAGCGAAGATCGAGGGGACGTCCACCCTCACCAACACCGCCGTGCTGCTGCCCAAGCGCCACCTGCTCCGTGACGTCGCCCTGCTCGACGGCCTTTGGCTCCACGTCACCCAAGGATTTCCCGGAAGCCCTGGCGCCACGAGGGGTAGCGCAGCTCCCAGCCGAGTTCCCGCTTGGCCTTGGCGTTGGAGAAGCCGCGGCCCTCGGTCATCAGGGTCACCGCGAATTCCCCGGCCAGCAACTTCGCCAGCCACTTGGGGACCCGCCTCGGGCGCTTCGCCCCCGCGCACGCAGCCAGATACGGCAGCCACTCGCGGACCTGAGCGGGCTCGTCGTCGACGATGTTGAACACGCCCGTCGCCTGCTGCTCCACGGCCAGGACGGTGGCACTCGCCGCGTCGTCGAGGTGCACCCACGAGTTGTAGCCGGTGCCGTCCCCGACGAGCGGGAACTTCCGCTTGCGCACGAACGCGACCACGTCGTCACTGGCGCCGGGCCCGTAGAACCCGCCGTAGCGCAGGACCGTGCCGCCGGCCTTGCCCACCACGTCCTCGATGTGCATGACGCCCACCGAGATTCTGCGCGCCATCGTCGCAGTGCCCGGGTCGATCGGGTCCTCCTCGGTCAGCAGCCCGGTGCCGGGCCGGTAGCTCTGCGCGAAACCCTGCACGACGACGTGGGATACGCCGGTCGCCTCGGCGGCGGCCAGCAGATGGTCCGTGCCCTCGACGCGCAGCCGGTTGGTGGTGGCGAAGAACCGGTCGGGGTGCCGCATGTCGGGCTTGCCGGAGATCGCGGTCATCTCATGCACGATCGCCTCCGGCCGGGTCCGGGCCACCGCCTCACCGACCGACTTCGCATCCAGGCCGTCCATCACGACGCCCTTCGCGCCGAGCTGCTGCAGCAGGCCCAGCTTGGCCGCGCTCGTCGTCGTAGCCGTCACCTGATGCCCCCTGGCCACGAGCTGCGGCACCAGCCGCCGCCCCATGGCCCCGCTCCCGCCGGCCACGAACACCCGCATGACCATCACCTTCCCCATCCCAGGGTCTCCTGGGACCTGAGACGAGACAACCCGACCGTCTGTGGCATGGGGCGCGAGCTCCACTGCCCAGCCGGTGTGGAGCAAGGAGCACTGCCACTAGGCTTCGCTCATGAAGGCAGCGGCGCACAGCCGGTACGGGCCGCCGGACGTGGTCCGCATCGCCGAGGTGGACAAGCCCTCGATCGGGGACCATGACGTTCTCGTCAAGGTGCACGCGGCGACGGTCAACCGGACGGACTGTGCCTACCGGGCCGCCAGGCCGTTCTTCATGCGCATCCTGACCGGCCTTGCCCGACCGCGGCGTACCGTGCTCGGCACCGAGTACGCGGGAGTGGTGGAAGCGGTCGGCGGCGGCGTCACCTCCTTCACGGTCGGCGACCGGGTGTTCGGGTACAACGAGGGCTCGTTCGGCACGCATGCCGAGTACCTGTCGGTTCCGCAGGGCGGCGCCATCGCAACCATGCCGCGGGACGCGACCTTCGAGGAGGCCGCTCCCGGTACCGAGGGCTCGCACTACGCGCTGGCGTTCATCAGGACAGCGGGCGTCCAAGCCGGCCAGGACGTCCTCGTCCACGGCGCGACCGGCGCCATCGGCTCGGCGGCGGTACAGCTGCTGAAGCACCGCGGGGCCACCGTGACCGCAGTGTGCGACACGGCGCACCTGGAGCTGGTCAAGGGCCTGGGCGCGGACCGGGTCGTCGACTACACGGCGCAGGACTTCACCAGGGACGAGCAGAGCTACGACGCGGTGTTCGACGCGGTCGGCAAGAGCACGTTCGGCCGCTGCAGACGACTGTTGAAACCCGGCGGCGTGTATCTGTCCTCGGAGCTGGGCCCCGGGTGGCAGAACCTGCTCCTGCCGCTCGTCACGCCCCTGTTCCGCGGCAGGAAGGTGAAGTTCCCTTTCCCGCGGCAGGATCAGGAGATGGTGCGGTACTTCCGGGACCTGATCGAGGCGGGCGAGTTCAGGCCGGTCATCGACCGACGGTACCCGTTGGAGCAGATCGTCGACGCCTACCGGTATGTCGAGACCGGACGGAAGATCGGCAACGTCGTCATCAGCGTCGTACCGCCGAACTGACCGCAGATCGAACGGTCACCACCTCACCTGCCACCGCTCACCCGCTGGTTCCCCGCCGGCCCCGCGTCCATACCGGCTGAATCCGGCGCCCGCGTAAGGATCCCGTCAGGATTCGCCCGTACGGCGTCAGGACCCCGTAAGCGACACTCACCCGGCCCCGCACAGCCGCCTAGCGTCAGCGACATGACTCGGACGGACCCACGGGCCCCGGCCGGCGACCGCCACTGGCGCGGCAGCGCCCGGCTGGCTGCGACCTGCACCCTGGTGTTCTGCACCCTTTCCCTGCTCGTGGACTGGGACGCGGGCAGCCTGACGCTCCCGCGGGCCCTGCTGTGGCTGACCCTGTCCGCCACCCTCTTCGCCGTCCTGCTGCCGCACCGGGTGAGCGCGGGCCCCGGCTGGCTGGCGGTACACACCACCTGGCGCAGGCAGATCGTGCGCACGGACGCGCTGGTGGCCGTACGGCAGTACGGCGATGTCTCCTCCCATCTGATCCTGCGCGACGCCCACGGCGGGCGCCTGGAACTCGACCCCCGCGTCCTCGCCGCCAACCCCCTGATCTGGCACGAACTCGACACCGGCGTCCACCGCTCCATCGAACGCGGCACGCTCCGCCACGGCGCGGACGTCCTGGCACAGCTCGGCCAACGGATCGACGACGAGACCGCCCGAGCGGTCCTGAGGGCATCCGGGCTCTCCTGATCGCGTTGACCGGGGCGCTCTAGATGACACAAATAACTGTCATCTCAGTCGAAGGTGATACCTTTGAAAGCGTGCCGCCGAACGACGCCCAACTGCTCTTCGCCGACCACGTCGGGCGCTTCTACGCCCGTCAGTACGGCTTCCCACCCATGGCCGGACGCCTGCTCGGCCACCTCCTCGTCTGCGATCCGCCCCAGCAGACGATCGACGAGCTGGGCGAAGCCCTGCTGGCGAGCCGCAGCGCCATCACCGGCGCGGTCAAACTGCTCGAGACCTACGGGATGGCCCGGCGCACTCGCACCGCGGGTGAGCGCATGGACCGAGTGAGCCTGAACCCGGACAGCCGGCAGCCGCAGAACTTCGACGCCTCCCTCCACCACGAACATGCCGCGCTGTTCCGGGAGGGGTTGGACCTCCTCGCCGACGCCCCGCCGGAGCGCCGCGCCCCGCTGGAGGAGATGGTCGCGCTGGCCGAGTTCCTCGCCGAGCGCCTGCCCCGGCTGGTCGGCGAGTGGGAGACACACCGCGACGAACTGCGCGCCTCGGGACACCTGGCCGGTCCCCGCGAATAGCCCCGCATACCCGCATGGAGAGGTCCCCCACGATGACCGACCACGACCCGACCGCCCAGTCCGCCCTGTCCGCTGCACGGGGCCGCGCGGAGAAGGGCACCCCCGGCGCGGTCGACGAGCTGATCGAGCTCGCCGCGGAACTTGGCGACCTGAAAGAGCTGCGGCGCTTGGCCGACGAGGGAAACGCCGACGCGACCGACGAACTCATCCAACTAGCCGCGGAGCAAGGCGACCTCGCACAACTCCGCCGCCTTTCGGACGGCGGCAACGCCACGGCCACTGACCAGCTGATCGAACTCGCCACCGAACAGGACGACCTGGACGAGCTACGGCGCCTCGCCGACCGGGGTAACGCCACCGCAGCCGAGCAGCTCGCAGAACTGACCGCCGAGTGACCCGCGCCTCCCTACAGTGATCCGGCACGCCGGAGCCTGCGGCGCGGCGCGACACGGCTGCGGTCCCTCTCCGTGGCTACGGGTGCAGCTTCTCGCCCTTCGCCAGCATCGCCACGTACTTCTCGATCCGGCGCGCCCGGGTCTCGGGCTTCTTGGCGTCCTGGATCCGGTACAGGATCGCGTAGCGGTTCTGCCGGTCCAGTGTCTCGAAGAACTCCGCCGCGGCCGGGTCGGCGGTCAGGGCCGCCGCGAGGTCGTCCGGCACCGTGGCGGTCTTCGCGCCGTCGTAGGCCGCCGCCCAGCGGCCGTCCGCCTTGGCACGGTCGACCTCGGCCTGCCCCTGGGGATGCATCCGGCCCTGCTCGATCAGGGCGGCCGCCTTGTCCCGGTTGACCTTGGACCACTTGCTGCGCGGCTTGCGCGGGGTGAACCGCTGGAGCCACCACTGGTCGTCGAACTTGGCCTTCTGGCCGTCGATCCAGCCGTAGCAGAGTGCCGCGTCGAGCGCCTGGGCGTAGTCCAGCGCGACGATTCCGGGGCCTTTCTTGCGAAGCTTGAGCCAGATGCCGGACGAGACGGCGTGGTTCTCGCCGAGCCATGCCTGGAATGCCTCGGCTGATTCGAATGCGACGATCTCCAAGTCCTGAGTCACCCCAGCAGCGAACCACACCCGGCCGATTGCCGTGACGCATTCGGGCACGGCCCCGGAAGGGGGCACGGTCGCGGGCTTCGGGCACCCGGCTGCCGTGCCCCGTATCCCGGGACGGAACCGCCGGTCCTACCCGCCTTCGCAGCGATGGGCCGCGACGGCGCGGTCCAGGGTGGTGTGGTCGGCCCAGCTGCCGTGGAAGCCGAAAGGCACCCGGCTGGGGAGCTTGATCCGGGCCAGCGGGGTGCGGCGCAGGTCGGCGGCGTCGTGGATCAGCAGTTCGCTGAGGTTGGTGGTGCGGTTCCACCACAGCGTGAGCAGGTAGCCGTCGTCCTCGGCTCGGGCGTTCTCGCGGGCGACGAAGACCGGTTCGCCGGGGCTGGTCAGGCCGTCCGGTCCCTCTACGACGACGGTGCGGTCCAGGACGTAGTCGTGGCGGGCCAGGCCGTCCGACATGGTGTCCTCGGCCAGGCCGCGCGTGGTCACGAAGTAGCCGTAGCGGTTCGGTCGGCCCGTGTACGCGTCGTTGATCTTCGGGAACTCCCCGAAGACGCCGCTGATCATCTCCTCCGTGGCCCGTCCGGTCGCCAGGTCGACGCGCCAGCGGTAGGGCTGGGCCGGGGGGAACCACTCGTGGGAGGTCAGCGGTGTGGAGAGGCGGTCGACGGGGCTGCCGAGGCGGGAGATGCGGTGCCCGTCGATGATCAGTTCGCCGTTGTGCTCGTAGGCGTTGAAGAAGTGGGTGTTGGCCCAGTGGCCGCCGAGCTCGTGCCAGGTGACCTCGTGGGTGTGGCGGTTCATGAGGACGATCTGGACGCCGTGTTCGAGGGAGTTCTCGTCCCAGACCACGCCGGGCCTGCTCTGTGCCACCAGGTCGAGGCGGAACTGGGCGGGTGTGACGAAGAAGATGGCGTATGTGTCGCTGACGGCGAAGTCGTGCATGAGGACCGGCACGCCGATGTCGAAGGAGTGCGAGTCGATGATCTCGGCCGTCTTGACGTCGGCGCGGTACCAGGTGATGGTCGCTCCGGTGGCGGCGAAGAACAGCATGTCGCCGGTGTCCGGGTCGGTCTTGTAGTGGCCGGTGCACAGGACGTCGATGCCGCCGTGGAAGTCGTACGTGCCGAGGGTGCGCAGGGTCTCGGGGTCCAGCGCGTGCGGCAGTCCGCCCTCGAAGTAGACGATGAGGTGGTCGTCGAAGATGCCGGCGTTGATGTTGGCCACGTTCTTGGCGGGCGGGGCGCCCTCGGGCAGCCGGCCCGGGGTGCCGCCGTTGACGAAGCCGCTGTAGATCGCTTCCCCGGCCTCCACCTCTACCTTCATCGAGTCGGTCTCGACCCAGCGGGTGCGGTAGGCGGCCCGGCCCTCGCGCAGGTAGATGCCGCACACCATGCCGTCGCCCTCCCACCAGTGGTAGCGGTCGGTGTTGCGGGGCTGGAAGCGGGGGTTGGAGGAGACGCGGAACAGCGCGCCCGCGAGGTCGGACGGTATCTCTCCGTCGACCTCCAGGTCGTAGGCCTCGTTCTCCTCCGTCCAGGGGGCGAAGGGGCCGCCCAGGAACTTGTTGTCGGTGGGCCAGTCGGGACTGGCGCCGACGGGGGCGGGGCTCTGTCCGGTCCCACGGGGGACGACGGTCATGGGGTTCGGGGGCATGGGGTTCGGGGGCATGGGACTCTCCAGCCGGGTCTGTGTGGCGGGCGGTCAGAAGGGGTAGTGCGGGAGTTCGCCGCGTACGGTGACCCACTGCTGTTCGGTGAACGCTTCGAGGTTGGCGGCGCTGCCGCCGTGGCGGGAGCCGGTGCCGGAGTCGCCGACCCCGCCGAACGGGATGAGCGGCTCGTCGTTGACGGTCTGGTCGTTGATGTGGACGAGGCCGCTGGGCACGCGCTCCGCCAGGGCCAGGCCCTTCATGACATCCCGGGTCAGGACGCCCAGGGACAGCCCGTACTCGGTGCCGGCGGCGAGCCCGGCGGCCTCGTCCAGGTCCTGGAAGGAGACGACGGGTGCGACCGGCCCGAAGATCTCCTCGGCGTAGGCGGGCGCGGTGAGCGGTACGTCGGCGAGCACGGTGGGCCGGTAGAACAGGCCCTCGTAACCGCCGCCCGCGGCCAGCCGGGCACCGGCCGCGACCGTCTCCGTGACGATGCGGTGCACGTTGTCGCGCTGTCCGCCGTCGATGAGCGGTCCGACGGCGACGTCCTCGGTGGCCGGGTCGCCGACCGGGAGCGCGTCGGCGTGCTGGGCGAGCAGGGCCGCGTAGTCCTCGGCGATCGAGGCGTGGACCAGATGGCGGCTGCTGGCCATGCAGATCTGGCCCGCGTGGACGAAGGAGCCCCAGGCGCCCACCGAGACGGCCTTCTCCAGGTCGACGTCGTCCATCACCACCAGTGCGGAGTTCCCGCCCAGCTCCAGGTGGACCCGCTTGAGATGCCGGGCGGCGGCCACGCCGATGGCGCGGCCGGCCCGGGTGGAGCCGGTGAACGCGATGACGGGGACCCGCGGATGCTCGACGACGGCGGCTCCGACGTCCGCGCCGCCGGGCAGGACTTGCAGCAGACCGGGCGGCAGGCCCGCCTCCTCGAAGACGCGGGCGAAGACGACACCGCCGCTGATCGCGGTGCGGGGGTCCGGCTTGAGGACGACCGCGTTGCCGAGGGCGAGCGCCGGGGCTACGGCCCGCATGGCCAGGATGATCGGCACGTTGAACGGGGCGATCACGCCCACCACCCCGACGGGGACGCGGCGGGAGAAGGACAGCCGCTGCTGCCCGGAACGCAGCAGCTCACCATACGGCGCCCCGGCGAGGGCGGCGGCCTCGTGGCACTCCTCCGCACCGCCGCTGCCGACCTGCAGGGCGGCGAACGGCCGGATCGCGCCGGACTCCCGCATCAGCCAGGTCTCGATCTCCCGCTGGTGCTCCTCGAACAGGCGCGCGGCGCGGCGCAGTACGGCGGCGCGGTCGGCGTACGGCCGCGCGGCCCACTCCCGCTGGGCCCGTACCGCCCGCTCCACCGCCTTGTCCACGTCGACCGGTGTGGCCGAGCCGACACGGCCCAGCGTCTTGCCGGTGGCGGGCTCGATGGCGTCGTACACCTCGCCGGAGCCTGTGATCCACTCACCCGAGCCGGAGAAGATGCGGCCTTCCCAGGTACTGCTGTCCAAAAACGTCATGGTTGTCCCGATCCGGTAATGCGTAGTGACGCGAAGGTTATGTGTGATGTCGCGAAAGTGGTGCTGTGGCGTGTTTCAGGTAACAACCGCGATCTCATCCCGTGGAAGCCTTGGCGAGAGCCCTGTCCTGGCCCTGGTCACGAGGCGTCCGCTCCAGGCCGAGCAAGGAGTGCGGCGCCACGCAGCCCGGCTGTCCGCGAGGTGATGCCGCGGTACAGATGGATCACGGGAGATGTCCTTGGGGGAAGTCGGGGTGGGTGGCCTGAAGGCGGGTCAGTGACTGGGCAGCGCCTTGGCCTTCGGGGCGGCGGTGTCCATGTCCTGGTGGACCACGGAGGTGTCGGCCGCTTCCTCGCCGCCCAGGGCGGCAGGTACGTCCGCCGCACCGCGGTGCTGCAGGGCGAGTACGGCGATGAGCGCGGCCAGCAGGCTGGCGCCGGCGCAGAGGTACAGGCCGAGATCGAGGCCCGCTTCGAGGGTTTCGCGGGCCAGTGGGATCAGGGTGTTCGACAGCTCGCCGAGGTCGGCGTTGGCGACCGCGATCGCGCCGCCCTCGGCGTTGACGGCGCTGGCGACACCCATGGCCTCGGCGGGAAGCTTGGCGGCGCCGAGCTTCGCGGCGAGGGCGCTGCTCGCGGTGCCGAGGGCGACGGCGCTGACGATCGCGGGGCCCAGAGCCTGCCCGGTCTCGCGGACGAGGCTGGTGACCGCGCTCGCCATGCCGACGTGCCGTATGTCGACGGTGCCGACCGCGACGGCCGTCAGCGCGGAGAACATCGTGATGAAGCCGACCCCCAGCAGCAGGATCGGTCCGGCCATCGACGCCAGATCCGTGGCGTCACCCGGCAGCAGCGCCATCCAGATCTCGCCCGCCGCGAGTGACAGCAGGCCGCCGACGAGCAGGGCGCGGGGGTGCACACGCTCCAGCAGCCTCGGCAGGACGGGCGTGAGAAGCAGCGGGATCGCCTGGATGAGGGCGAAGGGCAGGGCGGCCTGGAGCGGTGAGAGGTGGTAGACCGCCTCCAGCTTGATGCTCAGCGCATAGGCGGTGCCGATGAAGCCGAACATGGCGAGCAGTCCGACGACGGCGGCCGCGGCGAAGGAGGGAATCCGGAAGAGCTCCAGCCGCAGCATCGGCGCCCGCGACGTGCGCTCCGCGACGAGGAAGCCCACGAACGCGGCGACGGCGATCGCGAAGGCGAGCACGATGTGCGCTGCGGTGTAGCCGTCGTTGGCGCCCTCGATGACGGCGTAGAGCAGCGCCAGCAGGGACACGGCGACGGTGATCTGGCCCGGCCAGTCGAGTCCGCGCCCGGCCGGCTCCCGGGAGTCGGTGATCCGGCGGGCGCTGACGGCCGCGGTGACCAGGCCGAGCACCGCGAGCGGTACGTAGGCCCAGTGCCAGTCGGTGTGCTCGGCGGTGAATCCGCTGATCAGCGGGGCGATCATGGCGCCGAACGCGAGGCTGACGGCCCAGTACGACAGGGCACGCGCGCGGGCGGCGGGCTCCGGGGTACCGGCGACGATCACCGCCAGCGACGAGGGGAAGATCGCCGCGGCGCCGAGTCCGGCGACCGCCTGTCCGGCGATGAGCTGGGTCAGCGAGCCCGAGGTCGCGACGACCAGGCAGCCGGTCGTGATCAGCAGTCCGCCGAGGACGAGCAGGCGCTTGCGTCCGAAGAGGTCGCCGAGGACGCCGAAGTTCAGCTCCAGGATGGCCGTCGGCAGGATGAACGCCGCCGGGATCCAGGCGAGCGCGGCGGCCGACGCCCCGAAGTCCCGCTGGATCTCTCCGATGATCGGGGACGCGAGAGGAATGCCGATCTGGGCCACACAGATGGCCAGGCAGGCGGCGATCAGGGTGGCGCGGCCCAGCGACGGTGGGCCCTCCGCAGCGGCCGGGGCAGCGGCTCTCCCGGCATCGGAACGGGTCATGGGGTGCCTCCAGTAGCGGCTTGAGCGGTCCCGGGCAGGCTCACCAGAAGCCAAGACCGGAGTCCCGCATACTCGGACGCTTGTAGCGTGAGACAGGACGCTGCACCCCAAGTCCTTGCATCGTCAAGAGGTGCGACCGGTGGAATTTACGCCGTTGACGTCGACATGCCCGGCGATTAGTGTCCCGCTAACCGAAACAAGCATCCTGAATTAGGGGACACCCGTTATGGCGATCACTGGACTCGGTCACACCGGCTTCTGGGTGGACGACCTGGAGACGATGCGCGACTTCTACTCCCGCGTCCTGGGGCTGACCGTCACCGACGAGGACGAGGAGCGGGGCATCGTGTTCTTCTCCTCGCGCCCCGAGGAGGAGCACCACGAGTTCGTCCTGCAGCGGGGCCGCACCGCCCCTCCGGGGGCCAAGCTCACGCACCAGGTGTCGTGGCGCGTGGACTCCCTGGAGTCGATCATCGACTTCCATCACCGGTTCCGCGCCGAAGGCATCGAGGTCCAGCAGGAAGTCACCCACGGCAACGCGATCGGGATCTACTTCTTCGACCCCGAGGGCAACCGCAACGAGGTCTACCTGCGGATCGAGCGCGACGTGCGCCAGCCGTTCCGCAAGACCATCGACCTCGACCAGGACCCGGCGGACGTGCTCGCCGAGGCAGAGCGGCTGCTGACCGAGGGCGGCCCCGCCTACCAGCCGGTCCAGTAACCAGCGGCCCTAACGACGGAAGGCCCTCCATGACGCACCCCCTTCCGGCGGCACGGCCCGACGTGCTCATCGTCGGCGCCGGCCCGACCGGGCTGACGGCCGCCCATCTGCTCGGGTCGCGGGGCGTACGGGTGCTGCTGGTGGAACGCAACGCCACCACCAGCAACGACGCCAAGGCGATCAGCCTCGACGACGAGTCGCTGCGCACGCTCCAGTCGGCCGACGGCCTCGACGAGGCGGTCTACCCGATCCTCGTACCCGGCACCGGCACGAAGTACTTCGGCATCGGCGGCCGGACGCTCCTGCACGCCCGAGGCACCGGCGACCAGCGCTTGGGACATCCGTTCAAGAACCCCTTCGCCCAGCCCGACCTGGAGCGCGTGCTGCGCGAGCAGCTGCGCCGCCTCCCCAGCGTCGACGTCCGCTTCGACACCCGGCTGACATCCCTCGTCACCCAGCACCCCGACCGGGTGCGCGTCTCGCTGCGAACAGGTGGGGAGGACGGGCCGGTCGAGGAACTGGACGTCCGTTACGTCCTCGGCTGCGACGGCGGCCGCAGCACCGTACGCGACCTGCTGTCCATCCCCATGCAAGGGCGCAGCTTCCCCGACGTGTGGCTGGTCGTCGACACCCTCCAGGACCCGCACGACCAGCGTTACGGCATGCACCACGGCGACCCCGAGCGGCCCGTCGTCATCGTCCCCGGGCGGGACGGACGCTGCCGCTACGAGTTCCGTCTGAAGCCGGGCGAGTGCGAAGCGGGCACTCCTCCCCCGATCGCGCTGGTGCGCCAGCTCCTGGAGCCCTACCGGGAGATCACCGCCGAGCAGGTCGAGCGCGCGGTCGCCTACAGCTTCCACGCGCTGCTCGCCGACCGGCTGCGCGACGGCCGCTGCTTCCTGCTCGGCGACGCCGCGCACATGATGCCGCCGTTCGCCGGCCAGGGCCTCAACTCCGGTGTCCGGGACGCGGCCAACCTGTGCTGGAAGATCGAGGAGGTCCTCGCAGGCCGGGCCGGCGACGCGCTCCTCGACACATACGACACCGAGCGGCGCCCGCACGCCCGTGCCGTGATCGACCTCTCCGTACGGCTCGGCCGGATCGTCATGACCACCAGCCGCCCCCGCGCCCTGCTGCGCGACCTACTGGTGCGCACGGCCATGCACACCCCGCCGGGACGCCGCTACCTCACCGAGATGCGCTACCGCCCCGACACCCGAGTACGGACGGGAGCCATCGTCCCGCTCGACGGCCCGGGCCGTGAACTCGTCGGCACGCCGCTGCCGCAGCCGCGGGTCCTGCACGGGCCGCACCATCGCCTCACCCGGCTCGACGACGTCCTCGGACAGGGCTGGAGCCTGCTCGGGATCGGCGCGAGCGACGCCGACTGGGCGACCGTCACGAGGGCCGGCCTCCCGGACGCCACCGCTGTGGACGTCTTCCTGGACGACCGCGCACCGCGTGACCATGCCGGACGGACGGGGATCGCCGACGCCGACGGCCGACTCGACGCCCTCTTCACCGAACTGACCGGATGCTTCGTGCTCGTACGCCCCGACCGTCTGGTGGCCGCCGTGTTCACCCCCGACCGGGCCGGGCTCGCCGGCGCGGAGCTACGGCGCTTCGCCGCCCGCCCCCTCACGGCCACCGTCCCTCCCACCCCGGATCCCGCCCCCGAAATCCGGCACGACCCCACAGGAGTACCCCGATGAGGCTCAGCACCGTCCGTGTCGCCGACCACCAGACCGCGGCCGCCCGGCAGGAAGTCGGGGAACTCGTCCTGCTGCCCTACTCCGACATCGGCGCCCTGCTCGCCACCGGTGACGACTGGCAGGACCGGGCGGCCTCCACCGGCGGCGAGCGCCTGCCCCTGGCCGGGGCATCCTTCGCCCCCCTCGTCCCCCACCCGAACAAGATCATCTGCCTGGGTCTCAACTACACCACCCACATCAAGGAGATGGGCCGCCCCACCCCTGCCCATCCCACCCTGTTCGCCAAGTACGACGGTTCCCTGATCGGCGCGCACGACGACATCCACATGCCTCCGGTCAGCGACGACCTCGACTGGGAGGCCGAACTGGGCGTCGTCATCGGCCGCCCGGGCCGCCATGTGCCGCGTCGCAAGGCCCTTGAGTACGTCGCCGGCTACACGGTCGCCAACGACGTGACCGTACGCGACTGGCAGCACCGCACCCGCGAGTTCCTCTCCGGCAAGACCTTCGAAGCCACCACCCCCATCGGCCCTGTGCTCGTCACCCCCGACGAACTCCCGCCAGGCGCCTCTGGGTTGACCATCGAGTGCAGCGTCGACGGCCACACCGTGCAGAAGTCCAACACCGCCGACCTGCTCTTCGACGTCGCCGACGTCATCGCCTACGTCAGCACGATCATCACGCTGCTGCCCGGCGACCTGATCCTCACCGGCACCCCGGGAGGCGTGGGCGCCGGCCGCGATCCGAAGGTGTTCCTACGCCCCGGGCAGGAACTCGTCACCGCTGTGGAGAGCATCGGGGAACTGCGCAACACCGTCGTCAAGGACCGGCTGTAAACCGGGCCGCCGAACGAGCAGGGGCCGGGCGGCCGGGCTCGGGCGCCACCGGACCGCGCCCGGCCGCTACAGTGTCTCGCATGTCAGGAAAAGCATCTCCCAGCTACCGCGACCGCAACTCCACGGCCGACCGGGCTCTGGACATCCTGACCATGTTCGACGACACCCAGCTCGTCGTCTCCGGAACAGCCGTGGCCGAGCGGCTCGGCGTGGCGCGCTCCACCGCCTACCGCTATCTGCAGAGCCTCGTGGCCGGGCGCTTCCTCGAAGAAGCCCCGGGCGGCGGCTTCCGGCTCGGCCTGCGGGTACTGGAGATCGCCCGGCTGGCCCGCCGCAGCTACGGCCTGTCCGAAGTCGCACTGCCGTCGATGGAGGCCCTCGCCGGGGACGTGCGCGAGACGGTCCTGCTGACCCGGCGTGTCGGGGACCTGGTGGTGTGCGTGGACCGCGCGGAGAGCACCCGCGCGGTCCGCATCTCCTACGAGCGCGGCAGCGCCCTGCCGATCAACGCCGGCGCCTCCGCCCTCGTCCTACTCGCCTGGAGCCCGGACGACGAGGCCCGCAGTCTGCTTCAGGCCGCCGAGCTGCGCCGCTTCACCCCGGCCACCCTCACCGACGTCGACGCCCTGATGGAACGCCTCGGCCGGATCCGCCGCCTCGGCTACTCCGTCACCCGCGGCGAACTGGACCCCGACGTGGTCGGCATCGCCGCGCCGATCCGGGACGGGAACAAGCAGGTGGTCGCCGCCGTGAGCGTCACCGCCCTCGCCTCCCGGATCTACCCGGAGGCCGAGACGGAGATCGCCCAGAAAGTCATCGCCACCGCACACGAGATCAGCGACCGAATGGCCGTCGTCGCGGGGTGACCGGTGGTCGGTCACCTGCCCCAACCGGCGTGAGCGAAGCAGTCGCACCGCCGAAATGGCAGGACGCCCGGCTGCGACGGAGCCCCACACCAGCGCCGCCGACCGCACGGGCATCACCGCAGCGGCGCTGTGGAGACGGACCGGTGCCGCCACAGCGCGCTGCCACCCCTGACCGGGCGCGTCCGCTGTGGATGGTCAGTCCGTGGAGTCGGCGGTGTCGTTCGCCGCGGCGGGAAAAAGGCGTTGGACAGCCGCGACGACGGCGGCACGCCGGGCTGCCGGAGAGGGGTCGCGGACCTGGTCGGCGGTCGCGTCCACCAGATCGAGCTGGCCGGCCCAGGCCATGGCGATCTGGTTGAGGAAGACAAGGATGTCGATGGGCTCCCAGGAGGGATCCAGGTGCCCGGTTTCCTGGGCCTTGCGGAGCTGCTCGACCTTGCGGCGGACGGTTTCCCGCGTGGCGCTGTCGGTGTCGTCGCCCGCGAACTCCAGCCGGCCCCAGCTCATGAGCCGGTAGCGGTCGGGGTGGCTCACGAAGTAGTCGTGCACCCGCCCGGCGTATTCGGGCAGATCGGTGGGGTCCAGGCGGGTCGCCTCGGCCACCGCGGCGATCTCCTGGTCGGCGATGAACCGATAGAGCTCCTCCTTGCTGCGGAAGTACGCGTAGAGGCGTTCCGAGCTGGTCTTCGCGGCCTTGGCGATGCGCGTGATCCGCGCGCCTGCGATCCCGTACCGGGCGAACTCGGCCCGTGCCGCGGTGACGATGCGGTCGCGGGTGGAGTCCGCGCTGGTCGAAGAGGTCATGTCTTAAGGCTACCTAACCAAAATCTTCTGTTTGGCAAATGCTACCCGCAGGGCGTACGGTCAAAGCAAAGATTTTGGTTTGACTTGAGGAGCACCTCATGCAGCACCGGACACTCGGCAGCCAGGGCCTGACCGTCTCGGCGATCGGCTACGGCTCGATGGGCCTGACCATGGCCTACGGCCCCGGCGACGAGCAGGAGGGCATCGCCGCCGTCCGGCGCGCCCACGACCTGGGCGTCACCTTCTTCGACACCGCCGAGCTCTACAACTGGGGCACCGGCTCCAACGAGGCCCTGGTCGGCGACGCGGTCAGGGACTTCCGCGACGACGTGGTCCTGGCCACCAAGTTCGGCTTCGAGCAGACCGAGCAGGGCCTGGGCCTCAACAGCCGCCCCGACAACATCCGCAAGGTCGCCGACAACAGCCTGCGCAACCTCGGCACCGACCGCCTCGACGTCCTCTACCAGCACCGTGTCGACCCGGACGTGCCGATCGAGGAGGTCGCGGGCACCGTCAAGGAGCTGATCGAGGCGGGCAAGGTCAAGTACTTCGGCCTGAGCGAGGCGGGCCCGGAGACCATCCGCCGCGCCCACGCCGTACAGCCGGTCTCCGTCCTCCAGACCGAGTACAGCCTCTTCGAGCGGGACGTGGAACAGCTCTTCCCGGTCCTCGACGAACTCGGCATCGGCTTCGTCGCCTACTCCCCGCTGGGCCGCGGCTTCATCACCGGCACCGCCAAGCCGGCCGCCGAGTACGACGCCACGGACATGCGCCACTTCGACCCGCGCTGGGAACCGGGCAACTTCGAGAAGAACGTCGAGGCCGTGGGCAGGCTCGGTGACCTGGCCGCCGCCAAGGGCGCCACGGTGGCCCAGCTGGCCCTGGCCTGGCTGCTCACCCGCGGCGAGCACATCGTGCCCATCCCCGGCACCCGCAGCGTCAAGCGCATCGAGGAGAACACCGGCGCCGCCGACGTCACCCTCACCGAGGCCGATCTCGCCACCATCGCCGAGATCCTGCCCCACGGCGGCTTCGGTGCCCGCTACGCCGAGGGCCACGTGCCCACCTGGATCTGACCCCATCCCCGGGCCGGAACCGCCCTTCGGCTCCGTCGGGGCCCTCCCTCCGACGGCCCCGACGGAGCCCCACGCACCTACCGTCCGGAGCCAACCGGCGAGTCCGCCGCCGCACACCCCCGAACAGGACATCGATCATGAAGCAGACCATCGTCATCACCGGCGCCAGCGACGGCATCGGCGCCTCCGCGGCCCGGCAACTGGCCGCCAGGGGCGAGGAAGTCGTCCTCGTGGGCCGGTCCCAGGCCAAGACCGCGGCCGTCGCACAGGACCTGGGAGCCCGCCACTACGTGGCGGACTTCGCCGACCTCGCGCAGGTTCGCGACCTCGCGGGCAAGCTCAACGCGGCCTACCCGCGTATCGACGTGCTCGCCAACAACGCCGGCGGCATCATGGGCGACCGCGAGCTGACCGTCGACGGCTTCGAGAAGACCTTCCAGGTCAACCACCTGGCCCCGTTCCTGCTCACCAGCCTGCTGATGCCCGCCCTGACCGCCGGCAACGCCAAGGTCGTCCAGACCGCCAGCGCCGCGGCGAAGCAATGGGGCCACATCGACATGGACGACCTGCAGAACGAGAAGGACTACGCCCCGAACAAGGCGTACGGCAACGGGAAACTGGCCAACATCCTGTTCACCCGGGAGCTGCACCGCCGCTACCACGCGCAGGGAATCGCGGCGGTGGCCTTCCACCCCGGTGTCGTGGCCACGAACTTCGCCAGCGACACGACCCACTTCATGCGATACGTCTACCACACGCCCGTGATCAAGAACCTGTTCACGATCAGCCCGGACAAGAGCGCCAAGGAACTGGTCTGGCTCGCCGAGGGCACCCCCGGGACCACCTGGCAGCCCGGCGAGTACTACGAGAAGCGCAAGCCGGCGCCCTCCACCGAACAGGCCCGCGACCGCGAACTGGCCCGCCTGCTGTGGGACCGCAGCGCCGACCTGCTGTCGCTCACCACGCACTGACGTACCACGCGTCATCAGGGGGGCGGTCCGGGCCGGAACCCGGAGCTGCGACGCCGTAGAAAGCGGGCCGACTCGGATCGGCCCGCACTACGGAGGGGAGATCCCGCCGCACGGCGACTGACTGCCGAGGGCACCCAGGCCGACCCGGGCCCCCGTATCGTCCATGCCGGTGAGGGCGTCCGTGACCGGCTCGGTCACGTGGGCCCGGTGCTCGTACGAGCGTGCGACGACGTCGTCCTGCGGTCCCCGTCCGGCGCCGGGTCGGCCGGTCCGGGCAGCCCGTTGAGACCGGCTTCTGGGACCGGGCCTCCCAGGGCCGACTCGGTGCTCTCGCCGAGGAAGCCGCCCGACTGGTGCTGCCACAGCTTGGCGTAGGCACCGTTCGCCGCGAGCAGTTCGCAGTGGGAGCCCTGCTCGACGACGTTTCCCCGGTCGAGGACGACGAGACGGTCCATGCCGGCGACGGTGCTCAGACGGTGGGCGACGACGAGGGCCGTACGTCCGTCCATCAACCGCCACAGGGCGTCCTGGACGAGGAGTTCGCTCTCCGAGTCCAGGGCGCTGGTCGCCTCGTCGAGCAGCAGGATCGGGGCGTCGCGCAGGATGGCCCTGGCGAGGGCCACGCGCTGGCGCTGGCCGCCCGAGAGTTTCACTCCCCGCTCCCCCACCAGAGTGCCGAAGCCGTCGGGGAGTTGGTCGGCGAACTCCGTGACGTGCGCGGCCGCGGCCGCGGCGTGGATCTCCTCGTCGGTGGCACCGGGCCGGGCGAAGGCGATGTTGTCCCGCAGGCTGCGGTGGAACATGGCGGGTTCCTGCGGGACGTAGGCGATCAGTGAGCGCAGGTCGGCCTGGCGCAGCCGGCTGATGTCCTGACCACCGATCAGGACGCGTCCGTCGTCGATGTCCGACATCCGCAGCAGGAGCCGGGTAAGGGTGGTCTTGCCGCCGCCGGACCTGCCGACCAGACCGACCCGTGCGCCTGCGGGCACGTCCAGGTCTAGTCCCCGGAAAATCGGTTTCGCGCCCGTGTGGGCGAAGCTCACCGTCTCGAAGCGGATGCCGGTGTCCCGCGGTGCGAGGGGTTCGGGCTCCGCCGGGTCGAGCACGGTGGGCGGATCCAGCAGCAGCTCGGTGAACTGCGCGGCCTCGGTCATCGAGCTTTCCAGCCGCCGGTAGATCTGGTTGAACTCGAACATGATCTGGGTCGCGTTGGAGTAGTAGGTGAAGGCGACGACGACCTCCTCCACTCCCTGGCCCGAGCCACCGAAGGCGATGGCGACCACCAGGCCCAGCACGTTGGTCAGCACGGACATGGGGGCGATCAGGGTGTCGACGCGCAGATTGCCGTAGTCCCACGACCTCAGCGTCAGGCGTCGGGAGTCCGCGACACGGCTGCGGTGTTCGTCGGCCTCCCGCCGCTCCGCCGCGAA
Organism: Streptomyces sp. T028; assembly: GCF_048159505.1. NCBI lineage: Bacteria > Bacillati > Actinomycetota > Actinomycetes > Kitasatosporales > Streptomycetaceae > Streptomyces > Streptomyces sp. T028. Next base: position 63,381 of record NZ_JBLRVZ010000072.1, read on the forward strand.
CGCCCGGATGGTCTCCATGTTCATGAGGCTGTCGGCGACGTGGCCGGAGACCCGGGCGATCGCCGCCTCACGGTCGTTGACGAGCCGCTGCCGGCGACGGACCAGAGGTGTCGCGGCCACCACGGTCAGCACGATCATCACGAGGAGGCCGGCGACGAGCATCGGTTCGTAGCTCCACAGCACCACGGCACCGAACACCAGGGGGACGAGACTGCCCACGATCCGGTACGTCACCGTGTCGACGAAGTCCTCGAAGCGCTTGCCGTAGCTCAGCACCCGTTTGGTCAGGGAGCCGGCGAAGTTGTCGTGGAAGAACGCCGCGTCCTTGGCGAGGAGTTCGTCCATGCCGCTCACGTACAGGTGCTCCATGCCGAGCGCGTCCACGCGGTTCAGGCAGTGCTGCCCGACCCGCCACACGGCCTCGGCGAGCAGCAGCGTCACGCCGAAGCCCAGCACGTACGGCAGCGCCGAGCCGAGGGTGAGACCGCCGCCGTCGGCGGCCCGTCCCGCCAGTTTGGCGATCAGCAGGGGGGCGATGTAGCGGGTGCCGATGTTGCCCAGGGCCGGCAGCAGCAGCGCGGGCAGGGCAAGCCGTCGCAGTCGCAGCATTTCCCGGCCGTAGCGGCGCAGTGCCAGAACGACCGCGCTCCTGCCCGGCATCGGCCCTCGCATGTCTGTTGTCCCCATCACACTCCCTTTGGTTCGGAAGTCGGAAGTGTCCCGTCCGGGGAGACCCTCGGTCCAGGCATTTACCGCGGACCGGAGAGAACCGGAGAGAACCGGACATCGTTGCGTTCGGCGTACGGCGTTGCGTTCGGCGTTCGGCGGGATCGGGGCCGGGCCCTACGCCCGCAGGCGGGCCAGTACTTGTTCGGCCCGCGCGGTGCGGTTCTGGGCCCGGTACAGCGTCAGGGACTGCTGCCAGGCGTCGCGGGCGAGAGCGGGGCGGCCCATGGCATGGTGGGTCTCGGCCAGGTTCGCGAGGGTGTCCGCCTCGTTCGAGGAGTCCGCGTGCTCGCGGAAGAGGGCCAGGGCCTGCTGGTAGTGCTCCAGGGCCTGCGCGTGCCGGCCGGTGTGGTGGGCGATGTAACCGAGGCTGTCGAGGGTGGAGGCGGCGTCGGCGGGACGGCCGTGTTCGCGGTAGAGACGCAGCGCCTGCTCGCAGTGGCTGCGTGCCTGCGGATGGCGGCCGAGCTGGGCGTGCATCCAGCCGACGGCGTTGAGCTGGTTGGCCTGCCACAAGGGGTTGTCCAGCTGCTGGTAGAGGGCGAGGGCGCGTTGTGCGTACTCCAGCGCGCGCTCGTCGTCGCCGTGCTGCTCCCAGACCCGGCCGAGGGTACGGCAGATGTGTGCCTGGCCTGCGGTGTCGTTGGTGCGTTCGGCCAGGGTGAAGGCGAGGGCGAGCTGGTCCAGGGCCTCGCCGTGGTCGCCTGTCAGCGAGCAGGCGTGGCCGTAGCGCCAGTGGGCCAGGGCTCTGGGGGCGGGGAGGTCTCCGCCGCGTTCGGCCGCGGTCAGGGCGATCCGCCAGACGGTGAGGTACTCCGTCAGGTGGTGGCCGCCCTGGTGGTACGAGATGAGGGACCAGGCCAGTTGCCACACCTGGGTGTGGCGGCCGGTGGCCGAGGCGAGGGACTGGACGGCGAGGAGGCACGCGTGTTCCTCGTCGAACCACCGGAGCGCGGGCATGGTGTCCGCCGGGCTCAGCGGGCCGCATCCGGGCGCCGGTGGCTCCAGCCGGAACGCGAACGGTGTGTTCGGGCCGTCCAGGAGCCGGTTGGCCGCGTAGGCGGTGTGCACATGGAAGTCGACGAGCCGGGTCAGGGCGGCCTCTTGGTCCTGGCCGGGCTGCCGGCGGGCGAGTTCGGCGGCGTACAGACGGACCAGGTCGTGCATCCGGTAGCGGCCCGGTCGGTGCTGTCGCACCAGGTGGGCGGACTCCAGCTCCATCAGCAGAGCCCGGGTTCGGGCCGGGGCGAGCCCGGCGAGGCTCGCCGCCGCGGCCAGGCCGATGTCCGGGCCGGGGGCCAGGCCGAGGAGGACGAACAGGGTGCCGGCCGGCGGGGTGAGCGCGCGGTGGGAGGCGGCGAAGGCCGCGCGGAGGCCGGCGGTGAGATCGCCGATGTCCAGCGCGTCGAGGCGGTCGGCGGCCTGGTTCAGTTCCGCGGCCAGGACAGCGAGCGGGAAGTCCGGGTGGGTGGCGGCGCGGGCGGCCACGATCCCCAGGGCCAGCGGCAGCCCCGCGCAGTGGTCCACCAGTGCGGCCGCCGCCTCGGGTTCGGCCGCGACCCGGGGTGCGCCGAGATGGCCGACCAGCAGTTCGCGCGCCTCGTCCCGGCCCAGAACGTCAAGGGGCAGCGACCGGGCGCCGTGCGTCGCCACAAGGCCGGTCAGACGGTTGCGGCTGGTGATCAGAACGGTGCACGAGGGGGTGCCCGGCAGCAGGGGGCGGACCTGGTCGGCGTCGCGGGCGTTGTCCAGGAGGATCAGCATGCGCCTGCCGGCGACCAGACTCCGGTACCGCGCGGTCTGTGCGTCCGGGTCCGTCGGGATGCCGGCCGGGTCGGCGTGCAGCGCGTCGAGGAAGGCGCGCACCGCGAGGGCGGTGGGCATCGGCGGCTCGGCCGGGTCGAACCCGCGCAGGTTCACGTACAACTGGCCGTCCGGAAACCGGTCCGCGTTCTCATGCGCCCAGCGCACGGCCAGCCAGGTCTTGCCGATGCCTCCGATACCGCCGATCGCCGAGATCACCACGGTCCCGCCCGAGCCGCCGGCGGTACCCACGGAGGCGTCGAGGGCATCCGTGAGCTGGTCCAGTTCCTTGCCGCGGCCGGTGAACACCCCTGGTGGCGCGGGAAGTTGGCGGGGCACGGGCAGCCGGGAGACGACCGCCGGCGAGGCGGGCGGCGCAGCCAGTGAGGGGTCGGCCGTGAGGATCCGCTGGTGCAGCTCCCGCAAAGGCGCCCCGGGATCGACGCCGAGCTCCTCGGCCAGCCGTTCCCGGGTGCGCCGGTAGTGTCCGAGGGCGTCGGCCGCCCGCCCGGATCGGTACAGGGCGAGTATCAGCTGACCGGCCAGCCGCTCGTCCATCGGGCACGCCTCGGCCCTCGCGGTCAGCTCGGCCAGCAGCTCGCCGTGGCGGCCATGGCGCAGCGCGAGGTCGTTGCGGTCCAGCTCGACCGCGAGCCGTTCGCGGGCGAGGGTTTCGCGCAGCGCTCCGAACCAGGGGGTGTCCAGGGTGGCGAACGGCTCGGCCCTCCACAGGCCGAGGGCCTCCTCCAACAGGGCCGCGGCGCGCTCGCCGTCCTCCGCGGTCCTGGCCCGCGCCACCAGGTGCCTGAACCGGTGCAGGTCCACCGCCGAGGCGTCGACGGTGAGCTGGTAGCCGCCCGGCTCCTCCCCGATCCGCGCCCCCGCGCCGTGGACCCGGCCGAGGGCCTGTCGCAGGCGGGACACGTAACTGTAGAGAGTGGGACGGAACCGCTGCGGGGGCCGGTCCGCCCAGACGCGGTCGGCCAGTTGGTCCACCGAGACGGTGCGGTTGGCGTCGACCAGGAGCGCCGCCAGCACGGACCGCTGTCTCATGTGCCCGATGTCGAGCGGCCGGTCGTCCACCCGGACCTCGATGTCACCGAGCACCGTGAACCGCACCGTCACAGCACCGACCCCCTGTTCCCACGGGCGGTCCCCAGCCCTTCGCCGAGGCGCACCGGACGGCGCCCGGCATGTCCCGCCCACCACCCTGACCTGGCCGTTCAAGGTCTGTCCAAGGTTTGGCCACGATCGGCCGGAAATGGTGGGCCGTGCGGCGTCCGTACGGGGGGGGCGGACGCCGCCTCGACGACCGTTCCGGTCAGGGGCGGGTGGTCGCGTGCGGGAGCCGTGGGTCAGGGCTCGGCGGTGCCGCCCAGGCCCGTGAGGGCTCCCACCGGGTCCGGGTCGGGGGTGCCGCGGGGCCACCAGTCGTCGTGGCCGGGCTCGGACTCGTACGGGTACCACAGGCCGTCGCGGCCGAAGCGGAGCTGGACATGGCCTCCGGGGTGGGTGAGGTGGTTGCGCCAGGGGCGGAAGGCGGGGAGGTCGGCGGCGAGGAGGAGCGGGCGGGCCCTGTCGAAGCGGCCCGCCGGCGGATCCCAGGGCTCCTCCAGGACGGTGAGGCCGTCCGGCCCGCCCTGCCGCCAGGCGGCGACCGCACGCGCCAGCTCGGAGGGGGTGCGGCCGGCGGCGGCCGCGAGCGCGGCGTACAGGGCGCGGGTGGCGGCGGTGAGCCCGGAGCCGGGGCGGGCGGCGGCGAGCCGTACGGCGTCCTGCCACAGGGTCAGTTCGCCGATCTCGTCGTGGCCGGTGACGAGCAGGGCGTGGGCGCGGGCGGCGGCGTCGGTGGCGAGCTGGTCCAGGGCGAAGGAGTCGGGGCCGTTCGGCGCGGAGGGGTAGGCCGGGGGCTGCTCGGGGTGCGGCAGGACGGGCAAGGGGGCGGGCAGCGGCGGAAGTTGACGCATCGGGCGTGGGGTGACGGCCTCCGAGGCGCGGACGCCCGGCAGGGGGGCGGGTTCCTGGTCCTGGGCGGCTCGGGCCGCGCGCGTGGCGTTACGGCGGGACAGCGCGTCCAGCAGCTCGCGTTCGCCCCGGCCGCGCAGCAGGAGCAGCACGAACGGATCGGCGTCCAGCAGCCGCGCGGTCTGGTAGCAGAGGGCTGCGGCGTGTTTGCAGGGGTGCGCCCGGTCGGGGCAGCTGCAGTGCGGGTCGAGGTCACCGGGACCGGGAAGCAGCGGCACGCCGCAGTCGGCGAGGGACTCCGGCATCTCCTTGTCGAGCAGCGCCGCGATGTGCGCGGGGCTGTCCACCGCGGCGTCCAGGAACCGCTCCCAGTCCTCCTCGCCGAGCGTCCGCAGCCGGACCTGCACACGGTAGGGGCGGGGACGGCTGCCCTGCACGTACGCGAGGACGAGTCCCGGGGTGACGGTGATGGCGTCCACGTTCCCCTGCTGGGCGTATCCCCGGCCGCGCGCCAGCCGCTTGACGTCCAGCGCCCCTTCCTCCAGCGCGGCCACCCAGGCATGTCCCCACCAGGTCTCGGCGAAGCGGGCTTCCTCGCCCTCGCCGGGCACGGGGAGCGGCGCGAAGGCCGGGAAGGTGCGCCGGTGGTCGCCGTCACGGGAGGGGGCTGCCATGGAGCGGGGGGAGTGCGGTGCGGGGGCGGTGGAGGCGGGGTGCCGGTGGTCGGTGGGGGCGGGGTGCCGGTGGGCGGTGGGGGCGGGCGGGGTGGGAGTCGCCGGGGGCGGCTCGTGCGTGGGGGCGGGCGTGGGAGGCGTGGCGGGAGCCGGGCGGGACTCGTCGGCGGAGAGCGGGGGCAGGTCGTCGTCCGACGGCATCCGGAAGGCGTCGGCGAGCGACTCCCGTACGAGGCGTGCGCGTTCGCGGGCCTTACGGTCACCGGTGCCGATGCCCGTCGTACGGCTCCGGCCTCGCGCAATCGAGTCGGCGGCGGAGACCCGGGCGGCGTCAGGGACGACAGGGCCGGCGGCACCCGCACCTCCGGGCGCCGGGTGAGCACGGCCGGCGTGCCGCTCCCCCGCCTCCGCGTCCGCCTCCGCCGCGTCCCGCCGCGCCTGGGCACGGGCCGCCCGCAACGCCTCCCGGGCGATGTCCCCGGGGCGAGCGCCCGGCCGTGGGGACTTGCCTGCGGAGGTGTCCGCGACGGGAGTGCGGGACTGCGATGCGGCGAGGGCAGGGGTGTCGGCCCGTGACGGTTCGGATGGGCGCGTGGCAGGGGTCGGCGTGCCGGGAACGGCGGGGCCGGACACGGCTGCGGGGGAGGCTGACGCTCCCTCACCGGTGGCGGGTGTGCCGGGCCCCACGGTGGCCGGTGTGCCGGGCCCCACGGTGTCGGGCCCGGACGGGCGGGACGCGGAAGCACTGGCGCTCCGCGCGTGCCGCAGTGCCGCGCGAGCGGCGTCGCCGGGGCTGAGGGCGAGAGGACCCGGCTCGGTCCCAGCGGCAGCGCCGGTCCCCGGTACGGCGTCGTCCCGCGCCCCTGACCCGCGGTCACCTCGTCCGGCCACGGCACGCCCCGCCTGCTCCACGTCCCCGGCAGCGCCCATCGGCGCTTCCCCCCGGCTCCCCCGCTCCCGCGCCGCCCGCAGGGCACGACGGGCGGCGTCGGCAGGCCGCTCCCCGGCCCCTTCCGCCGCAGGCACCCCGGCCTCTCGCTCCCGTTCCTCGCTCATCACGCCTCCCTCCGCAGTCGCACCAGGTCGGTCAGTTCGCGGTCGGTGAGTTCGGTGAGGGCGGACTCGCCGGAGCCCAGGACGGCGTCGGCGAGGGCCCGCTTGGAGACGAGCATCTCGGCGATGCGGTCCTCGACCGTGCCCTCGGTGATGAGGCGGTGGACCTGGACGGGCTGGGTCTGGCCGATGCGGTAGGCGCGGTCGGTGGCCTGTTCCTCGACCGCCGGGTTCCACCAGCGGTCGAAGTGGACGACGTGGCCCGCGCGGGTGAGGTTCAGGCCGGTGCCGGCGGCCTTGAGGGAGAGGACGAGGACCGGGGTGGCGCCGCTCTGGAAGCGGTCCACCATGTGCTCGCGCTCCGGGACCGGTGTGCCTCCGTGCAACAACTCCACCGGGATCGCCCGGTCGGCGAGGTGGGCGGTGATCAGGCGGGCCATGCCGACGTACTGCGTGAAGACGAGGACCGAGCCGTCCTCGGCGAGGACGGTGTCCAGCAGTTCGTCGAGGAGGGCGAGTTTGCCGGAGCGGGCGGCCAGCCGGTCGCCGACGGAGGTGGTCTCCTCCTTGAGGTAGAGCGCGGGGTGGTCGCAGATCTGTTTCAGCGCGCCCAGCAGCTTCAGCACCAGGCCCCGGCGCGCGATCCCCTGCGCCGTCTCGATGGCGAGCAGCGACTCGCGCACCACCGCCTCGTAGAGGGCGGCCTGTTCGCGGGTGAGCGGCACCGGGTGGTCGGTCTCGGTCTTGGGCGGCAGTTCGGGGACGATCCCGGGGTCGGACTTCTTGCGGCGCAGGAGGAAGGGGCGGACCAGCCGGGCGAGGCGCTCCACCGCGTCCCCGTTCTCGCCGTACTCGCCGTTCTCCACGGCGCGCGCGTGCCGGGCGCGGAAGGACTTCAGGGGGCCGAGGAGGCCGGGGGTCGTCCAGTCCAGCAGGGCCCACAGTTCGGAGAGGTTGTTCTCGACGGGCGTGCCGGTCAGGGCCACGCGCGCGGGGGACGGGATGGTGCGCAGCGCCTTCGCCGTCGCCGAGTAGGGGTTCTTCACGTGCTGTGCCTCGTCCGCGACGACCATGCCCCACGGCTGGCCGGCCAGGGTCGTCGCGGTGGAGCGCATGGTGCCGTACGTGGTGAGGACGAAGCCGCCGGTGAGGTCGGCCAGGCTGCGGCCCTGGCCGTGGAAGCGGCGGACGGGGACGCCGGGTGCGAAGCGGGTGATCTCGCGCTGCCAGTTGCCCAGCAGGGAGGCCGGGCAGACCACGAGGGTGGGTTCGGTGCGGGCGCGCCGCAGGTGGAGGGCGATGACGGTGATCGTCTTGCCGAGGCCCATGTCGTCGGCGAGGCAGCCGCCGAGGCCGAGGGAGGTCATGAGGTCCAGCCAGGCCAGGCCGCGGAGTTGGTAGTCGCGCAGGGTCGCGTGCAGGCCGGGGGGCGGGGCCGCCGGGCGTACACCGGCCGTCAGGCGGTCGCGCAGGGCGGCGAGCGCGCCCACGGGCACCGCCTCCACGGTCTCGCCGTCGACCTCGGCCGTGCCCGTGAGGGCGGCGGACAGGGCGTCCACCGGGTCCAGCAGGCCCAGTTCGCGTTTGCGGGCCTTGCGGACGAGGGCCGGGTCGACCAGGACCCACTGGTCGCGCAGCCGCACCATGGGACGGTGGGCCTCGGCCAACACGTCCATCTCGGCCTCGCTGAGCGGGTCGCCGCCGAGCGCCAGCTGCCAGCGGAACTGCAGCAGTTCCTCGCTGTCGAAGAAGCCGGTGCCGTCGGTCGCCGAGCCCGGCGCGGGCCGTACGACCGCGGTCGCGCTGAGGTCCTGTGCCAGGTCCCGGGGCCAGTGGACGGCCACCCCGGCCGCCGCGAGCCGGGTCGCCGCCACGCCGAGCAGGTCGCTCAACTCGTCCTCGGACAGGGCCAGTACGTCCGGTGCGTCCTGCTCCGCGAGCCGGGCCAGCGGCGGCCACACACGCGCCGCGCGCCGCACCGCGAGGGCGGCGTCCACGCGCGCGCGTGGCCCGAAGGCCGCGTCCGCATCGCCCGCCCACAGGGCCGCCGCGTCGGCGACCAGGGTGGGATCGGCGAGACTGTGCACCTGGACGATCGCCGCTCCCGCGCCGCGCGCCCGCCCGCCGTCGTCGGACGCGTCGAACATGTCGTACGCGGACAGGTCGAGGCGGAGCGAGATCCGCACGCCCGCGTCCATGCCGGCGGCGACCTCCGCCGCCCAGTCGTGGGCGCCGGGCAGCCGCTGGGGCCGGCGGTCGGCGTAGGGCTTCCCGGCGGCGTACGGCGCGGCCGGGGTGCGGGGCAGGCTGTCCGCTACGGCGTCCAGGAAGGCGCGCATCAGGGCCTCCGGCTGCGGCAGCCGGAGCGGTCCGGTGCCGGGCAGGGGGACGGCGTGCCCCTCGTGGGGCAGGGCGGCGGCGACCGCGCGCAGGTGCGCGATGTCCTCCGGGTCGAGAGGGCCGGCCCGCCAGGCGTCATGGCCGGAGGGCGTCAGACCGGGCAGCAGGCGACCACGGGCGGTGAGCCTGAGCGCGTGCAGCGCGGCCGCGCCCCAGCAGGCGGTGGCGGGGTGGGCGGCGGGGTCGCGGCGGGCGCGCACGAGCAGCGGGAGCGCCCGGTCCAGGGGCAGCGTCAGGGCGGGCGTCTGCCTGCGGCGGACGGAGGTGCCGTACGGGCGGACGACGGTCAGCTCCGTCCGCTCGATGCCGTCCCCGTCGCCCGGGTCGTCACCGACGGCCGTGGGGTCCCAGAAGGCCATCCGGCCCTCGCGCGGGAGCGGGGCGGGCAGGAAGACCGCGGCGAGACGCACCGACACACCCGCCTGTTCCGCCGGAGACCTGTCGCCCGTACGCACTGTCCACCTCCCGCCCGCATGTCGGATCACTCGTCTTCGACTCTACGGGCGGGGTCTGACAATCGGCCCCGGCCCTAGGGAACCGTGCGGGAGACGACGTACACGAACGGGTAGGTGGGGTTGCCGTAGTTCACGACGACGTCCAGCGTGGGCGTCGGGTTCTTCTTCTCGCGGACGATGCCGTAGAACTCGCCCTTGCGGGCCCCGGGCCCCTCGAACCGCCAGCCCGTGATGCCCTGGTCGCGGGCGCTGATGGTGATGTCGCCCCGTCTCAGGTCGGCCCGGTCGACGCCGATCTGCGCGAGGAACTGGTCGAGGCCGGCGTGCGTGGTCTGGAACTGCACGTAGAGACGGCTGGTCTTCCAGTTGTTCGTCTCGTAGTAGGCGACCTGGTTGGACGGGTGCGGGACCGGCACCTGGTAGAGGCGGCGCTGGACCTTCGAGGGCCAGCCCGTGGTCAGGCCGGTCGCCGAGTACTTCGCCTCCTTGTCCTTGCCGCTGTCGCGGCTCTGGTTGGCGGAGATCACCAGATAGCCGGCCGGGACGCCGATGAGCAGCACGATGATCAGCAGGGTGAGCGCCCTGCGCCGGATCACATGGCGGCGGTCCTCCGGTGGCCGGGGTGGCTCGTCGGGGGGCGCCGCCTGGCGGGGCAGCGAGGCGGTCATGCGGTGTCCCTGGTGGTGCGGGTGGTGCGGGCGGTGCGGGCCCCACGGCTGGTGCCGACCGTATCTGTGCCGACCGTATCGGTGCAGGTCGTACCGGTACGAGTCGTACGAGTCGTGGGGGTCGTGCGGGGTGATGCCGGGATCATGCCGTGTCCCGGGTGCGGCGGGCCGCGTCCGTGAACCGTTCGAAGCGCTCGTAGCGCTCGACGCGGCGCCGCTTGGCGCGCCGGAAGCGGCGGGCGACCAGACGGGCGAGGTCGGCGGCGCCGACCATACCGGCCTCGGGGCCGAGCTGGGCGCGGACGATCCGGGCCTCCGGGCGGTAGCCGCGTCCGGTGAGCTGGCGCTTGAACGCGTCGCGCGCGGGGGCGATCAGCAGGTCGTCGGCGGCCGACACACCGCCGCCGATCACGAAGCAGGAGGGGTCGAGCGCCGCGGCCAGGTTGGCGATGCCGACGCCGAGCCACTGGCCGATGTCCTGGAGCAGCTCGATGCACATCGCGTCGCCCTCGCGGGCCAGCTCGGTGATCATCGGGCCGGTGATGTCACCGATCTGCCCCTTGACGTGCTCGATGATCCCGTACGCCACCGGGGAGTCCGCCGCGGCCAGCTCCTTGGCCTCCCTGACCAGGGCGTTCCCGGAGCTGTACTGCTCCCAGCAGCCGCGGTTGCCGCACGGGCAGCGGTGGCCGCCGGGCACGACCTGCATATGCCCGAACTCGCCCGCGACGCCGTACTTGCCCCGCTTGACCTGGCCGTCCTCCAGGATCGCGCCGCCGATGCCGGTGCCCAGCGTGATCATGACCAGGTGGTCCTCGCCGCGGCCCGCGCCGAAGCGCCACTCCGCCCAGGCGGCGGTGTTGGCGTCGTTGTCCACGAGGACGGGGACCGAGAGACGCCCGGAGAGGCGGTCGCGCAGCGGCTCGTTGCGCCAGGACAGGTGGGGGGCGAACAGGACGCGGTTGCGGTCCGCGTCGACCCAGCCGGCGGCGCCGATGCCGACGGCGTGCACGTCGTGGCGGTCGGACAGGTCCAGGACCAGCTCGACGATCGTGTCCTCGACGACCCTGGGGCTCTTCGACTTGTCCGGGGTCTCCGTGCGGACCTTCTCCAGGATGTTGCCGTCGGCGTCGACGACGCCCGCCATCACCTTGGTGCCGCCGATGTCGATGCCGACCGTGGGCACACGGGGTGCGGTGAGGTGCGAGCGGCGCTCTCTGGTGCCCACTGTCCGCAGTGCGGGGGCACGCCTGGAGCCGATGGGGGCGCTGAAGTTGCCGTAGGTGCTCATCGTCGCCGATTCTGCCTCACCCTCCGGGGGAGTGCCGAGCGGGGCGGAAACGGGGCGGTTTCGGACCGATGCCGTCTGCGGGACGATTCGTGGCCGGTCGCGCAGTTCCCCGCGCCCCTTGGTTGGCCTCGTTGCCCGGCATTGTCAGGACAATCGGACCACAGCCCCCCTCTCGTGCTGCCCTCAGGGCCGTACGAGCAGCTGGAACTCGAAGGAATAGCGGGTCGGGCGGTAGATGTGGTCGCCGAACTCGACCGCGCGGCCGGTGTCGTCGAAGGTCGTGCGCTGCATGGTGAGGAGGGGGGCACCGGGCTCCTCGGCGAGGCGTTCCGCCTCGGCGGGGGTGGCGGCGCGGGCGCCGATGGACTGGCGGGCGCTGTGGAGGGTGATCCCGGCGGCCCGCATCAGGCGGTACAGGCCGGTGGCCTCCAGCTGGCCGGTGTCCAGGTCGAGCAGGCCGCCCGGGAGGTGGTTGCAGAGGTACGCCATCGGCTCCCCGTGCGCGAGCCGCAGCCGTTCCACCCGGTGCACCTCGCTGCCCTCGGCGACCGCGAGCGCGGCGGCGACCTCGGCGGAGGCGGGGACGACCGTGTTGACCAGGACGGTCGTCGCGGGGCGCTGACCTGCCGCCTCCAGGTCGTCGTAGAGGCTGCTGAGCTCCAGCGGGCGCTTGACCTGGCTGTGCACGACCTGGGTGCCGACGCCCCGGCGGCGCACCAGCAGGCCCTTGTCGACGAGCGACTGGATGGCCTGGCGCACGGTCGGGCGGGACAGGCCGAGCCGGGCGGCGAGTTCGATCTCGTTGCCCAGCAGGCTGCCGGGCGTGAGCGATCCGTGCTCGATCGCGGCCTCCAACTGCTGGGACAGCTGGAAGTACAACGGCACCGGAGAGCTCCGGTCCACTCGGAGTTCGAGCTGCACGGTCGGATCCACTTCTGGTTTCGGCACCCGCCGAGCGTAGCTCCGAGCGCTGTTGACGGGAAGTTGCGCAGTCCGGTTGTCCGGACATACGGATTGACATCGTGCGGCCTGCGACGCCACTTTGTTTCCATGCGCATCGGGGTCATCGGGACGGGCCGCATCGGCACGATTCATGCGAACACACTCAGCCGTCACCGCGAGGTCGGATCCCTGATCCTGACGGACGCGGACCCCGCGCGGGCGCAGGAGCTCGCGCTGCGGCTGGGCGAGACCGCCGCCCCCGGGGTGGACGAGATCTTCCGCTGGGGCGTGGACGCGGTCGTGATCACCACGGCCACCTCGGCGCACGCCGAACTGATCGGTCGGGCAGCGCGCTCGGGGCTTCCGGTGTTCTGCGAGAAGCCCATCGCCCTGGACCTGGCGGGGACCTTAGGGGCGATCGCCGAGGTCGAGGCCGCGGGAACGGTCCTGCAGATGGGGTTCCAGCGCCGCTTCGACGCGGGCTACACGGGGGCGAGGGAGGCCGTACGGTCCGGTCGGCTCGGGCGGCTGCACACCGTGCGGGCGCTGACCTCCGACCAGTCGCCGCCGCCCGCCGAGTGGCTGCCGGTGTCCGGCGGGATCTACCGGGACGCCCTGATCCACGACTTCGACTGTCTGCGCTGGGTGACCGGGCGCGAGGTGCGCGAGGTGTACGCCGCCGGGTCCGACGCCGGTCCCGCGATGTTCCGGGCCGCCGGGGACCTCGACACGGCGGCGGCGGTCCTCACCCTCGACGACGGCACCCTCGCCACCGCCACCGCGACCCGGCTGAACGGCGCCGGCTACGACGTGCGGATGGAGCTGGCCGGGGAGCTCGACCAGATCGTGGTCGGTCTGGACGACCGTACGCCGATCGCCTCCACCGAACCCACCGGTCCCCCGGCCGCGGACAAGCCCTGGGGCGGCTTCCTGGAGCGCTTCGGGCCCGCGTACGAGGCGGAGCTCATCGCCTTCGTGGAAGTCCTCCACGGCGGGCGCGCCAACCCCTGCGACGGCCGGGAGGCTCTGCAGGCCTTCCGGATCGCGGAGGCCTGCGACGTCTCACGCCGGGAGCGGAGGCCGGTGTCGCTGGCGGAGATCCCGGGATCGTGAAACGGACCTGCGACTGCCCACCGGAGCGTACGCCTGCCGCCGGGCGGGCATGCCTCGCCCCGCGGCCGAGGTGCGTGGGGGGTCCGCGGGGCGAGGAAGGTGCGCGTACTGCGGAAGCGGCTGCGCCGTTCCTGGGGCCGGTCCGTGGGGGGACTCAGCAGTCGTAGTCGATCAGGTCGAACGACGCGTAGTGGTCGGCCGTGTAGTAGTCCTCCTCGTACTCCTCACCGGTGACGATGCGGCGCGCGCCGCGGGTGGAGGAGCCCGGGGTCTTCACGGTGTACTCGTGGTAGTAGCCGGTGGGCTGGCTCGGCAGGATGCCTTCCCTGTTCTGGAAGACACCGCCGTCCTGCGAGTACGGGAAGGGGCCACCCTGCTCGATCAGTTCGAGCGTGTCGTACGCCTGGGACGGCAGGTCGCTGTAGCAGATGCTGCCGACCGCGGCGGCCGCGGGAGTGGCGGTGACGGTGCCGCCCACCAGGAGGGCGGACAGCACGGCGGCCGCGGCACCGATGCGGGTGATTCGTGGGGGGAATCTCATGCCTTCATGATGACGCGCGTAGACCATGGCATGTCAATGACAACTCCGGAGAATTTCCCGCCAAGTCCCATGAGTTTTCCGGGAATTAACTTCGCGCCGGCTCCTCTAGGAGGTCTGGTCCGGGAGCTCGTAGGAGCCGTAGCGCGGGCGGCCCTCGAAGTCGTACGTCTGGATGGAGACGCCGGCGGCGGTGACGCGGCCGGCGGTGTGGCGGAACGCCGTCGGGACGGCGCCGTCGGCGAAGAAGCGGCGGCCGGTGCCGAGGACCACCGGGAAGCTCAGCAGATGGAGCGTGTCGACGAGGTCCCGGGCCAGCAGGGACTGGACGAGGGCGCCGCTGCCGTGCACCTGGAGCTCGCCGTCGGTGGTCTCCTTCAGGGCCGTGACCTCCTGGGCGAGGTCGCCGCCGAGGACCGTGGTGCCGGCCCACTGCGGGTCGGTGAGGGTCGAGGAGGGCACGTACTTCGGCAGCGCGTTCAGCTTGCCGGCCACCGGGTCGGCGGGGTCGGTCACCTTCGGCCAGTACGAGGCGAAGATGTCGTACGTCCGGCGGCCGAGCAGGAACGCTCCGACATGGCCGAAGACCTCGTTGACGAAAGCGCCGAAGTCGTCGTCGCCGTACGGAAAGCTCCAGCCGCCGTGCTCGAAGCCGTCCCGGGTGTCCTCCTGGGGCCCGCCCGGGGCCTGGTAGACGCCGTCGAGGGTGACGAAGATGGTGGAGACGAGCTTGCCCATCGCGGGTGCCTGCTTTCTTGCGCGGGGTCCCTTGTCATCACCTCAGACCCCGCCCGCGCCCGCAACTCATCGGTGCGCCCGCCTCGGCCCACGTGACGGTCAGCCGAGCGCCCCTCGGACCCGGTGCAGGTAGCTGAAGTCGTGGTCCTCGCGGGCGCGCGCCAGCGGGCGGATCTCGCGGGTGGCCACGTTCAGCGCATAGCCGCCGACCGCCCCCAGGACCCAGCTGAGTCCGGGTTGCGCCACGCTCGCGGCGGCGGCCGCAAGGGCCACGGTCACCGTCACCGACCGCTCCACCCAGGCCATACGGCTGCTCTTCGCAGCCTTGTGGTAGTCCTCGACGGACTGCTCGACCTCGCGGCGCAGCTGGGCCAGGACGTCGGCGGGGTGCTCGTAGTCGCGGCGGAGGTCTCCGAGGAGACGGTGCAGGGCACGCATCAGGCGCTCGCGTTCGTCGGAGTGGCGCTCGCGGAAGGCGAGGACCTCCGCGACGGTGGTCCCGGGCGCCGGTACCGGCAGCAGGCTGCTCAGGTCCGCCTGGAACGCCGCCAGCGGCCTCTGCGTGGGGGCGGCGCGCAGAGAGGCCTCGTAGGCCTCGGGACGGTCCGTGTACGGGATGTAGGGGACGTCTCCCCGAGCGGCCAGCTCGCGCGCGAGGACGCCGACGACCAGGTGCCGCACCTCCCGGGGCACGGCGAGGCTCCAGTACCCGCTGCGGTCGCGCTCGGCCAGGCCGAGCCTCAGCAGTTCCTCCTCCAGCCACCAACTCAGTTTCGAGCTGTAGAGGAAAGCCTCGGGCGGCGACGGCAGCCTGGGCCGGTTCGGGCCCGACGCCAGTGCGAGCAGTTCCTCGCGCAGCACCTCGGACGCCTGGGTGCCGTCGAACGCGGCACCCCAGTCCGGGTCGGCCAGCAGGTCCATGGAGCCGCGGCCGAAGCGGAGTGGTGTGTAGAGCGAGCGGTCCCTGAGATCCCTCAGCTCCGGGGGGACGGCGACCTCGTAGACCTCGGGATCCGTCGGCACGACCGAGCCGATCCCGTCCCAGTACAGCAGTGCCTGATGGAGGACCTCGGCGGGCGGCCTCACCAACGGGTAGTAGAGCAGTACCGCCATCCCGTCTCCCCCTGAACTCCGCTTCCCCACCGCTGAGTTCAGGGTAGCGGAGGTCAGCCGCCCAGCTCCTGGTGCCGTGCCGCGAGACCGGTCGCCCCCGCGTCGGTCAGGGAGCCGTGCAGGCGGAGGCGGGTGATGCCGCCGTCGGGGTGGATGTCCACGCGCGCGTGGGTGGCGACGGCCGGGGCCGAAAGGACGAAGCGGTGGTTGGTGTCGGGCTGAAGGCGGGTGCGCGGGACGATCTCCGTCCACTCGCCGTCCTCGCCGTCCCGTACGGAGACCGAGGCCCAGCCTGCGCTGTTGCCCTTGAGGTACGCCGTGTCGATCTCCAGGGCGCGGATCTCGGACTGGGCGACCAGGCGGTAGCGGATCCAGTCGTTGCCCTGGTCGCGGCGGCGGCGGGTCTCCCAGGCGTCGTCCATCCGGCGGGAGCGGCCGGGGCGGATCGTGTTCGACGGGGGTGAGTAGAAGCGGTCGGAGGCGTCCTCGGCCCGGCCGCCGTTCTCCAGGGCGACGACGTCGAAGGTGCCGAGCGTCGCCAGCCAGGCGGGGTCGGGTACGACCTCGCCGTACACGCGGAGACGGGCTATACCGCCGTCGGGGTGCTGGTTGACGCGCAGGTGGGTGAAGCGCTGTTCGACGGAGACGGAGAAGCCGTTCGCCGCGTGGCCGCCGACCGGGGTGCGCGGGACCAGCGTCGTCCACTTGACGTCGTCGCCGAGGAGTTCCTCGGGGGACGGGGTGCCGGGGACGGACGTGCCCTCGACCGAGACCGCCTGCGGGTAGTTGCCGCGGAAGTGGGCGGTGTCGACGACGATCCCGCGGATCACCCCGGGGGCGCCGAGGCGGACCAGGGCCCAGTCGTGGTCGTCGGCCGTGGGCCAGGGATGGCCGGCGGAGGCGCCTCGGCGGCGGCGGGTCTCCCAGCCGTCCATGATCTTGCCCTTGTGGCCGAAGTGCTCGGGATGGAACTCGGCGCGATGGGGCAGCAGCAGGTTCTCACGCTCGGCGAAGAACTCGTCGTTGGCGGCGATGACTGCGGCGCCGAGCTGCCGGTCGGCGAGGTCGGCGAGGTGGGTGAAGGGGAAGTCGGCGGTGCGGTAGTCGGCGTACGGGTCGCCGCCGCCGTAGGGGTTCGCGTCGCCGGTGAACGTCGGTATCGCTGCCACGGGATGTGCCTTTCGGGAGTCGGCCGGTGCGGGTGCGTTCAGAGCCTGTGGGTGCGGGTGAGCAGCGCGCCCCTCGGTGCGGTGAACTCGCCGTCCACGACGATGCGTTCGCCGCGCAGCCAGGTGGACCTCACGACGCCGTACAGGGTCCGGCCGGCGTACGCGGTGACGCGGTTGCGGTGCTGGAGGGCGGCCGGGTCGACGGTGAAGGTCGCGTCGGGGGCGAGGACGGCGAAGTCGGCGTCGCGGCCCGCCTCGATGGCGCCCTTGCGGGCCTCCAGGCCCACGAGCCGCGCGGTGTTCGCCGACATCCAGCGGACGACGTCCTCCAGGCCGTGGCCGCGCCGACGGGCTTCGGTCCACACCGCCGGGAGGCTCAGCTGGAGTCCGGAGATGCCGCCCCAGGCCGTCGCGAAGTCGGCGGTCTTCAGGTCGGCCGTCGACGGGGAGTGGTCCGTGACCACGCAGTCGATGGTGCCCTCGGCGAGTGCCCGCCAGAGCAGGTCCTGGTTGGCGGCCTCGCGGATGGGCGGGCAGCACTTGAACTCGCTGGCGCCGTCCGGGACCTCCTCGGCGGTGAGGGTGAGGTAGTGGGGGCAGGTCTCGGCCGTGATGCGGACACCCTCCGCCTTGGCGGCCGCGATCAGTGGCAGCGCGTCGCTGGAGGACAGGTGCAGGACGTGCACGCGCGCGTGGAGGCGTTTCGCCCGGTCGATCAGCGCGGCGACGGCACTGTCCTCGGCGGCGCGGGGGCGGCTGGCGAGGAAGTCGGCGTAGCGGGGGCCGCTCTGCTGCGGGGCGGTGTCGAGGTGGTGCGGGTCCTCGGCGTGGACGATGAGCAGGGCGCCGAAGCCGGCGATCTCGGTCAGGGAGCGGGTCAGACCGTCCTGGTCGAGGTGGGGGAACTCGTCCACGCCGGACGGGGACAGGAACGCCTTGAAGCCGAAGACCCCGGCGTCGTGCAACGGGCGCAGGTCCTTGACGTTGCCGGGCAGGGCGCCGCCCCAGAAGCCGACGTCGATGTGCGCCTTGTCGGCGGCGACCTCCCGCTTGGTGCGCAGGTGTTCGACGGTCGTGGTGGGCGGGAGGGAGTTCAGGGGCATGTCGACGAGGGTGGTGATGCCGCCGGCCGCCGCCGCGCGCGTGGCGGTCCAGAAGCCCTCCCAGTGGGTGCGGCCCGGGTCGTTCACGTGCACATGGGTGTCGACCAGGCCGGGCAGCAGGACGTCGTCGCCGAGGTCCTCCAGGACGGCCCCCGAGGGGAGGGGTGCGTCGTACGGCAGTACGGCGGTGATCGTCCCGCCGGAGACCGCGACCGAGGCGGCGCGCATCCCTTCGGGAGTGATGACGCGCGTCGAGCGCAGCACCAGTTCAGCGTCGGACACCCTGACCCCTCTCTGCCGCCGTTTACTTCCGCGTAACGGAATTCAACGTTCTGTTGAAGGAGTCTTCCCTCCCGCCTCGCGAGCCGTCAAGGGCGCCCTGTCGGCGCCCCTCCGACCCTCCTCTCCAGGGTGCCCCCACCGCCGCCATTCTGGATGTTTCCATGAAGTGGAAATAGAATTTCAGCACGCAGAACGTAGCCACACACCACCAGGGAGTCAACCGACCGCCGGGTAGGCTTCAGCTCCTCCCGCCTGTGTCGAAAGGAACGCGCCGTGCCGACGTCGAGCGCCAGCACCTCCGACTCCGCCCGGTCCGCCGGCGGAGGGGTCCAGTCCCTCGAGCGCGCCTTCGACCTGCTGGAGCGGATGGCGGACGCGGGCGGCGAGGTCGGACTGAGCGAGCTGTCCGCGAGCAGCGGGCTGCCGCTGCCCACCATCCACCGACTGATGCGCACCCTGGTCGTCTGCGGGTACGTCCGCCAGCAGCCCAACCGCCGGTACGCGCTCGGCCCGCGGCTGATCCGGCTCGGCGAGTCGGCGTCCCGGCTGCTCGGCACCTGGGCGCGGCCGTATCTGGCCCGCCTGGTCGAGGAGACCGGTGAGACGGCGAACATGGCGCTGCTCGACGGGGACGAGATCGTGTACGTGGCGCAGGTGCCGTCGAAGCACTCGATGCGGATGTTCACCGAGGTGGGGCGACGGGTGCTGCCGCACTCCACGGGGGTGGGCAAGGCGCTGCTCGCGGGGTTCTCGGACGCCGAGGTGCGCGCCCTCCTCGCCCGTACGGGCATGCCGGCCGCCACCGAGAAGACGATCACCACCGCGGAGGGCTTCCTCGCGGCGCTGGCGGACGTGCGGCGCAGCGGCTACGCGGTCGACGACAACGAGCAGGAGATCGGCGTGCGCTGCCTCGCGGTGTCCGTCCCCGACTCCCCCACCGCGGCGGCCATCTCCATCTCCGGCCCGGCGGGCCGCGTCACGGAGTCGGCGACGGAACGGATCGTGCCGGTCCTGCAGCAGGTGGCGGGTGAACTGTCACAGGCGCTGGCCAGCACCGGTGCTACCGCGCCGTAGGTCCTAGCCTGGGAGCAGGGGACCGCGGTCGAGCGAGGTGGTCGCCATGCTGCAGGAGAACAAGCACTGGTCCTCGGGGAACTGGCAGGTCAAGGAGGGCAGGGCGGACGAGTTCGTCGAGCTCTGGCGGGAGTTCCTCACCTGGACCAAGGAGGCCAACGACGGGTTCCTCGGAGCCCGGCTGATCCGGGACCTCAGGAGCCCGGACCACTTCGTCTCCTTCGCCGCCTGGCGGGATCTCGACTCGATGCGCGCCTGGCAGGGCTCGCCCGACTTCGGCGAACGCTTCAAGGCCGTGCACGCCCTGTGCGACGACATGCAGAGCGGCGGCTACGAACTGGTCTGCGACATCTGAGGCCCCGCCGGCATCTGAGGTCCCGCCGGCATCTGAGGTCCATCGACATCCGAGGAAGCCCCCGGTCCCCGGCCCCCGGGGCCCCCGGGGTCTCCGGCCCCCTCAGCGGCGCGGTGGCTCGCCGAACAGGTCCACCGCCTCGCGTACCTGGGTGAGGCCGCGGGTCAGGGCGCTGACCGAGCCGATGGCTCCGGCGATCAGCAGCAGGGAGCGGCGCAGGTGCGGTATCTCGGGGGCGCCGTCGGCGGCCATGGCGTCCAGGGCGGCGAGTTCCTCCTCCGCGATGTCCCGGTCCGGGAACTCCGCGGGGTGTGCGGCGAGTTCCCGGCGCAGCCGGGACACGGCGGAGCGCAGCTCCACCACCCGCGGGTCCTTGTCGCTGCCGGTCACAGGCCTCTGCTCCACGCTGCGCAACACAGTCCTCCCCCTCGCACCCCGCCTCGCGCGTGCATGTTCCCGCGCCGGGTGCCGGTCGGGCCCCGGACGGTGCGGGCGCCCAGTAAACGCCACCTCGGGCCATGGGCGCCAGTCCACTGCGTCACCGAGTTGCTGCGCAGCGTGATCCGCGCGTTGTCACCGGTGTGCGGTATGCAGGAGCCATGACGTACGACGTGGACGAGGTCGCCGGACTGCTGCTCGCGGCCGGTGGCGGGCGGCGGCTCGGCGGGCGCCCGAAGGCGCTGCTGACGCACCGGGGACGGCCGCTGGTGGAGCATGCGGTGGGGGTGCTGCGGGCAGCCGGGTGCGCGCGCGTGCACGTGGTCCTGGGGGCCGCGGCCGAGGCCGTACGGCAGCGGGCGCGGCTCGACGGGTGCGTGGTGGTGGAGAACCCGGAGTGGGAGGAGGGCATGGGCTCCTCGCTGCGGGCCGGGCTGGGCTCGCTCGCCGGGACGGGGGCGCGGGCGGCGCTGGTGTCGCTGGTCGACCAGCCGGGCATCGGACCGGAGGCGACGGCCCGGGTGCTCGCCGCGTACGAGGGGGAGAAGTCGCTGGCCGCGGCGGCCTACGACGGGGTGCGCGGCCATCCCGTCCTGTTCGGCGCGGCTCACTGGGCGGGCGTGGCGGAGGGCGCGCGAGGCGACCAGGGGGCGCGCGCGTATCTGAAGGCGCACGCAACCGAGGTCGTCCTCGTCGAGTGCGGGGACGCGGCCCGGCCGTACGACATCGACACCCCGGAGGATCTGGCCCTGCTCACGCCCGGTCCGGATGCACCCTGAGATCAACAAACCATTGAACTTCCACGATGAGGAAACTAGAATCCATTTTCACCAGGGCACCCGGTGCCACGCTCGCTGAAGGAAGTGACCGTTCATGTCCGCACCAGCGCCGTCCCGGCTGGCCATCGTCGACGCCGAGCCCCTGCAGCGCCAGGAGGAGGTACTCACCGAGGCCGCGCTCGCCTTCGTCGCCGAGCTGCACCGGCGGTTCACCCCGCGCCGCGACGAGCTCCTCGCCCGCCGCGCGGAGCGCCGCGCCGAGATCGCCCGCACCTCCACGCTCGGCTTCCTGCCGGAGACGGCCTCGATCCGCGCCGACGACTCCTGGCGGGTGGCCCCCTGCCCCGCCGCTCTGGAGGACCGCCGGGTCGAGATCACCGGCCCCACGGACCGCAAGATGACCGTCAACGCCCTCAACTCGGGGGCGCGGATCTGGCTCGCGGACTTCGAGGACGCCTCGGCCCCCACCTGGGAGAACGTGATCCTGGGCCAGGTCAACATGGCCGACGCCTACACCCGGAGCATCGACTTCACGGACGCGTCGAGCGGCAAGTCGTACGCCCTGCGACCCAACGAGGAGCTCGCGACGGTCGTCATGCGCCCGCGCGGCTGGCACCTCGACGAGCGGCACCTGGTCGACGGGGACGGCACCCCGGTCCCCGGCGCTCTCGTCGACTTCGGCCTGTACTTCTTCCACAACGCGCGGCGGCTGCTCGACCTCGGCAAGGGCCCGTACTTCTACCTCCCGAAGACGGAGTCGCACCTGGAAGCCCGTCTGTGGAACGACGTGTTCGTCTTCGCGCAGGACCACGTCGGCATCCCGCAGGGCACGATCCGCGCCACCGTCCTCATCGAGACGATCACGGCCGCGTACGAGATGGAGGAGATCCTCTACGAACTCCGCGACCATGCCTCGGGGTTGAACGCGGGCCGCTGGGACTATCTGTTCTCCATCGTGAAGAACTTCCGGGACGGCGGGCCGAAGTTCGTCCTCCCGGACCGCAACGCCGTGACGATGACGGCCCCGTTCATGCGCGCGTACACCGAACTCCTCGTGCGCACCTGCCACAAGCGCGGCGCGCACGCCATCGGCGGCATGGCCGCCTTCATCCCGTCCCGCCGGGACCCGGAGGTCAACAAGGTGGCCTTCGAGAAGGTCCGCGCCGACAAGGACCGGGAGGCGGACGACGGCTTCGACGGCTCCTGGGTCGCCCACCCCGACCTGGTCCCGATCGCCATGGAGTCCTTCGACAGGGTCCTGGGCGACCGGCCGAACCAGAAGGACCGCCTCCGCGAGGACGTCCATGTCGAGGCCGCCGAGCTGATCGCGGTCGACTCGCTGGAGGCGCGGCCCAGCTACCCGGGTCTGGTCAACGCCGTGCAGGTGGGCATCCGCTACATCGAGGCCTGGCTGCGCGGCCTGGGCGCGGTCGCCATCTTCAACCTCATGGAGGACGCGGCCACCGCCGAGATCTCCCGCTCGCAGGTCTGGCAGTGGATCAACGCGGGCGTGGAGTTCGAGAACGGCGAGAAGGCGACCCCGGACCTGGCCCGGAAGGTCGCCGCCGAGGAACTCGGCAACCTCCGCGCCGAGCTGAGCGAGGAGGCCTTCGCCGCCGGTCACTGGCAGCAGGCCCACGACCTGTTCCTGGAGGTCGCCCTCGACGAGGACTACGTCGACTTCCTCACCCTGCCCGCGTACCGGCAGCTGCGGGGCTGAGGCCCGGCGGGCAGCCGGGTCAGGCAGGCCCGTCCGAGTGGCCCAGGGACCTCCCCGGGGCCACTCGGTCGCGTACGAGCCGCTTGACCGCCGTCGGCTCCGGGAAGCCCTGCTCACGGCGGTCCCACACCACCTCGTCGTTCACCCGCACGACGAACACCCCGCCCTTGCCCGGCCTCAGTGTCAGCTCCGTCAGCTCGGTCTCGAAGGTCGTGAGCAGTTCCTGCGCCAGCCAGGCGGCACGCGGCAGCCAACGGCACTGGGTGCAGTACTCGATCTCGACGCGCTGCTGTTCATTCATCCGGTCATTCATCCGGTCATTCATCCGGTCGCCCATCCGGTCATTCATCCGGTCGTTCCTCCGAGGTGCACCGACCCGTCCTGTTCCACCGCCGGCTTGCCGTGCAGGTCGGGTACCCACTTGAGCCAGTCCGGACGGCCCTGCTGTGTACGTGCCGCCCGGAGCGCCTCCTCGGCGGCGAGTTCCTCCCGCGTGGGGAACTCGGTGGGGAGCCAGTCCGCGGAGGCGCGCACGCGCGCGTGGAGGTAGTCGACGTACGCCGTCCTGATGTCGTCCGGCGTCGCGAAGCCCTCCTCGCCGTACAGCCAGGAGTCCGGTACCTCGGCCACGATGTCCCGCAGCAGCTCCCGGGTCACCTTCGGCGCGAGTTCCGCGTCGGCGGCGCGCACGTCGGGGCCGTAGTGGCCGAGGGCGTGATGGCGGAAGTCGTAGGCCTTGGCGGGGTCGGAGGCGTCCCAGCGGTGGTGGAAGACGAGGGCGGCGCCGTGGTCGATCAGCCACAGGCGCGGCGGCACGGTGCCGAGGGTGGGCCAGATCATCAGGTTGGAGCTGTGGACCGTACGGTCGACGTTCACCGTGAGGGCGTCCAGCCAGACGATCTTCCCGGCCTCCAGCGGATCCACCCGGAATGCCTTCGCCACCTCCGGTGTGAAGTCCTTCGCGCCCGGCAGATAGTCCATCCCGAGGTTGAGGCCCGCGCTCGCGCCGTACAGGTCGCGCACCTCCTGGTGGGGCTCGTCGGCGGCGATCGCCGGGTCGAAGTGCACCAGGACCAGCTCGGGGAAGCGCAGCCCGAGCGCCCGCGCCAGCTCGCCCACGATCACCTCGGCGACCAGCGCCTTGCGGCCCTGCGCGGAGCCGGTGAACTTCACGACGTACGTACCGAGGTTGTCGGCCTCGACGAGCCCCGGCAGCGAGCCGCCCTCACGCAACGCCGTGACATAGCGGGTCGCGGTGACCTCGGTCAGACCCGAGCGCACTCACCCTCTCCTTTCAGCCGAACTGACGGACAGCCAGAACTGACGGATCCTCATGAACAACCCTCGTCGCACAGAAATCACAACGGAACCGCACATGGAATGACGCCCTCTGGACACTCACGCCGACACGTCTCACCATGGATGAGTACATACGTCCGCCGCAACGTGACCGCACCGCGTCCTCAGCGGTGGGGGAGGTGCTGAGGGTTCAGCCATGGCTCAGGGCCGGTTTCACACCATCCTCACACCCGGGCGGCTACGACCGCGCACCGCTGACACCGATAGGTGGGCCGGCCGTGCCGCGCGTCGACGATCGCCGCGATCCCTCCGCCGCCCTTTCCCGGAGAACTGTGTTCTGAAGATGTCCTGAGATGTCCTGAAGATTTCTTCCCACGGGGGTGAAGTATCTTGAACCAGTCATCTACCAGTCTACTTGACCCAACGGACAGCAGAAAGGCAATCGATCGGGCTGGGGCGCACGGTGCATCGCGGGGAGCGAGGACCGAGAGAGTTCTCATTTCCTCCCTCATACCCGGTGATTCTCCGCGCTCGGAAGGGCAGGACCAGGGGCACATAGCCCGGCTTGCCGAGATCGACGAGCCACTGCCACCGATTCTTGTCGAACGCCGCAGCATGAGGGTGATAGACGGAATTCATCGCCTTCTCGCCATGGTGTTGAAAGGGCAGGAGACGATCGAGGTCGAGTTCTTCGACGGCAGTGCGGAGGACGCGTTCCTCCGCGGGGTCACGGCCAATGTGACGCATGGACTCCCGCTGTCGCACGCCGACCGGAAATCAGCGGCCGCCCGGATCGTCGCATCGCACCCGCACATGTCCGACCGAGCCATCGCGCGGGCGTCGGGCCTGGGAGCCAAGACCGTCGCAACCATCCGGCGCAGCTCGAGTGACGCGCTGACGTGCGTGAACGCGCGGGTCGGCAGCGACGGCAAGGTGCGCCCGCTCAACAGCGCGGAGGGCCGCCTCAAGGCCGCCGAAGTGCTGGCCGAACGCCCGGAAGCCTCGTTACGAGAGGTGGCGCGGATCGCCGGAATCTCCCCGGCGACAGTGAGCGACGTACGCAGGCGCATCGCGGTCGGCGAACTGCCGGTGACCGTACGGACCGGCGCGGCCGACCCCCATGAGGACGCGGCCGTACCCGCCCAGGATCTCGGCGTCAGAAACAGCCGGAGTCCGAAGCGGCTCGAGCAGGTGGATCCCACCCCGGTCATCAAGAAACTCCTGCGGGATCCCTCGCTGCGGCACAACGAAGAGGGACGGAACCTGCTGCGGCTGCTCCAGCAGAACGCGATCGCCATGTCGTCCGAACTGACCGTCGCCGTACCGCCCCATTGCAGAGAACTCGTGGTGAAGCTGGCGCGGCAATACGCCGAAACCTGGTACGAGTTCGCGCGGGAGCTGGAGGTCCTGACCAAGGCGCTGGACGTGTCGGCGGATGATCAGGCAGGCGGCGAGGACGACTCACCCTTCGGCGGGCAGCGGTAGAGCCGGTCGCCTTCGACCCCACCGGCGGAGCTTCAGCGTCCCCACCCTCACCAGCCATGGTCACAGACGGTGACACCCACGGGCAGAGCCTCGGTTGACTCCTCTGACGGATAACCGCTATTCATGAGCTAGCCGTTAGGGGGTCGCATGCAAGACGTGGTGCTGGCGATGCTCGCGAAGGAGCCATCGCATGGCTACCACCTGCGCACATGGCTGCGGCGGGCGCTTGGTCCGCTCGGGGAGTCGATGAACGCGGGCCAGATCTATGTGACGTTGGCCCGACTCGAACGAGCGGGACTGGTCGTCCGCGAACGAACGGATGGGCCGCAGGACCGGAAGGTGTACGCGCTGACGCCGGCCGGGCAGCAGCGGGTGGCCACCTGGCTGACCGAGGTGAACTGGCCGAAGCAGGACCTGGCCGAGCTCCACCTCAAGCTCGCGGCGGTGAGAGCGGCGCGGCTCGCCGATCCGGCGGAGCTGGTGGCCGCGCACCGACGCGAGTTGCTGGGACGTCTGCAGCAGGCGCAGCGCGCGCTGATGGCCGAGCCGGACGGCTCGGTCGCCGGCCTGCTTCTGGAGGGTGTCGCTCTGCGGTTGCAGGCGGACCTGCGCTGGTTGCGGGCCTGCGAGCAATTTTGGTCGAAGGCCGAGAACAAAGCTGAGGATGAATGAACCAGTTCGACGCGGTGCTGCAGGCCCGCGACCTGTTAAGGACACATGGCCGCGGGGAGAGCGTGGTTCACGCGGTGGACGGCGTCGACCTGGATGTGCGAGCCGGACAGATGCTGGCCGTCATGGGGCCGAGCGGCTGCGGGAAGTCCACCCTGCTGCACCTGTTGGGCGGCCTGGAGCGGCCCACCGACGGAGAGGTGTGGCTGGCCGGCCGACGCATCGACACCCTCAGTGAACGGGCCCTGGCCCAACTGCGACGCCGGTCGGTGGGCTTCGTCTTCCAGGCGTTCCACCTGGTCGAGGAACTGTCGGCGGCGGAGAACGTGGAACTGCCGGTACTGCTGGCCGGACGCTCTCTGCGCACGGCCCGGCGTCGCGCGGACCAGTTGCTGGAAGAGGTCGGGCTGGCCGACCGTGCCCGGCATCTGCCCTGGCAGCTGTCGGGCGGACAGCGCCAGCGGGTGGCCATCGCCCGCGCCCTGGCCAACGAGCCGCTGGTGCTGCTGGCCGACGAGCCGACCGGGAACCTGGACACCGCGGCCACCCTCGACGTGCTGCGCCTTTTCGAGGACCTGCGTGGCGCGGGGCAGACCCTCGTGATCGTCACGCACGACGAGCGGGTCGCGGCCACGGCGGACCGGCTCGTGTCGATGCGCGACGGCAGACTTGTCGAAGACACCTCGATGGCGGCCCCCAGGAAGCCGGTGGACGGCATCTACGGGTGGGAGAACTGACCGTCATGGGCCGCATCCTCCTTGTGTTCCGCCTCGTCTGGTCCGACATACGCCGCCATCCCGGCCAGGCCGCGATGCTCCTCCTCTCCCTCACGGTCGCCACCGGCATGCTGGCCCTGGGCGCGTCGCTGGGCGGGGCGACCGAGACGCTCTACCGCCACACGCGCGCCATGACGGCCGGGCCGGACGTGGTGGCGATCTCCCCCGACACCTCCGCCGACACGACCGAGACCCAGGCCCAGTTGACGAGCGACCCCGCGGTCGCCGCCCACAGCGGTCCGTACCTCCAGTACTACACAGAGCTCAAGGCGAAGGGTGCCGCCTCGAACGTGGTGGTGACGGCCGCCGACGCGAAACCGGGCCCGGTGGACCGCCCTCTGGTGACCTCAGGCACCTGGGTACGGTCCGGAGGGGTCGTGGTCGAACGCGGCTTCGCCGGCGCGCTGGGCGTCGATGTCGGCGACCACGTCACCGTCGCCGGCCGCTCGCTGCCGGTCATCGGGACGGCCGTGAGCGCTGCCAGCACCGTCTATCCGTTCGCGCAGATGGCCGGTCCCGGCGGCGGGCCGAGTGACTACAGCGGTCTGGTCTGGATGAGCGAACAGGACACCGAGGCGCTGGCCGCCAAGGATCTTCCGGTGTCCTCCCTCCTCTACCTGAAACTGCGCGACCCGGACGCGACCCAGGCGTTCGTGGCCTCGCACCGCGGCCCATCGGTCTATGCGAGCTTCCAGACCTGGCAGTTCATGATCACCGGGGACGCCTCGATCATCGAGGGCAGCCAGCCGATCCTCGTCATCGGCAGCTGGCTGCTGAGCTTCCTCGCCATCGCCGGCGTGGCCACCCTCGCCGCGGGACGCGCCGCCAAGCAGACCCGCCGCGTGGGACTGCTCAAGGCCGTCGGCGCCACGCCCGGCCTCATCGCCGCCGTCCTGCTCACCGAATACGTGACCCTGGCACTGGTCGCCGACGCACTCGGCCTGCTGGCCGCGCGGTTCACCCAACCCGCCATCGTCAACCCCACCGCCAGCCTGCTGACCACCACCGCCGGACCGAGCGGCGGCGTCATCGCCCTCACCACCGTCGTCGCCCTGGCCGTGGCCATCCTCACCACCCTCGGCCCAACCCTG
Source organism: Streptomyces sp. T028 (assembly GCF_048159505.1). Lineage (NCBI taxonomy): Bacteria > Bacillati > Actinomycetota > Actinomycetes > Kitasatosporales > Streptomycetaceae > Streptomyces > Streptomyces sp. T028. Next base: position 91,100 of record NZ_JBLRVZ010000072.1, read on the forward strand.
CGCGCCATGCGCACCGAAACCGTCGCCGCGCTGGCCGACACCGTACGCCAACCCGACCACCGGGCCCGTCTGACACGGCTGTCCGCGATGCTGCCGGTCCCGGTCCTGCTCGGGCTGCGCCTGGTCGCCCGTCGGCCCGGCCGCGCGTTCCTGCAGGCGTGCAGCATCACAGCCACCGGCATCGTGATCACGGCACTGCTGGTCATCTTCGCCCAGCGCCAGGTGAGTTACGGGATCGACTCGCCCCAGCTGGGCAGTCTGAAGGACGCTCAGAGCCAGCACACGATAGTCGCCGTCGCCGCCGCGCTGGTCGTCCTCGCCGCCGTGAACACGCTCACGAGCACATGGACCACGGCACTGGAGGCCCGGCACACCTTGGCCGTCGCACGCACGCTCGGCGCCACCCCCGGGCAGGTCACGGCCGGGCTGTCCGCCGCGCAACTCCTGCCCACCGTGCCCGGCGCCGTCGTCGGCGTCCCCATGGGCCTCGCGTTCTGCTGGTTCTTCAGCAACGCGGGAACGGTCTACCCCTCGGTGTGGTGGCTGTTCGCCGCCGCACTGGCGACGGTACTGGTCACCGCCGCGCTCACCGCCCTGCCCGCCCGCCTGGCGGCCCGCCGATCCGTCGCACAGACCCTCAGCGCCGAGACGACGTGAGCGTCCGTCGGGTCCGTCCGGTCCTGGCACCGGACGGACCCGTTCAGAGCGCTGTCCGGCGGATGGTGGCCAGCCAGGCGTGAGCCTTCCTGCCGAACTGGGGGGCGACCGCGAAAGTCGCCGGGGCGATGTCGACCATCTCCCACCCCTCGTCGAACGCCTGGCGCAGCTCGGCCTGCGCTATCCGCCGAGGGCCGAGTGCGCCGGGCTGGCGGTCGCTGAAGCACATCAGATGGCACGTGCCGCCCGGCTCCGTCACCGACGTGAGGCTGCTGACGTACTGCCGGCGCTCCTCGTCGTCGAGGACATGGAACATCCCCACGTCGACCACCGTGTCGAAGGTCGTTCCGAGGAGGGCGAGATCGAGCACGTCACCGGTTTCGAGGCGGACCTTCAGTCCACGCTCGTCGGCTTTTCGGCGGGCCCTGCCGATGGCGGTCGCCGAGCAGTCGATTCCCGTGGCGTCGGCGCCGTGGAGGGCCGCCAGCAGTGTGTGTTCCCCGGTACCGCAGCCCGCGTCGAGCACGCGTCCGGAGAGCAGACCGCTCTCGGCGAGGCGGACGATCGCCTCCTGCGGGCGCCCTGTCTCCCAGGGCGCCTGTTCCGTCGCCCGGTATATGGAGTCCCAGTCCGCCGACCGTGTCGCCATGTGCCATGACCTCCCTCACCAGCGGCCCGGTTCCTCTGAACCAGCGGCGTTCTCCGGACCGAGCCAGTCCGAGACGCAGGCCCAGACCTGCGCCAGCACTTCTGGACGAGCCATCTCCGTGTGCTTGCAGGAGATGTAGAACTCCGCCACCTCACCGGAGACATGGGGCTTCCAGGCAGCCGCACTCGAAGCGTCTCCCGACTTGTCCTCGGTAGCGGTCACGAGCAGCATGTCTCCGTCGAAGACGCCGATCTCGTGCTCCGTACTCAACGTCGCGGCATTGCGGAGCATGCGCAGGGCGCCGGGCCTGCGCCCGATTTCCTCCCCATCGAACTCCGCCTCAGCCGGCACAGGTTCCTGTGCCTCCTCCCGTGTCTCTTCCTGTGCCTCCTCCCGTGCCCCGTCACCGGGTTCCGGGTCTCGCTTCTTGAAGGGCACCGCGTCCATGGAGATCAGCGCGCCGACCTCGTGGCCTGCCGCCCGCAACTGTACGGCGATCTCGTGGGCGACAATTCCGCCGAGCGACCATCCCAGCAGGTGGTAGGGGCCGGATTCCTGGACCGACCGCATCTGCCTGATGTAGTCGGCCGCCATTTCCTCCACAGAGCGCGCCAATTCGCCCGTGTCGTTCACGCCGCGGGCCTGGAGCCCGTAAAGCGGATACTCCTCCGGCACATAGTGGGTCAGCGGTATGTAGCACCAACTGAGCCCGCCGGCGGGGTGAACACAGAAGAACGGGGGCTTGCTTCCCGAAGGCCGGATCGGGAAGAGGACGTCGAATTCGTTGCCCTCGTACGGCAGATCCAGCCGGGTGACGAGCCCGGCGGGGGTCGGGGCCTCGAACACCGCGCGTACCGAGAGGTCGAACCCGTGGAGGCGCAGTCGCTGCGTCAGCGACACCGCCAGGAGTGAGTGCCCACCCAGGTCGAAGAAGCTGTCGTCGGCGTTGACATGGTCGATACCGAGGACGTCGGCGAAAACCTCGCACAGGACCTCTTCGGCCGCTGTCTCCGGCGCACGTCCGCTGTCGACGTTCCCGTACTCCGGGGCCGGGAGGGCGGCCCGGTCCACCTTGCGGTTCACGGTCAGCGGCAGTTCGTCCAGGACGACCACCGCCGCCGGCACCATGTACTCCGGCAACCGCTCAGCCGCCAACGCCCGCAGCACCACGGGCAGAT
>NZ_JBLRVZ010000073.1:0-61403 GCF_048159505.1 Streptomyces sp. T028
CGCGACAACCGGGCCGCTGGCCTGCCCACCATCAGCTCCGGAAAGCAAAAGGGTCCACCGACTCCGTCGGCGGACCCTCGCGAAAGATCGAGGCTAACAAGATGGGTGACCCCGAGATCCTCGCTCAGGAACTGGCCGACGCGGCAGCCGCCGGCGTGGCTCCCATCGACGCGGGGACTCGGGCATTTGAAGAGGCCCTGACCAACGGGGGAGAGTACCTTTGGGTCGTCGGAGCCGACGGCAGGTTGCGTATCATTCCCGAGGTGTCGTCCAAGATCAAGCACTCGGTGCTGTTCAACGGGGAGGACGTGCAGGGAGCCGGAAACGTTACGTTCGCGAATGGAAAACTCGCCCGGATCACGGATCAGAGTGGTCACTACTTCCCGTGGTTCGCCGAAGATACAAGTTCTTTTCTGCAGTCAGGAGTCGATTCCTTCCGGCGCTTGGGTGTTGTGTTCGAGGATGGCGCGATCCAGCCTCACAGTGAGTGGTAAACCGTGAACGAAGTGATGGAAACCTATCGGTCGCTCATCCGAGTCGAGGTATCTCGCCTCTCGGAAGCTCTTTGGCGTAATTCGCCGCCGAAGGCTCGAAAGCAGTGGATTCTTGCGATGCTTGACATCGCGATCACGGACTCGTATCGCGTTAATCAAGAGCGGGACGTCGACCTCGCTACGCGCCTTGGGTTCGCGTCACGACTACTGGATTTCCTGGATCGCGAACTGGGTGTTCGCAGTTGGGCGAACATTGCGCCTGAATACGTGAAGTTCTCCCGCAAGGCGATCGAGGACGGAGCTCTGAGAGTTCCTCCGAATCTTCAAGCGGATTACGTGGTCAGTCGAGCGCTCGACTCTTTCTCGCTCACGCGTGCGCAGGCGTTGCTGCTGGCCCAGGAGGAGCGTGAGCGCCACCTGGCAGCGCTGACCGCAGATCTGGAGGGAGAAGACTTCATTCGCGCTGTCCACCTCCAGAGAGGTCCCGAACTCTTCAACATACGGAACCTTCTGTCCTCTGTACGCTGGTTCCGAGGAAGGGTCGCCGACGCGGATCTCGCGGCAGAACTCGACGCATGGCTCGACATCTCTTCCGGCCTCATGCTCGGAGACACCGTGGCTCAGTTGCTGGCCGAGCGAATTCATAGGACTCGCGAGGATCCGTGACACCTTGCGAAAGCTCCGCCGCCTGACCGCTGTACCGCAAGCCTTGTCCAAATTATCCTCACCTCGCGACGCGGCCGGCTCGGAATGGAAATGGGCAAGGCTCAGCGAAAGTTTCCGGCCTCAGCGTCTACTTCGTCGCACGGCTGCCGTGGTCGTAACCCCACTGCTCTTCGCTGTGGCGGACTTCTACGATGGGCAGGATGGTGACTGTGGCGGGGAGGCGAGTTCCCGTGGTGTGCCCCCGGCGGGCGTGGGGATGTCGGTGAGCCGCGCGAGAAGGGCGTCGACGGCGATCTGGCCTTCGTCGACTGCGGCGCGTTCGTCCTCGGTCAGCGGGATGGAGGCGAGCATGCGCTGCAAGTTTTCCTTGGCTTCCAGGAGTTGGGCTTTGCTCGAGCCCTTGGGGGTGTAGAAGTCGCAGCGGGCGCAGGCCATCCGGTGCTGGCACTGTTCGAAGAAGGTATAGGTGCACCAGCCGTGGCCCAGGTCGTAGTACTGCCAGGGCTCGCCGGTGGCTGCCGCGCCGGAGGTGACGGCGTCGCGGTCGACGAGGACCTCGATGGTGCGCACGTTGCGGGCGAAGTAGCCGGCTTCGCTGTATGCCTTGGCCAGCGTCTTGGGGGAGATCTTCGCGTAGAACTGGGTTGAGCTGGGTGACCGGTGTCCGAGCCATGCCTGCAGCCCTGGGGGCGCTGTTCGGGTGCCGGAAAATGGCTCCGTGAGTGATGTGAGACATGTGCTGGTGCTGCCCGACCGTGATGCGGCGGAGGAGGTGGCTCAGGCGCTCGTGGAGCGGTTCGGGGTGCGTGAGGAGCCGTTGATCGTCCGGGACGCGTTGGCGGGGGAGGACGACGCGGAGGACGCGCAGTGGTTGGTGGTGCTGCGGGACGAGGAGGGGCGGCTCGGGGTGGAGGAGCTGGACGAGTTCGCGGGGGAGTGGGAGGGGTGGCGGGAGGAACCGTAGGTCGGTGCGGGCCGGGGGTGGGTCTTGCTTGCCCGCGCCTGCGGGGTGCCGCTGCGCCCACCCGTGCCGCCTGGGGGCACCTCCCAGGCCCTTGAGGCACTGGGGGAGGCACGATTGCCCGCAGCTACGCCGGCCGTACGGCGCCCGCAGCTACGCCGGCCGTACGGCGCCCGCAGCTGCGGCGGCCGTACGGCCGACATCCGCTGTCAGTGGCCCGTGCGATGCTGTACGCGATGGCCAGGAAGACTGCGAATGACGATGTTCTCGCCGCGGTGACGCTTGCCGTCGGGCAGGAGGAGTTGCTGCTCGACCGGGCGGTGCAGGAGGTGGTGGCCGCCGCCAGAGCCGCGGACGCCGACACGGACGTACGGGACCTGACCCCCGACCAACTGCAGCCCGGCACGCTCGCCGAGCTGACCAGCCCCTCGCTCTTCGCGGAGCGCAAGGTCGTGGTCGTACGCAATGCTCAGGATCTGTCCGCCGACACGGTCAAGGACGTGAGGGCCTACCTCTCGGCGCCCGCCGAGGAGATCACGCTGGTGCTGCTGCACGCCGGAGGGGTCAAGGGCAAGGCGCTGCTCGACGCCGCCCGCAAGGCAGGCGCGCGGGAGATCGCCTGTCCGAAGATGACCAAGCCGGCCGACCGGCTGGCGTTCGTGCGGCAGGAGTTCCGGGCGACGGGACGGTCCGCGACGCCCGAGGCGTGCCAGGCGCTCGTCGACGCCATCGGCAGCGATCTGCGCGAGCTGGCCTCGGCGGTGACCCAGCTGGTCGCCGATGCCGAGGGAACCATCGACGAGGCCGTCGTGGGGCGGTACTACACCGGCCGGGCCGAGGCGTCGAGCTTCACCGTGGCCGACCGGGCGGTGGAGGGCCGGGCCGCGGAGGCCCTGGAGGCGCTGCGCTGGTCGCTGGCCACCGGCGTCGCGCCCGTGCTGATCACCAGCGCCCTCGCACAGGGCGTGCGGGCCATCGGCAAGCTGTCCTCCGCGCGCGGCGGGCGGCCCGCCGATCTCGCGCGGGAGCTGGGCATGCCGCCGTGGAAGATCGACCGGGTGCGGCAGCAGATGCGGGGCTGGACGCCCGACGGGGTGGCGGCCGCGCTGCGGGCCGTGGCCGAGGCGGACGCCGGGGTCAAGGGCGGCGGGGACGACCCCGAGTACGCCCTGGAGAAGGCTGTGGTGGCCATCGCGCGGGCGGCCCGCTCCAGAGGACGGTAGGGACTCCGCAGAGGAGAATCGTGCGTATCAGCCCCATACCGCCTGACAAGGAGAGGTGGCGATCGCCGTGGCTGAGCACCCGCACGCGAAAATCGTCCGCGAGGGCTACGAGGCCTTCCAGCGCGGGGACATGGACACCCTGCGCTCCATGATGACCGGGGACTGTACGCACCACGTACCCGGCTCCCACCCGCTCTCCGGGGACTACAAGGGGATCGACTCGGTCCTGGGCGACTACTACGCCCAGCTCTACTCGGAGACCGGCGGGTCGTTCCGGGTCGAGCTGCGCAACCTGTTCGTCGACGGCCGCGGGCATGTCATGTCCGTGCACCACTTCACCGCCGACCGGGGCGGCAAGCACATCGACGAGATGGGCGGGATCGTCTTCCGGATCGTCGGAGACAAGATCAGCGACCTCGACGAGTGCCTCGCGGACATGGAGAAGGCGAACCAGTTCTGGTCGTGACCAGACCAAGGTCGTGACCACACCAAAGGTGGGGCATGCCGAAGGCCCCGGCCTCCGCCCTGGGGAAGGGTGGGAGGCCGGGGCCTTCGGTTGAAGCCGGTGAGCCCATACCCGCGTGGCGAACGCAGGCCGCGTACGGGCTCGGGGGCCGGTCGGGGGCGGATGAGAGAGGGCCCGCCCTGGGTCCTTCCGGCGGCTCGGATCCCGGGGGATCCGGTCAGACCAGAATGGTTCAGCCCTTGAGGGCCGCGACCTTGGAAGCCAGCGCCGACTTCTTGTTGGCGGCCTGGTTCTTGTGGATGACGCCCTTCGAGACGGCCTTGTCGAGCTGACGCGCGGCAGCGCGCTGGAGCTCGGTGGCCTTCTCGACGTCACCCGCGGCGGCGGCCTCGCGGGCCTTGCGGATCGCGGTCTTCAGGGAGGACTTGACGGCCTTGTTGCGCAGCCGAGCCTTCTCGTTGGTCTTGATCCGCTTGATCTGGGACTTGATGTTCGCCACGAAATAAGCCTCTTCTAATTCCTGGATTCCTTGGTGCCTCGCGCTGAGAGGGCATGAGACACAGCTGCCCACACTACCAGCGGGCCCGAGAGCGGCCCAAACCGGCTCCCGGCCGCCGCCCGTGGGACCATGGAGCCTACGTATCGATCCGACCCGAGGCATAAGGCGCCTCAAGAGACAGGACCCTGCGTGCCCGCGACCCCTAACAATGTGCCCGAGCCGAGCCGTACCGACCCGGCTCTGATCCGCAATTTCTGCATCATCGCGCACATCGACCACGGCAAGTCCACGCTCGCCGACCGGATGCTCCAGCTGACCGGTGTGGTCGAGCAGCGGCAGATGCGTGCTCAGTACCTCGACCGGATGGACATCGAGCGCGAGCGCGGTATCACGATCAAGTCCCAGGCGGTGCGGCTGCCGTGGGCTCCGACCCACGACAAGAACAACACGCACATCCTCAACATGATCGACACCCCGGGGCACGTCGACTTCACGTACGAGGTCTCGCGGTCGCTCGCGGCCTGTGAGGGGACCATCCTCCTCGTCGACGCCGCCCAGGGCATCGAGGCCCAGACCCTCGCCAACCTCTACCTGGCGATGGAGAACGACCTCACGATCATCCCGGTGCTCAACAAGATCGACCTTCCCGCGGCCCAGCCGGAGAAGTTCGCCGAGGAACTCGCCAACCTGGTCGGCTGCGACCCCGACGACGTGCTGCGGGTCTCCGCCAAGACCGGTGTCGGCGTGGACGCGCTGCTCGACAAGGTGGTCCGCGACATCCCGGCGCCGGTCGGCGTCAAGGACGCCCCCGCCCGCGCGATGATCTTCGACTCCGTCTACGACTCGTACCGGGGCGTGGTCACGTACGTCCGTGTCATCGACGGTCAGCTCAACAAGCGTGAGCGGATCAGGATGATGTCCACGGGCGCGACCCACGAGCTGCTGGAGATCGGCACCAACTCGCCCGAGATGCTGTCGGCCGACGGCCTCGGCGTCGGCGAGGTGGGCTATCTGATCACCGGTGTGAAGGACGTCCGCCAGTCCAAGGTCGGTGACACCGTCACCAGCCAGGTCAAGGGCGCGACCGAGGCCCTCGGCGGGTACAAGGACCCCAAGCCGATGGTCTTCTCCGGTCTGTATCCGCTGGACGGCTCCGACTACCCCGAGCTGCGCGAGGCCCTGGACAAGCTCCAGCTCAACGACGCCGCCCTGGTGTACGAGCCGGAGACCTCCGCCGCCCTCGGCTTCGGCTTCCGCGTCGGCTTCCTCGGCCTGCTCCACCTCGACGTGATCCGCGAGCGCCTGGAGCGCGAATTCGGCCTCGACCTGATCGCGACCGCGCCGAACGTGGTCTACCGCGTGGTCATGGAGGACCGCAGCGAGCACGTGGTCACCAACCCGAGCGAGTTCCCCGAGGGGAAGATCAGCGAGGTGTACGAGCCGGTCGTGCGCGCCACCATCCTGGCGCCGACCGAGTTCATCGGCTCGATCATGGAGCTGTGCCAGACCCGGCGCGGCACCCTGCTCGGCATGGACTACCTCTCCGAGGACCGGGTGGAGATCCGCTACACCCTGCCGCTCGCGGAGATCGTCTTCGACTTCTTCGACCAGCTGAAGTCGAAGACGCGCGGTTACGCCTCGCTGGACTACGAGCCCACCGGCGAGCAGACCTCCAGCCTGGTGAAGGTCGACATCCTGCTGCACGGCGACAAGGTGGACGCCTTCTCGGCGATCACCCACAAGGACGCCGCGTACGCCTACGGGGTGCGGCTCGTCGCCAAGCTGCGCGAGCTGATCCCGCGGCAGGCCTTCGAGGTGCCGATCCAGGCCGCCATCGGCTCCCGGGTGATCGCCCGCGAGACCATCCGCGCCATCCGCAAGGACGTCCTCGCCAAGTGCTACGGCGGCGACATCTCCCGTAAGCGGAAGCTGCTGGAGAAGCAGAAGGAAGGCAAGAAGCGGATGAAGATGGTGGGTTCCGTGGAGGTTCCGCAGGAAGCCTTCATCGCCGTCCTGAGCAGCGACGACAGCGCGGGCTCCGCCAAGGGCAAGAAGTAGCCCCTACCGACGCCTGGACTCCGGGCCCGCCGCGCGAGCGCACGGCGGGCCCGGTATTCGTTGTCTGGAGAAAGTGACAGTACGTGACCCCTTACGTGTCGGGCGGTCGCCCTCTAACCTGATCCCTGCTCGATAGTTACTCGCGAGTTAAACAACAGCCGCAAGAGCCAGCCGCGCCGTCGCGGGCCCCGGAGGATGTCGTGAGCGACACACAGACCCTGATCGAGAACCGTCCGCCGTCCGTCGCGGGCCTCTTCCTGGAGCGCGTGGCCGCCACGCCGGACGCCGAGGCATACCGCCATCCGGTGCCCGCCGCGTCCGGCGAGGGCCCCGACGACTGGAAGTCGCTGAGCTGGGCCCAGGCCGCCGAGCGGGTGTACGCGATCGCGGCCGGCCTCATCGAGCTGGGCGTGCAGCCCGAGCAGCGCGTCGCGCTCGCCTCGTCCACCCGGATCGAGTGGATCCTCGCCGACCTCGGCATCATGTGCGCCGGCGCCGCGACGACCACCGTCTACCCGCAGACCAACGCCGACGAATCGGCGTACATCCTCTCCGACTCCGAGAGCCGGGTGCTGATCGCCGAGGACGCGGCCCAGGTCGCCAAGGCCGTCGAGAAGCGCGCCGAACTGCCCGCGCTCACCCATGTGGTCGTCCTCGACCCGGCCGGCGTCGACACCGGCGAGGACTGGATCCTCACCCTCGACGAGCTGGAGAAGCGCGGCGCGGGCCGGCTGGAGAAGGACCCGCAGCTGATCAAGGAGCGGGTCGGCGCGATCACCAAGGACCAGCTCGCCACCCTCATCTACACCTCCGGCACCACCGGCCGCCCCAAGGGCGTGCGCCTCCCGCACGACAACTGGTCGTACATGGCCAAGGCCATCGCCGCGACCGGGCTGATCAGCGCCGAGGACGTGCAGTACCTGTGGCTGCCGCTCGCGCACGTCTTCGGCAAGGTGCTCACGTCCGGCCAGATCGAGGTCGGCCACGTCACCGCCGTCGACGGCCGCGTCGACAAGATCATCGAGAACCTTCCGGTCGTCCGGCCGACGTACATGGCGGCCGTGCCGCGCATCTTCGAGAAGGTCTACAACGGCATCGCCAACAAGGCCCGCGCGGGCGGCGGCGCCAAGTACAAGATCTTCCGCTGGGCGGCCGAGGTCGCCCGCGAGTACGCCAAGGTCAGCCAGGACAACTTCCGCCGCACCGGCACCGCGAGCGTCCCCTTCGGCCTCGCCGCCAAGCACAAGGCCGCCGACGCGCTGGTGTACGCCAAGATCCGCGAGGCGTTCGGCGGGCGGCTGCGCGCCTGTGTCTCCGGCTCCGTCGCCCTCGCCCCGGAGATCGGCTTCTTCTTCTCCGGCGCCGGCATCCACATCCTGGAGGGCTACGGCCTCACCGAGTCCTCCGCGGCCTCCTTCGTCAACCCCGGCGAGGCCTACCGCACCGGCACGGTCGGCAAGCCGCTGCCCGGCACGGAGGTGCGGATCGCCGAGGACGGCGAGATCCTGCTGCGCGGCCCCGGCATCATGGAGGGCTACCACGGGCTGCCCGAGAAGACCGCCGAGGTGCTGGAGGCCGACGGCTGGTTCCACACCGGTGACATCGGCGAGCTGTCGCCCGACGGCTATCTGCGGATCACCGACCGCAAGAAGGACCTGTTCAAGACCTCCGGCGGCAAGTACATCGCCCCCACCGAGGTCGAGGGTCAGTTCAAGTCCGTGTGCCCGTACGTCTCCAACATCCTCGTGCACGGCGCCGACCGGAACTTCTGCACCGCGCTCATCGCGCTGGACGAGGTGTCCATCCTCGGCTGGGCCCAGGAGAACGGGCTGGGGGGCAAGTCGTACGCCGAGGTCGTCGCCGCGCCGGAGACGGTCGCGCTCGTCGAGGGGTACGTCGCCGAGGTCAACGGCGGGCTGCAGAGGTGGCAGACGATCAAGAAGTTCCGGCTGCTGCCGCGGGATCTCGATGTGGAGCACGGGGAGATCACGCCGAGCCTGAAGCTGAAGCGGCCTGTTGTGGAGCGGGAGTACAAGCATCTGATCGAGGAGATGTACGAGGGGACGCGCGAGGCGTAGGGGCGGCTTGGGGTGCGTGGGCAGCTGCGGATGCGTTGTGGTTGCTCGCGCGGTTCCCCGCGCCCCTGGCGGTACTGCCGTCGCGTTGCTCGAAAGGTGACCTACTTTCGCTCCTCATCGAGCACATTCACACACGCGCAGCACCCTTCCCGTCCAACGTGATCCCCTTCGATCACTCACCGCATTTGGCCGGGATCCGTCTGTCACTCTGAGGGCATCCGAACTGCCCGGGGAGCTGCGCATGGGGGCCATTCCGACCCAGCGGGAGACCGTCTCCCTCGGTGCCGATGCGCCGTCGCCCGCGCCTCCGGTCGCCCGCGCCACCCTGGCCGGCGGCTCCCACGCGCCCGGCGTCGCGCGCGATCTGGTGCGGGCCGCGCTCTCGGAGTGGGGGGACCTTCCCGAACGCCTCGCCGACGACGTGATACTCGTCGTCAGCGAGCTCGTCACCAACGCCGTCGTGCACGCCGGCACCGACGTGGAACTGCTGTGCCGGCTGGAGGACGACCCGGAGCACGGACACGCGGTCGTCGTCGAGGTCGGCGACCACCACCCCTCCCGCGCCCCGCGCGACAACCCGCCCGAGACGCCGTACGAGACACCCGAGTACGGCCGCGGTCTGCGCCTGGTCGCCGCGCTCGCCGACGCGTGGGGAGTGACGTACCGCAGGGGCGCGAAGACGGTGTGGGCGCGGCTGCTGCCCCTGGCCCCCGAGCCGTACGCGACCGACGAGACGTACGGCGCCTCACCCGTCGCGCCCCTGGACCCCCTCCTCGAAGCGCTCGCCCCCGAACCGCAGCCCTCCTGCCGGGGCGGGAACTGGCTGAACCGAGGGGCCCTGTCGTTCCTCGCCGAGGCCTCCGACCTGCTTGCCGGGCAGCTCGACGAGGATCTCGTCGCCGCGCTCACCAGCCAGCTGCTGGTGCCCCGGCTCGCCGACTGGTGCGCGGTCTGGCTGGAGGACGAGGTCAGCGGACACGGCGGAGGCTGGGGCGAGTGGGCCGGCGGGCCCGGGCCGCGGCTGGCCCGGGTCTGGCACGGCGACGAGAGCCGTATCGAGGAGCTGCGCCGGGCCCTGGAGAAGGATCCGCCGCGCCCCGCGGAACCGCCCCGCTCGGGGCCCGAGCCCTTCCCCTGGCCCGGCGCGGCACTCGGCCCGTGCGGGACCGCGCTCGCCTACCGGCTGATCGTCGGCGGGCGCCCGCTCGGCACCCTCGTCATCGGACGGACCGGGACGAGCGCCTTCCCCGACGAGGTCACCGGGCTCGTCGAAGACCTCGGCCGCCGGGTGGCGCTGGCGATCGGCGCGGCCCGCCAGTACGCCCGCCAGGCCACCATCAGCGCCGTCCTCCAGCGCGGCCTGCTGCCCGGCGCGGTCGCCCGGATCCCCGGCGTGCGCAGCGCCCTCGTCCACGAGCCGCGCGAGCAGGGCGGCCCGAGCGGCGACTTCTACGACCTGTTCCCGGCGGGCGACGGCCGCTGGTGCTTCGCCATCGGCGACGTCCAGGGCAAGGGCCCGGAGGCGGCCGTCGTCATCGGCCTCGCCCGGCCCTGGCTGCGGCTGCTGGCCCGCGAGGGCTACGGCGTCGCCGACGTCCTGGACCGCCTCAACCACCTCCTCCTCGACGACGCCACCGAGGCCGCCGACGCCGCGGCCCGCGCCTTCGTCGGCCCCGCCGGACCCGGCGACGGCCCCCAGACCCGCTTCCTGTCCCTCCTCTACGGCGAGCTCGCCCCCTTCGAGGGCGGCGTCCGCTGCACCCTCGCCTCCGCCGGGCACCCGCTGCCGCTGCTCCTCGGCCCCGACGGCTCCGTCGCCACGGCCGCGCGCCCGCAGACCCTCCTCGGGGTCATCGAGGACGTGACGTACACCAGCGACGTGCTGGAGCTGCGGCACGGCGACAGCCTGCTGTGCGTCACCGACGGGGTCACCGAGCGGCGCTCGGGCATCCGCCAGTTCGACGACGGCGACGGGCTGGCCACCGCGCTCGCCGGGTGCGTGGGCCTGGACGCCGAGCTGATCGCCGAGCGCATCCGCCGGCTCGTGCACGAGTTCGGGGAGCATCCGCCGGAGGACGATCTGGCGCTGCTGGTGCTGCAGGCGGAATAGGTGTCGGCCGGGGTGCTGGACAATGGAGGACATGCCTTCCGCACTTCCCGACGGTGAGCCCGTCCCCGAGGACGGCGCGCTCCCGGCGCACGCGCTCACCGGCGCCGCCGACCGCCCCCTCGGGTTCTATCTGCACGTCCCCTACTGCGCGACCCGCTGCGGGTACTGCGACTTCAACACCTACACCGCCACCGAGCTGCGCGGCACCGGCGGCGTCCTCGCCTCCCGCGACAACTACGGCGACACCCTGATCGACGAGATACGGCTGGCCCGCAAGGTCCTCGGCGACGACCCGCGCGAGGTCCGCACGGTCTTCGTCGGCGGCGGTACGCCCACCCTGCTGGCCGCGGACGATCTCGTACGGATGCTGGGCGCCCTGCGCGACGAGTTCGGGCTCGCGGCGGACGCGGAGGTGACGACGGAGGCGAACCCGGAGTCGGTCGACCCCGCGTATCTGGCCACCCTCCGCGCGGGCGGCTTCAACCGGATCTCCTTCGGCATGCAGAGCGCGAAGCAGCATGTCCTGCGCGTGCTGGACCGGACCCACACGCCCGGACGCCCCGAGGCCTGCGTCGCGGAGGCGCGCGCGGCGGGCTTCGAGCACGTCAACCTCGACCTGATCTACGGCACTCCGGGCGAGTCCGACGACGACTGGCGGGCCTCCCTGGAGGCCGCGCTCGGCGCCGGGCCCGACCATGTCTCCGCCTACGCGCTGATCGTCGAGGAGGGCACCCAGCTGGCGCGGCGCATCCGGCGCGGGGAGGTCCCGATGACCGACGACGACGTCCACGCGGACCGCTATCTGATCGCCGAGGAGATGCTGTCGGCCGCCGGCTACGACTGGTACGAGGTCTCCAACTGGGCCACCTCGCCGGCGGCCCGCTGCCTCCACAACGAGCTGTACTGGCGCGGCGCCGACTGGTGGGGCGCGGGACCGGGGGCGCACTCGCACGTGGGCGGCGTGCGCTGGTGGAACGTGAAGCACCCGGGCGCGTATGCGGCGGCCCTCGCGGGCGGGCGCTCACCGGGTGCGGGGCGTGAGCTGCTCTCGGACGAGGACCGGCGGGTCGAGCGGATCCTGCTGGAGCTGCGGCTGCGGGACGGCGTACCGCTGGACCTGCTCCGGGAGGAGGGCCTGAAGGCTTCACACCGGGCGCTGGGGGAGGGGCTGCTGGCGCGGGGGCCGTACGACGAGGGGCGTGCCGTGCTGACCCTGCGGGGGCGGTTGCTGGCGGACGCGGTCGTCAGGGACTTGGTGGACTGATCACTCCGGCGGGTGAATCGGTGCGGGGAGGGGGTTCGGATCGGATCCCGATCCCTAGGGTGCCAGTGTGAATGATCAGATGCTGATCAAGTTCCTGGAGGACTTCGAGCCCCCGGAGGGCCTCAGAGCGGAACTGCTCCGGGGAGAGATCCTGCTGACGCGGAGCCCTGACCTGGTGCACAACAGGATCGTGGCCCAGGTACAGGACCAGATCCCGCACGAGCGCTGGTCGCGTCTCCAGACGCAGTCCGTCGACATGCTCGACGACGTCAGTGCGCCCGTTCCCGACTTGGTGGTGTTCGAGCGCGGTGCCGGCCCGGATCACGGCTGGCTGATGCCGTCGCATGTCGTGACCGCATTGGTGGAGGTCGTCTCCAAGACCGGTGTCGACCGCGACTACAGCGTCAAGCGCTCCATCTACGCGGCGGCCAAGGTGCCCGCGTATTTGATCACCGATCCCGTCATGGCCCAATGCGTGCTGCTCACCGAGCCCGTGGGACACGGAGAGGACGCGGACTACCACCGACAGCGAATCACCAAGTTCGGCGACCTCACGCCAATGGAACCCCTCGGCCTCGAACTGGACACCAGCGAATTCGCCGCGTACGAGAACGTCAGGCCCCACCGCTACCCGTAACAAAGTCGATCAGTTCCTCCACCCTCCCCAGCAGCGCCGGCTCCAGGTCCTTGTAGGAGTTGACCCGGGCCAGGATCGCCTGCCACACCGCCCCGGTGTTGTCCGACGGCCAGCCCAGCGCCCGGCACACCCCCGTCTTCCAGTCCTGGCCGTGCGGGACGCGCGGCCACCCCGCGATCCCCAGTGACGACGGTTTCACCGCCTCCCAGATGTCGATGTACGGGTGGCCCACGACCAGCGCGTGCTCGCTCGTCACCGACTGCGCGATACGGAACTCCTTCGTGCCCGGCAGCAAGTGGTCCACGAGGACTCCCAGGCGGGCGTCGGGGCCGGGGGCGAAGTCCTCGACGATCGACGGGAGGTCGTCCACGCCCTCCAGGTACTCCACCACCACGCCCTCGATGCGCAGGTCGTCGCCCCACACCTTCTCGACCAGCTCGGCGTCGTGCCGGCCCTCGACGTAGATACGGCCCGCGCGGGCCACCCGGGCGCGTGCCCCGGGGACGGCGACCGAACCGGAGGCGGTACGGGTGGGACGTACCGGAGCACCCGACGACGGACGTACGAGCGTCACCACGCGGCCCTCCAGAAGGAAGCCGCGTGGCTCCAGCGGGAACACCCGGTGCTTGCCGAAGCGGTCCTCCAGGGTCACCGTGCCCGCCTCGCAGCGGATCACCGCCCCGCAGAAGCCGGTGCCGGGCTCCTCCACCACCAGGCCGGGCTCCGCCGGGACCTCGGGGACGGGCTGCGGCTTCTTCCAGGGAGGGGTCAGATCCGGCGAGTACTGGCGCATTCGGATGACGATAGGAGAAGCACCGGCGCGATCACGCCCGTCTCAGCGCGACACGCCGAAACGTGCCGCCAGCTCGTCCCGCTGCCGCCGTACGAACGCCGCGTCCACCACCGCGCCATGCCCCGGCACGTACAGCGCGTCCTCGCCGCCGAGGGACAGCAGCCGGTCCAGGGCGGCGGGCCAGTGGGAGGGGACGGCGTCGGGGCCGGCCTGGGGATCGCCGGACTCCTCCACGAGGTCGCCGCAGAAGACGACCTCCGGGGTGCCGGGGACCAGGACGACGAGGTCGTGCGCGGTGTGCGCCGGGCCCACGTTCGCCAGCAGCACCTGGCGGCCTCCGCCCAGGTCGAGGGTCCACTCGCCGGAGACCTGGTGGCGGGGCCGGACCAGGGTGTCCGCCGCCTCCGTCGCCGTCGCCTCGTCCAGACCGTTGCGCACAGCGTCCGCCCGCAGCTCCTCCGCCCGGACCGTGTCCATGCCCACCGCGCCGTACACCTCCGCGCCCGCGAACGCCGCAGCGCCGAACACATGGTCGAAGTGTGGATGGGTGAGCGCGAGATGAGTCACACGCGCACCGGTCAGCTCCTCGGCCTCCGTCCGCAGCCGCACCCCCTCCGCCAGCCCCGACCCGGCGTCCACCATCAGCACCGCGCCCGCCCCGACGACCAGCCCCGCCGTGCAGTCCCAGCCCGGCAGACGGACCCGCCCGACCCCGGCCGCGATCCGCTCCCACCCCAGCTCTTCCCAAGTCACCGTCATACCGGGACGCTAACGGTAAGTCGTCACGGCGTCGGCCGACCTTGCCCCCGGTGTACCCCACAGCCGTACACTGGCCGGGGAACGTCTGGCACTCGGAAGCGAAGAGTGCCAAAGCAGGCGCCCAGGGGACTGGGGGACGACCACGGGAGGTGTGCGCGGGTGCTGAGTGAACGCAGGCTGCAGGTGCTGCGCGCCATCGTCCAGGACTACGTCGGCACCGAGGAGCCGGTGGGGTCCAAGGCCCTCACCGAGCGGCACAACCTCGGCGTGTCCCCGGCCACCGTGCGCAACGACATGGCCGCCCTGGAGGACGAGGGATACATCGCCCAGCCGCACACCAGCGCCGGGCGGATCCCCACCGACAAGGGCTACCGGCTGTTCGTCGACAAGCTGGCCGGCGTCAAACCGATGACCGCGCCCGAGCGGCGCGCCATCCAGAACTTCCTCGACGGCGCCGTCGACCTCGACGACGTCGTGGCGCGGACCGTACGGCTGCTCGCGCAGCTCACCCGGCAGGTCGCCGTCGTGCAGTACCCGTCGCTGACCCGGTCCACCGTGCGGCACGTGGAGTTGCTGTCGCTCGCGCCGGCCCGGCTGATGCTCGTGCTGATCACGGACACCGGGCGGGTCGAGCAGCGCTTGGTGGACTGCCCGGCGCCCTTCGGGGAGGCCTCTCTGGCGGATCTACGCGCGCGGCTCAACAGCCGGGTCGCGGGCCGCCGCTTCACCGACGTGCCGCGTCTGGTGGAGGACCTGCCGGACGCCTTCGAGGCGGACGACCGCGGCACGGTCTCGACGGTGCTCTCCACCCTGCTGGAGACGCTCGTCGAGGAGAACGAGGAACGGCTGATGATCGGCGGCACCGCCAATCTCACCCGTTTCGGACATGACTTCCCTCTCACCATCCGGCCCGTCCTGGAGGCCCTGGAGGAACACGTCGTTCTCCTCAAACTCCTGGGCGAGGCGGGGGATTCGGGCATGACCGTACGCATCGGTCATGAGAACGCCTATGAGGGACTCAACTCCACTTCCGTGGTCTCGGTCGGCTACGGTTCGGGCGGCGAGGCAGTCGCCAAACTCGGCGTGGTCGGACCGACCCGCATGGATTACCCGGGAACGATGGGAGCGGTAAGAGCGGTGGCACGGTACGTCGGACAGATCCTGGCGGAGTCGTAAGTGGCCACGGACTACTACGCCGTTCTCGGCGTGCGCCGCGACGCGTCGCAGGATGAGATCAAGAAGGCCTTCCGCCGGCTCGCCCGCGAGCTGCACCCGGACGTCAACCCGGATCCGAAGACCCAGGAGCGGTTCAAGGAGATCAACGCCGCCTACGAGGTGCTGTCGGACCCGCAGAAGAAGCAGGTCTACGACCTCGGCGGCGACCCCCTCTCCCAGGCCGGCGGCGGTGGCGCGGGCGGCTTCGGGGCCGGTGGCTTCGGCAACTTCTCCGACATCATGGACGCGTTCTTCGGTACGGCGTCCCAGCGGGGGCCGAGGTCCCGGACGCGGCGCGGCCAGGACGCGATGATCCGGCTGGAGGTGGACCTCGAGGAGGCCGCCTTCGGCACCACCAAGGACATCCAGGTCGACACCGCGATCGTCTGCTCCACCTGCAGCGGTGAGGGCGCCGCCCCCGGCACCACCGCCCAGACGTGTGACATGTGCCGTGGTCGCGGCGAGGTCTCCCAGGTGACCCGGTCCTTCCTCGGCCAGGTCATGACCTCCCGCCCCTGCCCCCAGTGCCAGGGCTTCGGCACCATCGTCCCGAACCCCTGCCCGGAGTGCGCGGGCGACGGCCGGGTGCGCTCCCGGCGCACGCTCACCGTCAAGATCCCGGCCGGTGTCGACAACGGCACCCGCATCCAGCTCGCGGGCGAGGGCGAGGTCGGCCCCGGCGGCGGCCCCGCCGGCGACCTGTACGTCGAGATCCACGAGCTGCCGCACTCCACCTTCCAGCGGCGCGGCGACGACCTGCACTGCACGGTCACCATCCCGATGACCGCGGCGGCCCTCGGCACCAAGGTGCCGCTGGAGACGCTGGACGGCCTGGAGGAGGTCGACATCCGGCCCGGCACCCAGTCCGGCCAGTCGATCCCGCTGCACGGCCGGGGCGTCACGCATCTGCGCGGCGGCGGGCGCGGTGACCTCATCGTCCACGTCGAGGTGCAGACGCCGACCAAGCTCGACCCCGAGCAGGAGCGGCTGCTGCGCGAGCTGGCCAAGCTGCGGGGCGAGGAGCGGCCGGTCGGCCAGTTCCAGCCGGGCCAGCAGGGGCTGTTCTCCCGCCTGAAGGACGCGTTCAACGGGCGCTGAGCGGCTGAATCACCTCAGGGTGAGGCCTGAATTCGGCGTTGTTCGGAGGACGTGACAACATGCCGTCATGTCCTCCGAGCTGACCGATCTCCTCCCCCACCCGATCGTGCAGGCCCCCATGGCGGGCGGTGTCTCCGTGCCGCGGCTCGCCGCCGCCGTGTCCGAGGCCGGTGGGCTCGGATTCCTGGCCGCCGGGTACAAGACGGCCGACGGCATGTACCAGGAGATCAAACAGCTCCGGAGCCTGACCGGCCGTCCCTTCGGCGTGAACCTCTTCATGCCCCAGCCCGAGTATGCCGAGACGGGCGCCGTCCAGCTCTACGCCGAGCAGCTCGCCGGCGAGGTCACCTGGTACGAGACCGGGCTCGGAGACCCCGACAGCGGCCGCGACGACGGCTACGACGCCAAGATCGCCGTACTGCTGGACGACCCGGTGCCGGTGGCGTCCTTCCACTTCGGCATCCCGGGCGCGGACACGCTGAAGTCGCTGCGCGGGGCCGGAACGTTCACCCTCGTCACCGTGACCTCCGCCGAGGAGGCGGTCGCCGTGGAGCAGGCCGGGGCGGACGCGGTGATCGTGCAGGGCGTGGAGGCCGGCGGTCACCAGGGCACCCACAGGGACGTCCCCGAGAACGACGGCTCCGCCCTCGGACTGCTCGCCCTGCTCGCCCAGGTCCGCGAGGCCGTGAGCCTGCCGATCGTCGCCGCCGGCGGCATCATGCGCGGCAGCCAGATCGCCGCCGTCCTCGCGGCCGGCGCGAGCGCCGCCCAGCTGGGCACCGCGTTCCTCGCCACCGCCGAGTCCGGCGCGCAGGCCGTGCACAAGGCGGCGCTGACCGACCCGCTGTTCGTGCGCACCGAGCTGACCCGCGCCTTCTCCGGCCGCCCGGCCCGCGGCCTGGTCAACCGCTTCCTGCGCGAGCACGGCCCGTACGCCCCCGCCGCCTACCCCGAGGTCCACCACCTCACCTCGCCGCTGCGCAAGGCCGCCGCCAAGGCGGGCGACGCGCAGGGCATGGCGCTGTGGGCGGGCCAGGGTCACCGGATGGCGCGGGAGCTGCCCGCCGCTGAGCTGGTGGGGGTCCTGGTGGCGGAACTCGAGGCGGCGCGGTCGGCGTTCGCCGAGGGCGGTGAGCGATGACCGCGCCCGTCTTCGTCGTCGACCGACTCGACGTCGTGGGGCCGGAGTTCGTGCTCGACGGGCCCGAGGGGCGGCACGCCGTGTCCGTGAAGCGGCTGCGGCCCGGCGAGGACGTCGTCCTCACCGACGGGCGGGGCCGCTGGGCCGAGGGCGTCGTCAAGGCGGCCGAGGGCAAGGACCGGCTGGTCGTCATGGACCTGGAGTCCGTGCACGAGGAACCCGAGGCGTCCCCCCGTATCACCGTCGTCCAGGCCCTCCCCAAGGGCGACCGCGGCGAGGTCGCCGTCGAGACGATGACCGAGGTCGGCGTCGACGCGATCGTGCCCTGGCAGGCGTCCCGCTGCATCACGCAGTGGCGGGGCGACCGGGGGCTGAAGGCGCTCGGCAAGTGGCGGGCCACCGCCCGCGAGTCCGGCAAGCAGTCCCGCCGGGTCCGCTTCCCCGAGGTCGCGGACGCGGCGAGCACCAAGCAGGTCGCCGCGCTGCTGGCGGGGGCCGACTTCGCGGCCGTACTCCACGAGAGCGGCGAGGACCGGCTCGCCACCGCCGAACTCCCCACCGAGGGCGAGATCGTGCTCGTCGTCGGCCCCGAGGGAGGCGTCTCCCCCGAGGAACTGGCGGTCTTCGCGGAGGCGGGCGCCCGGCCCTACGTCCTCGGCCCCACTGTCCTGCGCACCTCCACCGCCGGCACCGCCGCCGCGGCCCTCCTCCTCGGCCGCACCGGCCGCTGGTCCTGACACAGGCTCTGACGACCCGGGCTCAGCGGCCCACGACCGCCGAGAACAGCTCCCAGCCGTCCAACTCCCCCGCGGAGTCCAGCAGTCCGCGTCGGGTCGCCTCGTCGACGAGGGCACGTACGGTGCCGGGTTCGTGGAGGTTGAGGTGGTGGTGGCGGTCGCCGACGCCGCCTGGGGGGACCTCCCGCTCGAGCGAAGCCGAGAGTGGGGGAGGGTGTACGCCCGTCGCCGGCGTACCGGCCGACGCCCGACCGGAAGACGATCCGGGTGCGGACCCCGTCCCGCACGAGGGAGAGCACTTCCTGGCAGGGCTCCGTTGTCGAGTGGCGGTGGCGGACCGTCCACAGGTAGGTGGTGTCGTCCACGACGAGGCGTCTCGGGCGGCGGCGGTTGCGCATGGGTTCACGCTAGGGCAGGTCTTGGAGCGTGGCCGCATACCGGCTGTCGTGGGGCGGCCGGGAGTGGCAGGCTGCCGTCCATGGGCGCATTGAGGCGGATGTGGCTTCTCGTGTTCGTGCCCGTGGTCGTGGGCGGCGCCGTGGCCTGCGAGCCGGGCGGCGGGGTGAGCGGCATGTCCGTGGCGTACACGACCGACCAGGCCGCCACGGCGGAGATCGAGCAGCGGGACGTGGACGTCCGCTGGCTGACCTGTACCGCCGGCCGCGATGACAGCCTCGTCTCCGTCGACTGCCAGGGGGAGACCGGGGACGGCGAGGACATCACGGTCACCGGCAAGGTCGTGCGCGCGGTCGACGGGAAGTGCGTGCGGGGCGATGTGCGAGCGGACGTCGGGAAGAAGGAGCTGTTCAGGGTCAGCGGGGTCGGGGACTGCGGTTCGGTGACGCCCTCGCCGGTCGAAGCCCCGTCCTCACCGGCCGGAGCGTCCGGTTCCGCCCAGCCCGGCGGCCGGCCCGCGGACCCGTCCGGCGTGCGGCCGACCGTCACGGTCACGGTGACCGTCACCAAGACCGTCGAAGGCGATGGCCGGACAGAAGTGATCGAAACCCCTGACCTGCGGTCCCATCCCTGAATACAGTGATCTGGTGACACAGTCCGCGACGCCTGCCGCATACTTCCGACACCCGCATCCGCACGGCGAGTTGGTGGCGTTCGCCGCCGAGGACGACGTGTGGCTCGCGCCCCTCGACGGGGGCCGCGCCTGGCGGGTCAGCGCCGACAACGTACCGGTCTCGGCACCCCGTATCTCGCCCGACGGAACCACCGTCGCCTGGGCCTCCACCCGCGACGGCGCCCCCGAGGTGCACATCGCCCCCGTCGACGGCGGACCCGCCACCCGCCTGACGCACTGGGGGAGTTGGCAGACCCGGGTGCGCGGCTGGACCCCCGAGGGCCATGTCCTCGCCGTCAGCACCCACGACCAGGCCACCCTGCGCCGCAGCTGGGCCCGCGCCGTCCCGGTCGACGGCGGACCGGCCACCACCCTGCCGTACGGCCCGGTCGGCGCCGTCGCCCACGGCCCGCACACCGTGCTGCTGTCCGCGCCGATGGGCCGCGAGGCCGCCTACTGGAAGCGCTACCGGGGCGGTACGGCGGGCAAGCTGTGGATCGACCCGGACGGCAGCGGGGAGTTCGTCCGGCTGCACCAGGAACTCGACGGCAACCTCGAGTGTCCGGTGTGGGCGGGGGACCGGATCGCGTTCCTCTCCGACCACGAGGGGACGGGGGCGCTCTACTCGTCCCTCGCCGACGGCTCCGACCTGCGCCGACACACCCCCCTCGACGGCTTCTACGCCCGTCAGGCCACCGGTGACGGAACCCGGATCGTCTACCAGTCGGCCGGCGAGCTGTGGCTGCTCGACGACCTCGACGGCGCCGAGCCGCGCCGCCTCGACATCCGCCTCGGCGGACAGCGCACCGACCGCCGCCCCCGCCCCGTCACCGCCGCCCTCTGGCTCGGCGGGGCCGCCCCGGACCACACCGCGCGCGGCAGCGCCGTCGAGGTGCGCGGCGCCGTGCACTGGGTGACCCACCGCTCCGGGCCCGCGCGGGCGCTCGCCGCCACGCCGGGGGTGCGGGCGCGGCTGCCGCGGACCTTCCGCACGGAGGGCGAGGAGTGGGTGGTGTGGGTGACGGACGCCGAGGGCGAGGACGCCCTGGAGTTCGCCCCCGCCACCGGACCCGTCCCCGGCGCCACCCCGCGCCGGCTCGCCGCCGGCCGCCTCGGCCGGGTCCTGGAGCTCGCCATGGCCCCCGACGGCAGCCGGGCCGCCGTCGCGGCGCACGACGGGCGGCTGCTGCTCGTCGAGCGGGAGAGCGGCGAGGTCCGCGAGGTCGACCGCAGCGCCGACGGAGAAGTCTCCGACCTGGTCTTCTCACCCGACTCCGCCTGGCTCGCCTGGTCCCACCCCGGCCCGCCCCCGCTCGCCCAGCTCAAACTCGCCAACGTCACCGACCTGTCGGTCACCGAGGCGACCCCACTGCGCTTCCGCGACTACGCGCCCGCCTTCACCCTCGACGGCAAGCACCTCGCGTTCCTCTCCACCCGCGCCTTCGACCCGGTCTACGACGAACACGTCTTCGACCTCTCCTTCCCGGCCGGCGCCCGTCCCCACCTGATCACCCTGGCCGCGACCACACCCTCCCCCTTCGGCCCGCAGCGCCACGGCCGCCCCTTCGACGCCCCCGACAAGGACGAGACCCCCGACAGCGAGGGCACCCCCGCCACCCGCATCGACCTCGAAGGCCTCGCCGACCGGATAGTGCCCTTCCCCGTCGAGGCCGGCCGCTACTCCTCCCTCGCGGCCGCCAAGGACGGCGTGCTGTGGCTGCGGCACCCCGTACGCGGTGTCCTCGGCGCCTCCCGGGCCACCCCGGACGACCCCGACCCGCGCACCGAGCTGGAACGCTACGACCTCGTCCAGCAGCGCATCGAACACCTCGCCGCCGACGCCGACGGCTTCGAGGTCAGCGGCGACGGCAAACGGCTGCTGCTGCGCACCGACGGCAAGCTCAAGGTCGTCCCCAGCGACCGGCGCGCCTCCGGCGACGAGGACAGCGACACCAACATCACCGTCGACCTCGGCCGGATCCGGCAGACCGTCGACCCGGCCGCCGAGTGGCGGCAGATGTTCGACGAGACCGGCCGCATCATGCGGGACAACTTCTGGCTGGCCGACCTGGGCGGGCTGGACTGGGACGCGGTCCTGGACCGCTACCGCCCGCTGCTGGACCGGGTCGCCACCCACGACGACCTGGTCGACGTGCTCTGGGAGGTCCACGGCGAACTCGGCACCTCCCACGCCTACGTCTCCCCGCGCGGCGGCTACGGCCGCGGCGCCCGCCAGGGTCTCCTCGGCGCCGACATCTCCCGCCACGCCGACGGCAGTTGGCGTATCGACCGGGTGCTGCCCTCGGAGACCTCCGACCCCGACGCCCGCTCCCCGCTCGCCGCGCCCGGCGTCGCGGTGCGGGCCGGGGACGCGATCCTCGCCGTGGCCGGGCACCCCGTGGACCCGGTGACGGGCCCCGCCCCGCTGCTCGTCGGCACGGCCGGCAAGGTCGTCGAACTGACCGTCTCGCCCGCCGGCGGAGGCGAACCACGTCACGCCGTCGTCGTCCCCGTCGACGACGAGGAGGCCCTGCGCTACCACGCCTGGGTCGCCGACCGCCGCGCCTACGTCCACGAGATCTCCGGCGGCCGCCTCGGCTACCTCCACGTACCGGACATGCAGGCGCCGGGCTGGGCCCAGATCCACCGTGACCTGCGCGTGGAGGTGGCCCGCGAGGGCCTCGTCGTGGACGTCCGGGAGAACCGCGGCGGCCACACCTCCCAGCTGGTCGTGGAGAAGCTCGCACGCCGGATCGTCGGCTGGGACGTCCCGCGCGACGCCCGCCCCTTCTCCTACCCGATGGACGCCCCGCGCGGCCCCGTCGTCGCCGTCGCCAACGAGTTCTCCGGCTCCGACGGCGACATCGTCAACGCCGCCATCAAGGCCCTCGGTATCGGCCCGGTCGTCGGCACCCGCACCTGGGGCGGCACGATCGGCATCGACAGCCGCTACCACCTCGTCGACGGCACCCTCGTCACCCAGCCCAAGTACGCGATCTGGCTGGAGGGCTACGGCTGGGGAGTGGAAAACCACGGCGTCGACCCCGACGTCGAGGTGGTCTGCCGGCCCCAGGACCACGCGGCGGGACGGGACGTCCAACTCGACGAGGCGGTACGGCTGGCGCTGACCGCGCTGGAGCAGACCCCGGCGAAGACACCGCCCGCCCTTCCCTGAGACACCCCGAATCCCTGAGGTCGCAGCGGGGCGGTCATCCGGCGCGTTCGCCGTAGGCCGCCCTGCTGGCCTCGATCTCGTCGATGTGGTCCATCGCCCAGCGGCCGAGCGCGAGGGCCGGCGCGATCAGGCTCCGCCCCATCGGGGTCAGCTCGTACTCGACCCGTGGCGGGACCTCGGCGTACACCGTCCGGGACACCAGGCCGTCGCGCTCCAGGTTCCGCAGGGTCAGTGTCAGCATCCGCTGGGAGATCCCGGGTGTCTGCCGGTGCAGATCGCCGAACCGCAGCCGCCCCTGATCGAGGGTCGTGACGATCAGCAGCGTCCACTTGTCGCAGATCCGGTCGAGCACCGCGCGGATCGTCCGCCCGCCGTCTCCCCGGATCAGGCAGGTGTGCTCGTACTGCGACATGACAACTCCCTGTGCCTTGCTCACACTTGTGTGCCTTTTGTATGCCCCTCGACAGAGGCCCATGATGAGGCAACTTACGTCGGGCAACCATCGCGCAAGGGGTCACCGTGGAGATCGCCTACTGGATCGTCGCCGGCCTGCTGACGGCGTTCTACCTCTACGCCGGAGGCAAGAAGGTCCTGCAGAGCCAGGAGCGGTTGCAGCCCATGATGGGGTGGGTCGACCGCGTTCCCATGCCGCTCGTGCGGCTCATCGGGACCCTGGAGGTCCTCGGCGCGGCGGGCCTGATCCTGCCGCCGCTGACCGGGGTCGCGCCCGCGCTCGCCATGGCCGCCGCGATCGGGTTCGTGCTGATCCAGGTCGGGGGCACGGCGGTCCATGTCTCCCGCGGCGAGACGAACCGGATCGGCCTCAACATCGCCCTGCTGGTGACCGCCGCCGTACTCGCCCGGCTGGGGACCACCTGGCTCTGACCGACCCGGCTACGATGCCTCGCAAGAGATCACCGGCCCGGAAGGAGACCCGCATGGCAGGGGAACCGCAGGACGACTGTCTGTTCTGCAAGATCGTCGAGGGGCACATCCCGGCGACGATCGTCCGCGAGACGGAGACGACCGTCGCGTTCCGGGACATCAACCCCCAGGCGCCCACCCACGTCCTGGTGATCCCCCGCGTGCACTACAAGAACGCCGCCGAACTCGCCGCCGCCGAACCCGTCATCGCCGCGGACATACTGCGCGAGGCCCAGTCCGTCGCCGACGAGGACAAGCTGGAGAGCTACCGCATCGTCTTCAACACCGGCAGCGGCGCCGGCCAGACCGTCTGGCACGCCCACGCGCACGTCCTCGGCGGACGTGGCATGCAGTGGCCCCCCGGGTAAGTCACGATGTCCGTACGTGAACTGGTGGTCCTCGGCACCGCCAGCCAGGTCCCGACCCGGCATCGCAACCACAACGGGTACCTGCTGCGCTGGGACGGCGAGGGCATCCTCTTCGACCCGGGCGAGGGCACCCAGCGCCAGATGCTGCGGGCCGGGGTCGCCGCCCACGACCTGAACCGGATCTGCGTCACGCACTTCCACGGCGACCACTCGCTCGGCCTCGCCGGGGTCATCCAGCGCATCAACCTGGACCAGGTCCCGCACGAGGTCACCGTCCACTACCCGCTCTCCGGCGAACGTTTCTTCGACCGCCTCCGGTACGCCACCGCCTACCGCGAGACCGTCGCCCTGACGCCGGCACCGGTGAGCGCGGACGGAGTCCTCGACGCCCGGCCCTCCTACACACTCGACACCCGCAAGCTCTCCCACCCCGTCGAGTCCTACGGCTACCGGCTCACCGAACCCGACGGCCGCCGCATGCTCCCCGACCGCCTCGCCGCGCACGGCCTCAAGGGCCCGGACGTGGGCCGCCTCCAGCGCGAGGGATCCGTGAACGGGGTGTCGCTCGACGACGTCAGCGAGATCCGGCGCGGCCAGCGGTTCGCGTTCGTCATGGACACCCGGCTGTGCGACGGCGTCCACGCGCTCGCGGAGGGCGCCGACATGCTCGTCATCGAGTCGACGTTCCTCGACGAGGACGAGCGGCTCGCCGTCGAGCACGGCCATCTGACCGCCGGTCAGGCCGCCCGGGTCGCCCGGGACGCGGGCGCACGGCATCTGGTGCTCACCCACTTCAGCCAGCGCTACACCGAGTCTGGGGGCACCTCCCGGACGGAGTCTGGGGGAGAGTTCGAGCGGCAGGCGCGGGCTGCGGGCTTCGAGGGCGAGCTGACCGTGGCGCACGACCTGCTGAGGGTGCCGCTGCCGAAACGGCGGTAAAACAGCCGTACGATGCTTTGATGCCCCTCCCGAAAGCTGAACTGCACCTGCACATCGAAGGCACCCTGGAGCCGGAGCTGGCCTTCGAGTTGGCCGCCCGCAACGGGGTCACCCTGCCGTACGCCGACACGGAAGAGCTGCGCAAGGCCTACCGGTTCGAGGATCTGCAGTCCTTCCTGAACCTGTACTACGAGCTGATGGCCGTCCTGCGCACCGAGCGGGACTTCGAGGATCTCGCGAACGCCTACCTCGCGCGGGCCGCCGCCCAGGGGGTGCGGCACGCGGAGATCTTCTTCGACCCGCAGGCCCACCTCGCCCGGGGCATCGGCATGGGCACCGTGGTGGAGGGACTGTGGCGGGCGCTCGGCAGCAGTGAGGCGCGCCACGGCGTCTCGACACGGCTGATCCTGTGCTTCCTGCGCGACGAGTCCGCCGAGTCGGCCCTCGCCACCCTGGACGCGGCGAAGCCGTACCTCGACCGGATCACCGGCATCGGCCTGGACTCCGCCGAGGTGGGGCACCCGCCGGTGAAGTTCCGCGAGGTGTACGAGGCCGCCGCCGCGCTGGGGCTGCGGCGCGTGGCGCACGCGGGGGAGGAGGGACCGCCGGAGTACATCACCGAGGCCCTGGACGTCCTCGGCGTCGAACGCGTCGACCACGGGCTGCGCTGCATGGAGGACCCGGCGCTCGTCGAGCGGCTGGTGCGCGAGCGGATCCCGCTGACGCTGTGCCCGCTGTCCAACGTCCGGCTGCGCACCGTCGACACCCTCGCCGACCACCCGCTGCCCGCGATGCTCGACGCCGGGCTCCTGTGCACGGTCAACTCCGACGACCCGGCCTACTTCGGCGGCTACGCGGGCGACAACTTCGACGCCGTACGCCAGACCCTCGGCCTGACCGAGGAGCGGCTGCGCGAGCTGGCCCGCAACTCCTTCACCGCCTCCTTCCTGGAGGACGACGAGGAGCGGCGGGCACGGTATCTCGCCGAAGTGGAGAACCACCGGTTCTAGGGCGTGTTTCGAAAGTCCCGCCTGCCCGGCGACGCCTGGCACGCACGCTCGCCGCGTTGTCGGGATCACCCCGATACATCCAGTATCGGGGCGACCCTCCGCCTTGCGATCGCACGCACCAGACGCCGCCGGGCCCGCCCTACGGGCGGACGACGCTACTTTCGAAACACGCCCTAGGCCCGGTGGATGCGGTCCACCAGGATGTCGATGACGAGCGGCGTGCGCGGGCCGAAGCTCAGCAGCACGCCGTCCTCCAGGTCGACGACCCTGCGGTTCATACCGGCGGGGGTCTGGGCGATGCCCGGGATCTGCAGCAGCCCGTCGAGGCCGCCGACCGAGTCCAGGCCCTTGGTCATCATCAGGATGACGTCCGGCTGGGCCTGGGCCAGGGCCTCGGTGGTGATCGGGGTGAACGGCTTGTCCAGGCCGGCGGCCGTGCCCGCGTCCACCGCGCCCGCCGCGTCGAGGAGCGAGTCCGCGCCCGATCCCTTGCCGCCGATCAGATAGACGGCCGCGCTGCCCCGCATGTACAGGAACGCCACCTTGGGCCTGCTGCCCTCGGGAACGGCGGCGCGTGCGGCGGCGAGTTCACCGGCCATGCGCCGACCCAGTGCCTTTCCGGCGGCCGGCACGCCGAGGGCCTCGGCGACGCGGGTGGTGCGCGTGGTGACGTCCGACAACCTGGTCGCCGGATCGAGTACGACGACGGGGATCCCGGCGTCCCTGATCTGGTCGATCGCCTCCTTCGGACCGGTGTCGGTGTCGGCCAGCACCACGGTCGGCCGCAGTGACAGCACGCTCTCCGCGCTCACGTCGTGCGCCTTGGTGACCTGGGGCAGCTCCTTGGCCTCCTCGAAGGTGGCCGTGATGTCCCGGCCGACGACGTGGTCGCCGAGCCCGAGCGTGAACACGATCTCGGCGATGCCCCCGTTGAGCGGCAGGATGCGCGAGGCGTCCCGCACCGTGACCTCGCGGCCGTCGGAGGAGTCGACGGTGACCGGCAGCTTCGGGGTGGGCGCCTTGCCGGAGAGCGGGACCAGGGAGTTCGTCGCGAGTTGCTTGCGGGCGGCGGCCGCCCGGGCGCTCGCGTCCGAGGGCGCCGGGTCCGCGCCCGCCGTCACCGAACCGCTCCCCGAGCAGGCTCCCGTCAGGAGCGCGAGAGCCAGTCCGAGGGTCGCGAGCACCCGTCCCGACCGCTGTCTCCCCGTCACGCGCATGGCGTTTCCTTTCCGCTCGGCTGGCACACAGATGAGGATTAGTTTAGGTTAGCCTTCCCTTAGTTTCGCATGGTGGGGGTCTTCCATGGCATGGGCAAGTGGCCTGCGTGGCCACGGAGTTGGCGTTTTCCTCACGGTCGCCTCGGCGTCCGCCCTGCTCCTCCCGGCGGCCTCGGCGGCCGTCGCGGCGGGCGGCACGGCGACCGGGCCGGAGGGTCAGAAACTCACCGTGTCGCAGTCGTCGGGGCTCGACCCGGCGGGCGAGACGGTCACCGTGACCGGCTCCGGCTACAACACGGAGAAGGGCATCTACGTCGCCTTCTGCGTCGACAACGGCGCCGGGAAAACGCCCACGCCCTGCGTCGGCGGCGTCGACATGTCCGGTGAGTCGGGCGCGTCGGCGTGGATCTCCTCCAACCCGCCGTCCTACGGCGAGGGGCTCGCGAAACCGTACGGCGGCAGCGCGCACAAGGGCACCTTCAGCGTGCGGATCAAGGTGCGCGCCAAGGACGCCAACACCGACTGCACGGCGGCCGGGGTGACCTGCGCGGTCATCACGCGCAACGACCACACGCGGGGCGGCGACCAGAGTCAGACGGTACGGATTCCGGTCACGTTCGGGTCGGCCGCGTCCTCGGGGGCGAACTCGACGCCGGGCGCGAGCGCGAGTGCGGCGACCAGGTCGGGCACCGGCACCGACGACACGACGGACAAGGCGGCCGACGGCTCCATGGCAAGCACCGGCTCCGACCTCGCGCTCCCCGTCGGCCTGGCCGCCGCCGGGCTGGTGGCGGCGGGCGCGGGCGCCTGGTTCTGGGCCCGCCGACGTCGCGGGGCCTGACCCGGCGAGGCCTGACCCGGCGAGGGCCTGACACATCCTCACTTCATCCTGGGAGAACTGAACATGGCGAAGAGAACCGGCGCCGTCGCCCTCGTGGCCGGCGCCCTGTTCGCGCTGAGTGCGCCCGCCGTGGCGGCCGACGAGGGGCGCGTGGAGTGGACCCCGGCCGTTCCCGGAGTCTCGCTCGACGTCACCGCGCCCGCCGTGCGCACCGCTGACGGCGGTGTCTCGTTCCCCGTCCTCGAAGGCGGCGCGGACATACTGGAGTTGGGTGGTGCGGCCCGCCTCGACGGACCGACCGGCCAACCCCTCGTCCTCGCCGGACTGCGACTGCGGCTCACCGGTGACGAGGGCGTGCTGTACGCCCGTACGGTCGTCGACGGCCGGGCCCGCGAACTGGCGCTGGCCGACATGGCCGGCGTACGGGCGTCCCTCACCGCGGAGGGGGCGGAACTGCTGTCCTCCTGGAGCGGGACCGAGTTCCAAGCGGGCGACGGGCTGGGTGAGTTCGACGTGACCGTGGCGGACGCGCCGGACACGCCTGACGTACCGGAGGAGGCGGTCGCCGAGTCTCCGCGGTCGTCCCCGCCCCCTGTGGAGCAGCAGAAGGCCGAACCGGCGGCTGCCGTCGTCACCCACGCCACCCTCGCTCCCGGCAGCCAACAGACCGTCACCGCAACGGGATTGACCCCCGATGCCGTGGTCCTCGTCGCGATCGACGGAGACACGCGCTACCAGGACACGGTCGACGCGGAGGGTCGTATCACTCGCTCATTCCCCGTGTACGGCACGGCGGTTGCTGGTGAGCACGGCGTCGAGTTGACCCAAGTGGGCGGAGAACAAAAGGTGGTTGCCGTCTCCTTTACCGTCCAAACCGTCCATTGACAACTCCGCCAAGATCGTAGTTAGGTAAGCCTTACCTAAGTTCACCTCCCTTTCGAGAGGAACCCCACGTGAGAATCCCCGCCGCCCGCGCCGCACTCGCCGTCGCCGCAGCCGGTGCCCTGACCCTGGGCCTCGCGACCTCCGCCTCCGCCGCCACCTCCACCCGCACGGTCGTGGACAGCGGCACCACCTACAACCTGTCCCTCACCGCGCCGGACACCGCCGCCGCCTCGGGCCAGGTCATCACGGTCTCCGGCTCCGGCTACAACACCGGCCAGGGCATCTACGTCGGCCTGTGCGTCGTGGACGGCGCGGCGGGCGTCAACAAGCCCAGCCCCTGCCTCGGCGGCCAGGACGAGACCGGTTCCACCGGCGCCTCGCACTGGATCAACAACACCTTCGGCGGGCTCTTCGCCAACAGCTCCAAGTTCGGCACCGGCGGCACCTTCAGCGTGAGCATCTACGTCAAGGCCACGCTCGACGACGGCAGCGTCTGCGGCGAGGACGTTACGTGCGCGGTCGTGACGCGTGCCGACCACTTCGACACCAACGACCGCAAGTACGACGTCCACGTCCCGATCACCTTCCAGTAGGAAACGGCAGTGGCGCCCACCATGCAGCCCGGTCCGCACCTCAGACGCCCGGCGGCGTGGCTCGGCGCCGCCGCCCTCGTGGCCGCCTCCGTGACCGTCGGCGCGCTCGTCGCCGGTCCGGTCGCGCAGGCGGCCGACACCCCCCGTACCGCCCAGGGCAAGGACGGCCAGAGACTCACCGTCTCGGCCTCCGCGAACCTCGATCCCGCCGGCGGGACACTCCGGGTCACCGGCTCCGGCTACGACGTCACCAAGGGCGTCTACGTCGCCGTCTGCAAGGACAACGGCGACAACCGCATCCCCACCCCCTGCCTCGGCGGCGCCGACCAGACCGGCGGCAGCGGGGCGTCGAAGTGGATCGTCCCGAAGGGCTCCACCGAGGCCCCCGCAGGGGTCGCCGAGGAGTGGGGCGACGGCGGCACCTTCGACGTCCAACTGGAGATCACCGCCAAGGACAGCGGCCTCGACTGCACCCAGGTAACCTGCGCGGTCATCACCCGCGTCGACCACAACGGCACTGGCGACCGCTCCCAGGACGTCCGCATCCCGATCACGTTTCAGGGCCAGGACCCCGGTGACGGGGACGACGGCGGCGACGGCGTGGACGTACCGGCCGGGACCGTCAGCTACACGAGGGCCGCCGAGTTCACCACCGCCGGCCGCCCGCTGGACCTGCTGCTGCACCCCGACTCCGGGAAGCTGTACGTCGGTTCGGACGACATCACCGACACGGCCGGCGTCAGCGAACAGGGGCTGTACGCCCTCGACCCCGCCGACGGGAAACTCCTCGGCCACGTCCAGCAGGCTCCCGGCTCCACCGGCACCCTCGCGGGCAGGGTGGTCCGCCGGATCGCCGCCCCCCTCTCCGGTGACGGGGTGGTCTTCAACTACCCCCTGCGCGGCATCGGCACCGCCAAGGCCGGTGACGCCAACGCCAAGGGCGTCTGGCTGACCGGCACCGAGATCACCGGCGTCGGACCGGGGACGAAGACCGGCACCACGCTGGTCGCCCAGGGCGCGGTGGTCTCCGAGATCGACACCGCCACCGGAGCGGTCGTGGACGGCCGTACCCTCACCCTCGAAGGCGGCGGCGACGCGTTCGGCGTGGACCTCGCCCATCGCGCGGCCTGGTCCAGCGACCGCACGAACGGCAAGCTCCGCCGGATCGACCTCGACACCTTCAAGGTGACGGCGACCGTCGACATCGCGGCCGAGATGGTCTACTTCGTCGAACCCGACCCGGCCACCGGCAACGTGTGGGTCGGCAGCGCCACCTCGGTGCAGGTCTTCGACAAGGACGGCGGGGAACTCACCACGCTCACCGGCACCGACCGCCCCACCGCCGCCGCCTTCGACGCCACCACCGGTGAGGTCTTCGTGCTGCGCGAGGACTTCGGCACCGCCGAGGACAACGGCGCCGACAACAACGGCGCGTTGGAGATCTACGACAGCGCGACCTTCCAGCAGGCCGCCGAGCCGCTGACACTCCCCGGCAGCCGCGCCGGCGCCTACGCGGGCGTGGCCGTCACCCCGGGCGCCGCCTCCGTCTACGTCACCGACCAGGCGGAGAGCAAGGTCCTCAAGCTGGACCGGCGGATGTCCCCGAAGGTCGTCCAGTCCCCGACCGACCAGACCGTCACGGCCGGCGACGAGGTCACGTTCGTCGCCTCCGCCGAGGGCACCCCGCAGCCCACGGTGAGCTGGAGCGTCAGCCCGGACGGCGGCCAGACCTGGACGAGGATCGAGGGCGCGACGCGGAACGCGTACTCGTTCACCGCACGGGCGGCCCAGGACGGGTACGCGTACCGTGCCGAGTTCGAGAACGCCGTCGGCACCACCCGCACCGCCCCGCTCACCCTCACCGTGAAGGAGGCGAGCGGCAGCCCGGACACCCCGGAGACCCCGGCGGCCCCCTCCGGCACCCGGACCGGCACCGGCTCCGAGGGCCAGAAACTCACCGTCACCCCGGTCAACGGCCTCGCCACCGAGGGCCAGACCCTCAAGGTCACCGGCTCCGGCTACGACACCGGCAAGGGCATCTACGTCGCCCTCTGCGTCGACAACGGCGACGGCGAACTGCCCACCCCGTGCGTCGGCGGCGTCGACATGACCGGCGGTTCGCACAGCTCGGCGTGGATCTCCTCCAACCCACCCGACTACGGCGAGGACCTGGCGATCCCGTACGGCGACGGCGGCACCTTCGAGGTGGAGCTGACCGTCGACGCCAAGGACGAGTACACCGACTGCTTCGAGGCGACCTGCGTCCTCGCCACCCGCGCCGACCACACCCTCTCCGGCGACCGCTCCCAGGACGTGAAGGTCCCGGTCAGCTTCGTCGGCCAGGACCCGGTCGACACGGACGACGACGGGACCGACGGCGGCAGCGACAGCGGCGGAGGCACGACCGGCGGTACGACGTCGGGCGGCACCGGCAGCAGCGACGGCGGCTCGGGTACGACCACCACCGGCTCCACCACCGGCGGCAGCCTCGCCTCCACCGGCGCCACGGTCGGTACGGCGGCGGGCCTCGCCCTCCTGCTCACGGCGACGGGCTGGTACCTCCGCCGACGGGCGAGGACAGCTCGGTAGCACGGCCCGGTTCCCGGACCCCGGTGAGGCGCCCGCCCGCCGGGGTCCGGCCGTGTCGTACGCCGCCCGGCAGCACCGGACGCCCGCTCACCCGCAGCGCCACCCCGGTCATCGGCACCGCGACGACGAGCAGCGCCGCCCCCAGCGCCAGGCCCATCACCGGGAACCCGGCCTGCGCCGACAGCACGCTCCCGGTGAGCGGACCGGCCGCCGTGCCCAGCGAGCCCGCCGAGCCGACCAGCACCGCCCAGCGCCCGAGCGGGTCCAGCGAGGCGGCCAGCCCGATCAGGTACGACAGGACGACCGGGTAGAGCACGTTCCACACGATCTGGCCGGTCGCGAAGCCCACCGGCGTGGTGGCCGAGGCGTTGCCCGCCACACACCCCGCGATGAGGACGGTCCCGACACCGATGGGCACCGCCCGGCCCAGCCGCGCCCCGAGCGCCCCGGCGGCCAGCACGCCCGCGAGCCCGGCGCCCAGCGCGACCGCGAACACCGCCCCGACGGCCGCCTCACCGAGGTGCGCCTGCGTCAGCCCGATCCGTCCGCTCACCCCCCAGAGGGAGTTCTGCACCAGGGACCAGAAAGGCATGACGGCAGCCAGCACCAGCCCCGCCCGCAGGTTCGGCAGGGGCACGCGCTCCTTGGGCAGCGCAGGGTCGGCGGGTGCCGTACGGCCGGGCAGACGCCGCGTCAGCGGCCATACGGCGAGCGCGGTCAGCGCGATGGCGGCCAGCGGCTGCCCATGGCCCGCGCCGAGGTGTGGCACCGTCAGATAGACGGCCCCGGCGAGCGCGGACACCCCGAGCAGGCCCAGCGTGGAGGCGCGGTGCGGGTCGGGTTCGGCGGCGATCCGGGTCGCGGCGACCGCCGTGGCCGTACCGGAGCCGAAGCCGCCGAGGACCGCGCCCGCGACCACCGCCGGCACCGACCCCGCCAGTGCCGCCCCGCCGTAGCCGAGCACCGCCAGCAGCAGTCCGGCCCGGGCCATGGTCCGGGCGCCGGTCCGCTCCACCCGGGAGGCCAGCAGGAACCCGGCCGACGACGAGCTCAGCAGCAGCGCGCTGCCGACGGCACCCGCCTCGGTGGCGGTCAGCGGCAGCCCGCTGTCCAGCCGGCCGACCACGGTCGGCAACAGATAGGGAGCGAGATACCCCGCCGTGAAAAGGGCGACGAGGGGCCAGGGCGTGGGCGTACTGCGGGCGAACACGGGCGTTCCTGCACAGGAGAGAAGAAGCGGCTCTGGGGGTGGGGCGCAGGCCGTCGACGGACAGGAACGCGCAACCAGCTCATATTACGTTCCCTACCGCCAGTTCACGGCCCCGCCGGCCCCCGGTGCCGTCGCCTCGATCTTGGCCCGTATCTCCCGCATCACTGCGACGATCCGCTCCTCGTGCCCGGCGGTCAGCCGTGCCAGCGGCACCGAGCAGCTGATCGCGTCCTGCGCCGGATGCTCGTACCGCAGAGCGAAGCCGAACCCGACGATCCCGGGCACGCCCTCCTCGCGGTCCACGGAGTAGCCGCGCGCCCGCACCCCGGCCAGGTCCGCCCACAGCGACTCACGGCTGGTGTGCGACTTCGGGGTGAGCGCCTCGTAGGGTCCCTCGGGGAGTTCGTCGTCGGGGCGTTCGGCGAGCAGCGACTTGCCGAGGGCGCCGACGTGCGCGGGGAGGCGGCGGCCGACGCGGCTGATCGTGCGCAGGTATTCGTGCGACTCGCGGGTGGCGAGGTAGGCCACGTCCCGCCCGTCCAGCCGGCCCAGGTGGATCGTCTCGCCCAGCGCCTCGGACGCCTCGTCGAGATACGGCCGCACGAGCTGTACGCGCGGATCGGAGTCCAGGTAACCGGTGCCGGTCAGCAGGGCGTGGATGCCGATGCCGTACAGGGAGCCGGTGACGTCCGTGCGCACCCAGCCCCGGCCGATCAGGGTCTGCAGCAGTGCGTACATCGAGCTGCGCGGCACGCCCAGCGCGTCCGCCAGCTCCTGCAGCCGCGCCGGGCGGTCCCCGCGTGCGGCGAGCAGTTCCAGCAGCTCGACCGTGCGTGCGGCCGACTTCACCTCGCGGACACCGACTGTCTCCGACATGTCCCGATCGTAAGCGGGGGTACTCGCGGCATTGACGGTCGTCGTTCGCGTATCTAACCTCCATCTTCATACGTGGATGACGTCTACATGCGGAGATGAGCTCAAGGTGGGCCTCGACACCGACACGGTCCGGCGGCTGCGGGAGGGCATGGCGGCGGGCGCGTCGAGGAGGCAGCGGGCCGTGTGCCGGTCGTCGCCGCCCCGCAGGACGGCCTGGTCGCCCAGCTGGAGCAGCTCGCCGCCCGCACCTGCCTCCCGCTCATCGCCTACCAGCGCGGACAGGTCGACTTCGGCGTCGACGCCTTCCGGCGGATCGCACGGATCCGCTCGGTCATCGGCCTCAAGGACGGCCGCAGCGACCTCGACCGCCTCCAGCGCCTCACCCTCACCGCCCCCGAGGGCTTCCTCTTCTTCAACAGCGCCGCCACCGCCGAGATCCAGGCCCGGGCCTACGCCACCGTCGGCGTCCCCGCCGACTCCTCCGCCGTGCGCGCCTTCGCCCCCGAGATCGCGGGCGCCTTCCTCACCGCGCTGCGGGACGGCGACGAGGGCACCGTCGACAAACTCCTGCGCGCGTTCTACGTCCCCCTCGTCGAACTCCGCGACCGGGCACCGGGCTACGCCGTGTCCCTCGTCAAGGCCGCCGCCCGGCTGCGCGGCGCCCCCGTCGGCCCCGTGCGCGCCCCGCTCACCGACCCCACGGCCGCCGACCTCGCCGACCTCAAGACCCTCCTGACCACCGGACTCGACCTCGTGGGAGCCGCCCTGTGAACCTCACCGTCACGGACGTACGCCTGACACCGATCCTGGTCGCCGACCCGCCGCTGCTCAACACGCAGGGCGTGCACCAGCCGTACACCCCCCGGCTGATCGTCGAGGTGGAGACGGCCGACGGTGTCGTGGGCGTCGGGGAGACGTACGGCGACACCAAGTACCTGGAACTGGCCCGCCCGTTCGCGGAACGGCTGATCGACCGTCAGGTCAGCGACCTGAACGGGCTGTTCACGGTCGCCGACCAGGTGGCGGTGGACTCCTCCCGGGTCTTGGGACAGGTCGACGTGGGCGGGCTGCGCGGCGTCCAGACCGCCGACAAGCTGCGGCTGTCCGTCGTCTCCGGCTTCGAGGTCGCCTGCCTCGACGCCCTCGGCAAGTCCCTCGGCCTGCCCGTGCACGCCCTGCTCGGCGGCAAGCTGCGCGACGCCGTCGAGTACAGCGCCTACCTCTTCTACCGGTGGGCCGACCACCCGGAGGGCGTGGCCTGCGAGAAGGACGACTGGGGCGCGGCCGTCGACCCCGCCGGGATCGTCGAACAGGCCCGGCGCTTCACCGAGCGGTACGGGTTCACCTCCTTCAAACTCAAGGGCGGCGTCTTCCCGCCCGACGAGGAGATCGCCGCCGTACGCGCACTCGCCGCCGCCTTCCCCGGACACCCGCTGCGGCTCGACCCCAACGGGGCCTGGAGCGTGGAGACTTCACTGAAGGTGGCGAAGGAGCTGGGCGACGTCCTCGAATACCTGGAGGACCCCGCGCTCGGCACGCCGGCCATGGCCGAGGTCGCCGCCGGGACCGGCGTACCGCTCGCCACCAACATGTGCGTGACGACCTTCGCCGAGATCCAGGAGGCCTTCACCCGCGGGGCCGTGCAGGTCGTCCTCTCCGACCACCACTACTGGGGCGGACTGCGCAACACCCAGCAACTCGCCGCGATCTGCCGGACGTTCGGCGTCGGGGTGTCCATGCACTCCAACACCCACCTCGGCATCTCCCTGGCCGCCATGACCCACGTCGCGTCGACCGTCCCCAACCTCCACCACGCCTGCGACTCCCACTACCCCTGGCAGTCCGAGGACGTGCTGACCGAGCGCCTCACCTTCGACGGCGGCCAGGTCACCGTCCCCGACGCGCCCGGCCTCGGCGTCGCCCTCGACCACGAGAAGCTCGCGTTCCTGCACCGGCGGTGGCTCGACGACGACGGGTCGCTCCGCGAGCGCGATGACACGGCGGCGATGCGGGTTGCCGACCCGGACTGGGTCACGCCCTCGGTGCCGCGCTGGTAACCGCCGCTCACCGTGCTTGTTCGGCCTCGGACCGTGGGGGCTGGTCGCGCAGTTCCCCGCGCCCCTGGGGGGTTGCCATCACCCGGCGACAGCGCGTTCACGGGGGTTTGCGCGGCGTGCGAGGGCCGGTGTGCTTCTGTTCGCGGCGTGAGGGGAGCGGGACGAAAGGCGGCGGGGCGGCCGGGTGGTGCAGACTGGCCAGGTCCGTACCACGTCAGGGAGCGCACCGTGACCGCGTCCACCGCGTCCACCGGAGAGGGACACCACCGTCAGAACGGCCAGGCCGCCCTGGTCGACCCCCTGGCCGCCCGGCGGGCCCCCGGAGATCCGCCCTGGGACGTCTACCTCACCGGCACCGTCTTCCTGGACATCATCTTCACCGGCCTCGACTCCGCCCCCGTCCGAGGCACCGAGTCCTGGGCCCGCGGCATGGGCTCCAGCCCCGGCGGCGTCGCCAACATGGCCACCGCCCTCGCCCGCCTCGGCCTGCGCACCTCCCTCGCCGCCGCCTTCGGCGACGACCACTACGGCGAGTACTGCTGGGATGCCCTCGAACACGGCGAGGGCATCGACCTCGCCCACTCCCGCACGGTCCCCGGCTGGCACTCGCCCGTCACCGTCTCCATGGCCTACGAGGGCGAGCGGACCATGGTCTCCCACGGCCACGAACCGCCCCCGGAGGAGCCCGCCCCCGACTGCCCGCCGCACGCCCGCGCCGCCGTCGCCTCCCTCACCCCCGGCAAGCGCGACCCCTGGATCGCCCAGGCCGCCGGCCGCG
This sequence comes from Streptomyces sp. T028, assembly GCF_048159505.1. Lineage (NCBI taxonomy): Bacteria > Bacillati > Actinomycetota > Actinomycetes > Kitasatosporales > Streptomycetaceae > Streptomyces > Streptomyces sp. T028. Next base: position 36,731 of record NZ_JBLRVZ010000073.1, read on the forward strand.
GCACCCGTGTCTTCGCCGACGTCGGCTGGGACGACACCGGCGCCTGGGACCTGGCCGGCCTCGCCGACCTGGAGCACTGCGAGGCCTTCCTGCCGAACGCCGAGGAGGCCATGCGCTACACCCGCGCCGACTGCCCCCGCGCCGCCGCCCACGCCCTCACCGAGCACGTACCGCTCGCGGTCGTCACCCTCGGCGCCGAGGGCGCCTACGCCGTGGACGGGCGCACCGGCGAGACCGCCGAGGTCCCCGCCATCGCCGTCGAGGCCCTCGACCCCACCGGCGCCGGCGACGTCTTCGTGGCCGGCTTCGTCACCGGCACCCTCGCCGACTGGCCGCTCGCCGACCGCCTCGCCTTCGCCGGCCTCACCGCCGCGCTCTCCGTCCAGGAGTTCGGCGGCTCCCTCTCCGCCCCCGGCTGGTGCGAGATCGCCGGCTGGTGGCGCAGGGTGCAGTCGGTCGAGGGCCAGGACCCCGAGGCACTGCGCCGGTACGCCTTCCTGGAGGGCCTGCTGCCGAGGGAGGAGACCACGCCCTGGCCGCTGCGCCGCGCGGTCCCGACGATCGGTTTCGGCCGCTCGGCATGATCGGAAACCCTTGCGAAAAGCCCTGGGGCGTTGTCAGCCCCCTGGCGTACCCTTGAACTCGCCAGGCCGCCCTTGTGGCAGGCGAGACGCATCCGGGAGGACGTAGAGGCCCTTGTGGCCGGCCTATGACTCAGACACCCACAGCTCAGACGCCCGCGCAGGGCAAGGCGAGAGCACAGTTCACGGTTCCCGCCCAGCACCCCATGGTGACCGTGCTGGGGTCCGGCGACTCCCTTCTGCGCGTGATCGAGACGGCTTTCCCGGCGGCCGACATCCATGTCCGGGGCAATGAGATCAGCGCTACCGGCGACCCACGGGAAGTCGCCCTCATCCAGCGCCTGTTCGACGAGATGATGCTGGTGCTCCGCACCGGGCAGCCGATGACGGAGGACGCAGTGGAACGCTCGATCGCCATGCTGCGGGCGAGCGAGAACGGGACGAGTGACGGTCAGGAGACCCCGGCCGAGGTACTGACTCAGAACATCCTGTCCTCGCGCGGCCGCACCATCCGCCCCAAGACCCTCAACCAGAAGCGGTACGTCGACGCGATCGACAAGCACACGATCGTCTTCGGCATCGGCCCCGCCGGCACCGGCAAGACGTACCTGGCCATGGCGAAGGCGGTCCAGGCCCTGCAGTCCAAGCAGGTCAACCGCATCATCCTGACCCGCCCGGCGGTCGAGGCCGGCGAACGCCTCGGCTTCCTCCCCGGCACGCTCTACGAGAAGATCGACCCCTACCTCCGCCCGCTGTACGACGCGCTGCACGACATGCTCGACCCCGACTCCATCCCGAGGCTGATGGCCGCGGGCACGATCGAGGTCGCCCCCCTGGCGTACATGCGCGGCCGCACCTTGAACGACGCCTTCATCATCCTGGACGAGGCGCAGAACACCTCGCCCGAGCAGATGAAGATGTTCCTCACCCGCCTCGGGTTCGACTCGAAGATCGTGATCACCGGTGACGTGACGCAGGTGGACCTTCCGAACGGTACGAAGTCGGGTCTGCGGCAGGTCCAGGAGATCCTTGAGGGGCTCGACGACGTGCACTTCTCCCGGCTGTCGTCGCAGGACGTCGTACGGCACAAGCTGGTGGGCCGTATCGTCGACGCGTACGAGAAGTACGACAGCGAGAACGGCACGGAGAACGGCACCCACAAGGGCGGCCGGGACAGCCGTCACAAACGGAAGTAGACAAGCCGGCACCATGTCCATCGACGTCAACAACGAGTCCGGAACCGAGGTCGACGAGCAGGCGATCCTCGACATCGCCCGCTACGCGCTCGCGCGGATGCGCATCCACCCGCTCTCCGAGCTCTCGGTGATCGTCGTGGACGCCGACGCCATGGAGCAGCTGCACATCCAGTGGATGGACCTGCCGGGGCCGACGGACGTCATGTCCTTCCCGATGGACGAGCTGCGTCCGCCGTCGAAGGACGACGACGAGCCCCCGCAGGGCCTGCTCGGCGACATCGTGCTCTGCCCCGAGGTCGCCGCGAAGCAGGGCACCGAGGCGCCCACGCAGCACTCCATGGACGAGGAGCTGCAGTTGCTCACCGTCCACGGGGTGCTGCACCTGCTCGGGTACGACCACGAGGAGCCGGACGAGAAGGCCGAGATGTTCGGGCTCCAGGCCGCCATCGTCGACGGGTGGAGGGGCGAGAAGGGGCTGACCGGGCCGTCGCCGGCGCCGACCGTCTCATGAGTCCGACCCTCGTCGGTGGCGCGATCGCCCTGGTCGTCGTCGCGTGGCTCGCCGCCTGCGCGGAGGCGGGCCTCGCGCGCGTCTCCAGCTTCCGCGCCGAGGAGGCCGTACGGTCCGGGCGGCGCGGCAGTGCCAAGCTCGCCCAGATCACCGCCGACCCCACCCGCTATCTCAACGTGGCCCTGCTGGTCCGCGTCGCCTGCGAGATGGCGGCCGCGGCGCTGGTGACGTACGCCTGTCTGCAGGAGATCGACGGCACCGCCCCGGCGCTGTTCGCCGCGATCGGCGTGATGGTCCTCGTGTCGTACGTCGCCGTCGGGGTCTCCCCGCGGACCATCGGCCGCCAACACCCGCTGAACACCGCGACGGTGGCGGCGTACATCCTGCTCCCGCTGGCCCGGATCATGGGTCCGATCCCGTCGCTGCTGATCCTCATCGGCAACGCGCTCACGCCCGGCAAGGGCTTCCGCCGCGGCCCCTTCGCCTCCGAGGCGGAGCTGCGGGCGCTGGTCGACCTCGCCGAGAAGGAGTCCCTCATCGAGGACGAGGAGCGCCGCATGGTGCACTCGGTCTTCGAGCTCGGTGACACCCTCGTGCGGGAGGTCATGGTGCCGCGCACCGACCTGGTCGTCATCGAGCGGTACAAGACCATCCGCCAGGCGCTCACCCTCGCCCTGCGCTCCGGTTTCTCCCGGATACCCGTGACGGGGGAGAGCGAGGACGACATCGTCGGGATCGTGTATCTGAAGGACGTGGTCCGCAAGACGCACATCAGCCGTGACGCCGAATCCGACCTCGTCTCCACGGCCATGCGGCCCGCGGCCTTCGTCCCCGACACCAAGAACGCCGGTGACCTGTTGCGCGAGATGCAGCTGCAGCGCAACCACGTCGCCGTCGTCATCGACGAGTACGGCGGCACGGCCGGCATCGTCACCATCGAGGACATCCTCGAGGAGATCGTCGGCGAGATCACCGACGAGTACGACCGTGAGCTCCCGCCCGTCGAGGAGCTCGGCGACGACCGCTACCGGGTCACCGCCCGCCTCGACATCACCGACCTCGGCGAGCTGTACGGCCTGGAGGAGTACGACGACGAGGACGTGGAGACCGTCGGCGGACTGCTCGCCAAGGCCCTGGGCCGGGTCCCCATCGCCGGTGCCTCGTCCGTCGTCGACCTTCCCGACGGCCGGGCCCTCCGGCTGACCGCCGAGGCCGCCGCCGGCCGTCGGAACAAGATCGTGACGGTGCTGGTGGAGCCGATGGCCGGGCCGGCGGACGCGCAGGAGGAGAAGGCCGAGTGACCCCCGAGGACCTGCGCGCCTTCTGCCTGTCGTTCAACGCCGTCGTGGAGGACTTCCCCTTCCGGCCGGAGATCTCGGTGTTCAAGGTCGGGGGCAAGATGTTCGCGCTGAGCTGGACGGACGAGCGGCCCCTGAAGGTCAACCTCAAGTGCGACCCCGAGGACGCGGTCCGGCTGCGCACCGACCACCCCGGCCTGATCGCCCCCGGCTATCACATGAACAAGCGGCACTGGAACACGGTCACCGTCGACGGCGACCTCCCCGACCGGCTGGTCAAGGAGCTGATCGAGGACTCGTACGACCTGGTGGTGGCGGGTCTGCCGCGCGCGGAGCGGCTGCGGCTCGACCGTCCCTGAGCTCCTGGCCGCGGGCCGGGGGCGGCACCGGGGTGGGCTGCCCTTCCCGCGCGGGGCGGCCATCCGGCGGAAGCCGCCAGAAGCCCGGCTGTGCCGTCGCCGACCTCGCCGCGGTGGCGGCCGACCTGCTTCCAGCCGTCATGCGTCAGGTGCTCCGCAAAGATGGCTGACGGGTCATCAGGGTCTTGTCGTCCTTGGGACATGTCCAATCTGTGCCACCCGAATCGAGTGACACGCGCTGTGCCGCCGCCGGATTCTTTCCAGCGCATGGGCAGCTCACCGCGTACGAGGGAAGGCACGGTACTCATGAGACGGATCCGCCTGCTGGCGGCGATATCGGCGGGACTCACGCTGAGTGCCGGTGCCGTCGGACCGGTGTCCGCGGGGACCGGCGGCGCGTCGGCCGTGGCCGGGACACCGGAGGGGACGGCCGACGCCACGGTGCGTCTGATCACCGGTGACCGGGTGACCGTCACCGCCACCGCTGACGGGCGCCGGATCGCCTCGGTGGAACCGGGAACGGGACGGCAGGGCATCGTCTTCCGCACCTTCGAACAGGACGGGCAGCTGACGGTCCTTCCCTCCGACGCGAGCGACCTGGTCGCGAGCGGCCGGCTGGACCGGAAGCTGTTCGACGTGACCGCGCTCGTGGCGCAGCGGTACGACGAGGCCCACACCGACGCCCTCCCGCTCATCGTGGGGCAGCCCGCGGGTGTGACCGCGTCCGCCGTGCGGGGCCTGACATCGCTGGCCCAGGACGGCTCCCCCGTCCGGCGGCTCGACAGCATCGACGCGCGGTCGGTCCGTGTGGCCGACGACGACCTCGGCCGATTCTGGAAGCAACTGGCGCCCTCCGGCGGGGAGATGAACACCGCTGTGGCGTCCGCCACCCCCCGCGTGTGGCTGGACGGGCGCGTGGCGGCGACCCTCGACCGCAGTACGGCACAGATCGGTGCGCCCGACGTGTGGCAGAGCGGTGACGAGGGCCAGGGAGTCACGGTCGCCGTCCTTGACACCGGGGTGGACCAGTCCCATCCCGATCTCGCCGGGCGGATCGCCGAGGCCAGGGACTTCTCCGGCAGCTCCGGCACCGAGGACAGGGTCGGCCACGGCACGCACGTCGCGTCCATCGTCGCGGGCTCCGGCGCCGCGTCTGGCGGCAGCCGCAAGGGGGTCGCGCCCTCGGCCCGGCTGCTGGTCGGAAAGGTCCTCGGGGACGACGGCTACGGCAGTGACTCCCAGGTGATCGCCGGCATGGAGTGGGCGGCGGCCGAGGGCGCCAAGGTCGTCAACCTGAGCCTGGGGTCGGACGAGACCACGGACGGCACGGACCCGATGAGCCTGGCGCTGAACGAGCTGAGCGAGAGCACCGGCACCTTGTTCGTCGTGGCCGCGGGCAACAGCGGCGAGAACGGTCCGGGCACCGTCGGCTCTCCCGGCGCGGCCGACGCGGCGCTCACCGTCGGTGCCGTCGACCGGGACGACACACTCGCCTCGTTCTCCAGCCGCGGACCACGGGTCGGCGACGACGCCGTCAAGCCCGATGTGACGGCGCCCGGAGTCGGGATCGTGGCGGCGCGTGCGGCGGGGACGGCGTTGGACACCGTGGTGGACGACAACTACGTGGCGGCCTCTGGTACGTCGATGGCCACCCCGCATGTCGCGGGAGCCGCCGCGTTGCTCGCCCGGCGCCATCCCAACTGGAGCGGCGCCCAGTTGAAGGACGCGCTGATCAGCACGGCCCGTACCGTCGCCGGTCAGCAGGTCACCGAGCAGGGCGGCGGCCGTATCGACGTGGCCGCCGCGGCCCGGGGGCCGGTCACCGCCACCGGCACCGTCGCCCTCGGCCCGTTCCAGGCCGGAACCGGTGCCGTCCGCACGAACGAGCTGCGCTACACGAACACCTCCACGACGGACATCACGCTCGCGCTCACCATGAAGCTGACCACCTCGGGCGGCAAGACACCCGAGGCGGGCGCGGTGCGGCTCGGCTCCGGCTCCGTCCGCGTGCCGGCGGGCGCCACGGCCGAGGTCCCGCTGACGGTCGACCCGGCCCAGGTGCGACAGGGCAAGTACTACGGCTATGTGACCGCGGCCTCCGCCGACGGGAAGATCTCCGTGCACACCACGCTGGGCCTCGTCGCGCACGGCCCCACGCACCGGATCACCGTCAGGACGTACGACAAGGACGGCAAGCCCGTCGAGGCCCTGCCCACCATCTGGGGAGCCGACGGCTTCGTGGACTACATCAGCACCGACCCGCCCGTTGCCGAGGTCGAGGAGGGCGTCTACCAGCTGGACCACGCATCGCTCGACAACGCGAGTGACGGGCAGGAACTGCGGCAGGTGGTGCTGCCGGAGGTCAAGGTCACCAAGGACATGACCGTCACCCTGGACGCCCGCAGGACGGTCCCCGTGCAGATCCGCACGCCCGAACCGGCCGAACAGCGCGGCGTTCTCAGCTACCAGACGTACCGGCAGCTCGACGGGCACAGTCTGCTCGAGGGCACGATGTACTTCGACCTCGCCAAGCGGCTGTACGTCAGCCCGACCGCCCAGGTCACCGAGGGCACCTTCGAGTTCGCCTCGCGCTGGCAGCTCGTCGCCCCCCTTCTCAAGGCGACGGTGCGGGACACCGGAACCGATCTGAACGCCTACTACATGCCCGACTCGCCCCTCTTCGGTGAACGTGGCGCACGTCTGACCGCCGTGGACGCCGGGGACGCCGCCGCGCCCGCCTTCGGCAGCGCCCGCGGCAAGGTCGCGGTCCTCACGAACACAACAGGCGTGGACGAGCGGGAATTGGCCGAACGGGCGGCGGCGGCCGGTGTCCGCGCCGTCATGCTCGTCCACTTCCGCGACATCCCGTGGACGCGCTGGAGGCCGGACGGCGACCGGTGGGCGATACCGACCGTGCGTATCGGCGCCGCCACCGGGGCCGAGCTGCTGGCGCGCATCGCCCGCCGCACCACCACGGTGACGTTCACCGGCACCGCGCGCAGCCCGTACCTGTACGACGTCATGCAGGTCTCGTCGCAGCGGATTCCGCAGCAGGTCGTGTACACCGTGTCCGAGCGCAACAGCGCCGTCGTCAGGACCACGTACGCGGACACCGGCGGCTCCGGGTGGGCGAGCGAGCAGCGCTTCGGCCGGCGCCCGTACCAGAGCACCGCCTGGAACCAGTACACGCGCTATGTGCCGACCGGCTTCACGCGCACCGAGTACGTCAGTGCCGGTGACACCACGTGGCAGCATCTGGCACACCACACGACCACGTTCGACGTCGACACACCGCTGTCCGTCGGCATGAGGGACACACCGCGCACCTACCGGGCCGGACAGCGCACTCAGGAGACCTGGCAGGGCGCCGTCGTCAGGCCGTCGATCCCACGCGGCACCACGAACCCGTCCGTCCGCAGCGGCGACGTACTGCAGCTGCGGATCCCGGAGTTCACCGACTCGGCGGCCGGTCACTGGACCGTGGCGCAGTCGGGCAGCACGGCCAAGGCGGTGCTGTACCGCGACGGGACGAAGACCGCCGAGGCGGACGGTGCCTGGACGGACTTCGAGGTGCCTGCCGGGGCCGCCGGCTACCGGCTCGACCTGACGACCTCCCGGGTCTCGCAGGCCTGGAAGTACGGGACCGCCACCGACACCTCCTGGTCGTTCCGTTCGGCGACGGCCACCAAGGCGACCGCACTGCCGCTGCTCCAACTCGACTACGACATACCGGTGGACGCGCACAACGCCGTCGGCGCCGCCCGGGCGTACTCCATCGGCGTCGCGGTCCGCGCCCAGGACGGTCTGTCCGCGCCGCGCGGGGTGAGAGTGACGGTCGAGACCTCGTACGACGACGGGCTCAGCTGGAGCGGGGCAGGGGTGGACGACCGCGGCCACAACTCCTTTCGCGCCCGGGTCAAGAGGCCGTCCGGGGCGCATGGTGACGCCTATGTGACGCTGCGCGTCACGGCGCGGGACGCCGCCGGGAACACCGTGCGGCAGACCGTTCGGCGGGCGTATCTGCAGCACGGCTAGCGGTGTTGGAGAGGAACGCGGTGGGTGAGCGGGCGCGACGGTCGCCCGCTCACCCACCGCGGCCCACGCCTCCATGAAGTACGGTGTTCAACACTTTCAGATATTGAGCGACCGGTCTCGGGNCCCCCCCCCCCCCCCCCGCGGCCCACGCCTCCATGAAGTACGGTGTTCAACACTTTCAGATATTGAGCGACCGGTCTCGGGGAGGGCGCCGTGGCGCTGGGGGCCGCTGGGGTCTCGGATGTCGAGGAGTCCGTGTACCGGTTGCTCGTGACGTCGGGCGGCGCCTCGGCCGCCGATGTCGCCCGCCGGGCCGGTCTCGACCACGCGGAGGCCGGGCGCGTGCTGGGCATGCTGGCCGCCAAGGGCATGGCGAGCCATACGGACGGATCACCACGGTTGTTCCGGGCCACTCCCCCCGATGTGGCGCTCCTGCCACGGCTCAAGCGCAGCGCCGACGCGCTGGACCTCGCCCGGGCCGAGGCCACCAGCCTGCTGGAGGCCTACCGGGACACTCTGCGCCGGCAGGACGGCCAGCTGATCGAGATCATCACCGGCGCCCAGGCACTGCGCCAGCATCTGCGGCAGATCCAGGCGAGCGCGCACGACGAGATGCTCTGGTTCTGCAAGGCCCAGTACGTGGCGATGCCCTCCGGCAGCAACACGGCGGAGTTCGCGGCCCTGGCCCGCGGGGTGCGCTACCGGGTCGTGTACGAGAAGGCGTTCTTCGACGACGAGGGCGCCATGGACAACGTGGTGGCGGGCGTGCGGGCCGGAGAATCCGCCCGCGCGGTCTCCGATCTGCCGCTGCGCCTCGCGATCGCGGACCGCTCGATCGCGATCTTCCCGCTGGTGCCGGGCGGTCCGCACGGCAGCCCGGAGGAGCCCACCACCGCGCTGGTACGGGACGGTAACCTGCTGGCCGCCCTGATCGCCCTCTTCGAGCGCTACTGGGAGGACGCCGTACCCCTGGGCGTCGACGACCCCGGCGCGGCGGACGGTACGGGCGGAACCGACCCGCTGTCGGCCACCGACCGGCGGTTGCTCGCCCTGCTGGTCTCCGGGGTGGCCGACAAGGCGGTCGCGACCCAGATGGGCCTGAGCCGACGCACCGTGCAGCGCCGTGTCCAGTACATGATGGAACTCGCGGGCGCCGTGACCCGTATGCAACTGGCCTGGCAGGCGGCGCGCCGAGGGTGGCTGTGAGCTCGCCGGGGAACGTGCGCGAGGCCGGGCTCGTATGCTCGGGGCATGAGCGACAGCAACGAGCTTGACCCCGAGGACCGCAAGATCATCACCCTGGCCCGGTCGGCGCGGGCCCGCAACAGTGTGCCCGAGGGGGCTGCCGTACGGGACGAGACGGGACGTACGTACGTCGCCGGGACGGTCGACCTGCCGTCACTGAAGCTGAGCGCGTTGCAGACGGCGGTGGCGATGGCGGCGGCGTCGGGGGCGGAGTCGTTGGAGGCGGCGGCGATCGTGACTGCGTCGCTGGAAGCGGCGGAGGGCGATCTGGCTGCCGTGCGGGATCTCGGTGGGGCGGGGACGCGGGTGCTGTTGGCTGCGCCGGACGGGACTGTGCGGGCGACCGTTTCCGCGGGCTGACGAACTCGGCCGGAAATCGACCTTGCCCTGCCCCCGGCCCTCCCGCATCAATGGAGCCGTAAGTTCCGACGGACCGTCAGATTCACCCCCCACCGGGCCCGGTGACCGCACCCACCGTCCCGCTCCGGAGGTCCGTCTCCCCACATCCGGGAAGGAGCCGGAACCCCATGAGCAAGCGAATCGGATCAGGTGCGGCACTGCTGGCCGGGGCCCTCGCGGTCACCGGGCTGGTGTTCGCGCCCTCGGCCTCCGCCGCGGTCAGCCCGACGTCGGCCACCATCACCGCCAGTTGCGGCATCTTCGGCGGCGGCACCGCCACACTCACCGCCACCCAGAGCGCCACCGACCCCACCGCGGCCACCATGACGCTCACGTCCAGCGCGATCACGACGCCGCTCGCGCTGAACCAGAACAGCATCGCGTCCACGCTCACGATGGTGAACAACACGGGTCCCAACCGGGTCTTCAGCGGCTCGGTGAACCCCGCCATGTCCGCCGGCTCCTCCATCACGGTCGGTCCCCTCCCCGGGACCGTGGCCGTGGGGGACAGCCTGACCTTCAACGGCGGCAGCCTGAAGATGGTCATCCTCGGAATCACCATCACCTGTACGACGGCGACGGGCACGTCCCAGACGCCGGGGCCGTTCGTGTTCAGCTGATAGCGATTGGAAACACCGCATACGGACCGTCAGTTTTCGTACGGGACCAGGAAGCTGACGGTCCATCAGTTGACATCGCCGTCTCCATTGACTTCTTTCGCGATCCGCCCGTCAATGCCCCCTGTTGGCGCAGAAGAGCCGCTGCGCCCGCACCCTGGAGGAGGGGGCAGACATGGGTTCACCCCGAAGTGCCCGCAGTACCCGAAGACGGCGCTGGGCTTCGCTGCTCGGGGCGACCGCGCTCGCGGTCACCGCGGGCGGCGCGCTCGCGTGCCCGGCCAGTGCCGCGACCAATGTGGACTTCGCGACGCACTGCATCCCGCCGGCGATCGCGGGCCTCCCGCCGATCGACGGCACCACCACCGCGAAGGTCACGGTGGACAACACCAGCCCCGAGGTCGGCGACACCGTCACGGTGACCTACACGGTGGTCACGGCCGCCGCGAGCAACCCCACCGCGATCGATCTGCCGGCCGACATCATGACGCCGACGGGCGTGGTCGCCCTCGGCGGCGCGCAGACCGGCAACGTCACCGTCGCCGGACCGAGGGAGAACGACCCGGTGCCCGGCTACGGCGCCTTCCCGTCGTTCTCGATGACCGGCACGTTCACGGTCACCTCGCCCGGCCAGATCACGCTCTCGCCCGGCGACTACAACATCCACACCAGCTACATCCTGGAGCTGGACACCGTCTGCACGGTGACCAACCCGCCCGCCCCGGTGTCGGAGACGATCACCGCGGCCGACAACCCGCCCGCCAACACCCGTAACCTCGCACTCGGTTCGGCGTCCGGCGGCCCGGGTGACCCCGTCACCTTCACCGGCGGCGGCTTCACCGCGGGCGCGACGGTCACCGTCGCCGGGCGCTCCGGATCCGACGAGACCGCGGACAAGACCACCGTGACCGCGAGCTCCTCGGGCAACATCTCCGGTTCGCTCGTCGTGAGCGACCTCACCACCACCGGGATCGTGGCGTACGAGGGCAGCGCCTGGAGCTCGAACCTGGGCAGCTCGCCCGCCGCGTACGTCGTCATCGACGACACCCCGATCCCCGAGGGCAGCCAGAAGCTGACGACGACCGTCCAGGCGGGCGACCTGTCCATGGAGCAGTCCGGGGACAGCGTCGCGATGAAACCGGTCGACTTCGGCTCCGGCGACCCCTCGACCGGCGACCTCAACGCGGTGACGGTCAAGGACTACCGCGGCGGCCCCGCGGGCTGGTCCCTGACCGGCAAGGTCACCGACTTCAGCGGCCCCGGCGCCACCATCGACGCCGGCAAGCTGAGCTGGACGCCGACCTGCACCACCAAGGCGGACAGCCCGAGCACCTGCCAGGCCGGCTCGGCCGGTGTGGTGGGCAGCGCGGGGGCGACCCTCGCCTCCGCCCCGGACGGCACGCTCACCGGTGGTGAGTTCACCGCGAAGGCCGGACTCTCCCTCGACGTACCGGCGTTCACGCCGCCGGGCTCGTACGCCGGTGTCCTGACGCTCACGCTCACCTGAACGACCCGTCCTCGCGGTGGCCGGGCGGCCGCCCCACAGGCCCGCACCCGCCCGTCCACCGAGCCCGTCCCGTTACCCGTGGAACGTCTGTGGGGGTCCGGCATCCATGTCGCCGCGCAAGCCGTACGTCGCTCTCCTCCCGCTGCTCCTGCCGTTGCTGCTGGGCCTGCTGACCGCCACGCCCGCCCGGGCCGCCGACAACGGGAGCTGGTCCGTCCACCCCGTCTCCTCGGCCGTCGCCGCACGGCCGTACTTCTATGTCTCCGCCGATCCCGGCCAGACGATCGAGGACAAGGTCGTCGTCGCCAACAAGACGGCCGGACCCCTCACCTTCCGGCTGTACGCCGCCGACGCCTACAACACCGCCCGCGACGGCGGTTTCGCCGTGAAGTCGCTCGGGGAGCGGATGCGGGGCGTGGGCGCGTGGGCCGAGCTGCCGAAGGAACGGGTCACCGTGCCCGCCCACAAGACCGTCACCGTCCCGTTCACCATCAAGGTGCCCCAGGGTGCCGAGCCCGGGGACCATCCCGGCGCGATCGTCGCCCTCGACGAACGGATCGACCGGGGCGACGGCTCGGTCGCCCTCGGCGTCCAGCGGGCGGTCGGCGCCCGCGTCTACCTCTCGGTCGGCGGCCCCACGCTGCCCGCGCTGGCCGTCGAGAACGTCCACATCAGCCACCACCAGCCCCTGATCCCCGGCCTCGGCGACAGCACGGCGACGATCTCCTACACCCTGCACAACACCGGCAACGTCACCCTGCAGCCCAAGATCGCCCTCAAGGCCGAGGGCCTCTTCGGCCGCACCCTCCTCACCCGCGACCTCAAGAACCTTCCCTCCCAACTCCTCCCGGGCCAACGCGTCCACCTGACGGAACGCTGGCACAACGCCCCCCAGCTCGACTGGACGGACGTAAAGCTGACAGCGACCGCCAAGAACACCAAGGAATCGGCAACGGCGTCGTTCGTGGCGGTGCCATGGCTGGTGGCGGGGGTGGTGGCACTGGGGATCGCCATCGCCGGTTGGCTCGTGATCAGACGGCGGCGAAGGCCCGAAGGGCCGCGCCGCCCAGGGGCGCGGGGAACTGCGCGACCAGCCACGACGCACCGGCAGACGAAGACCCACACGGCAACCGGCGTCTAAAGGGCATCGGGCCCCCGCTCACCCGTACGGACACGTACAACCGTCTCCACCGGCACCGCCCACACCTTCCCGTCCCCGATCTTCCCGGTCCGCGCGGCCAGCGCAATCGCGTCGATCACGGCATCGGACTCCGCGTCCTCCACGACGACCTCGATCCGCACCTTCGGCACGAGGTCGACCTGGTACTCGGCCCCCCGGTACACCTCGGTGTGGCCGCGCTGCCGGCCGTACCCGCTGGCCTCGGTCACGGTCAGCCCGTGCACGCCGAGCTCCTGGAGCGCCGTCTTGACCTCGTCGAGGCGGTACGGCTTGACGATCGCGGTGATGAGCTTCATCGGGGCTCCTCAAAACGGGTCTTCTGTGGAGCAGGGCCCGGCAGGCCGAATCGCCGGCTGTCGCGCACGTTCGGCTGCGTCCGTCTCGTCTACAACAAGGCGCTTCAGGAACGCACGCGGGCTTGGTACGGCGAGCAGCGCCGGATCTCCTACGTGCAGTCGTCCGCCGCGCTGACGGAGTGGAAGAAGACCGGGGACCGGGACCGCGCCCGCCTGGCAAAGGCCCAGCGGGAGCTGTCCCGCAAGGCCAAGGGCTCCAACAACCGGGAGAAGGCCCGCCGCAAGGTCGCCCGCGTGCACGCCCGGATCGCCGACCGGCGCCGGGACTTCCTGCACAAGCTGTCGACTCGACTCGTCCGTGAGAACCAAACGGTCGTGATCGAGGACCTCACCGTCCGCAACCTGCTGAAGAACGGCAGGCTCGCGCGCGCCATCTCGGACGCGGCCTGGACGGAACTCCGGTCGATGCTGGAGTACAAGTGCGCCTGGTACGGGCGCGAACTCGTCGTGATCGACCGCTGGTTCCCCTCCAGCAAGCTGTGCGGGAACTGTGGCACAGTCCGCGAGAAACTGCCGCTGAACGTCCGCGAGTGGACGTGCGACTGCGGCACCGTGCACGACCGCGACACGAACGCGGCACGCAACATCCTGGCCGCCGGGCTGGCGGCGTCTGCCTGTGGAGACGGTGTAAGACCTCAACGGGAGTCCTCCCGGACGGGGCGGTCGTCGGTGAAGCAGGAACCCCAGCGGGCGACCGCTGGACTCCCTCGCCCTTAGGCGGGGGAGGAAGCCAATCCTGCGGCTTGACCTTGGTGGGTGGCGTGTTTCCGTGACGTTTCGTTGCGCACGGTTTCCGGAAGCTCACCGTGGGCGGCGGGGCCGTTCCGGTGTACGGCGGGGCTTCGTGGATCAGGGAGAATGGGGGCCATGAGCGTTCGTAACCAGTCATCCGAGCAGCCGGCCGGGACCCTGCACCGTGCCGGCTTCGCCTGCTTCGTGGGCCGCCCCAACGCGGGCAAGTCCACCCTCACGAACGCTCTGGTCGGGAAGAAGGTGGCGATCACCTCGAACCGTCCGCAGACCACCCGGCACACGGTACGGGGCATCGTGCACCGCCCGGACGCCCAGCTGATCCTGGTCGACACACCGGGCCTGCACAAACCGCGCACGCTCCTCGGCGAGCGCCTCAACGACGTGGTCCGCACCACCTGGGCCGAGGTCGACGTGATCGGCTTCTGTCTGCCGGCGAACGAGAAGCTGGGCCCCGGCGACCGCTTCATCGCCAAGGAACTGTCCGGGATCAAGAAGACCCCGAAGGTCGCCGTCGTCACCAAGACCGACCTGGTGGACTCCAAGGCGCTCGCCGAGCAGCTCATCGCGATCGACCAGCTCGGCAAGGAGCTGGGCATCGAGTGGGCGGAGATCATCCCGGTCTCGGCGGTCGGCGACCGGCAGGTGGACCTCCTGGCGGACCTGCTGGTCCCGATGCTCCCGGAGGGCCCCGCCCTCTACCCCGAGGGCGATCTGACCGACGAGCCCGAGCAGGTGATGGTCGCCGAGCTGATCCGCGAGGCCGCGCTGGAGGGCGTACGCGACGAGCTGCCGCACTCCATCGCCGTCGTCGTCGAGGAGATGCTCCCGCGCGAGGACCGCCCCGCCGACCGGCCGCTCCTCGACATCCACGCCAACATCTACATCGAGCGCCCCAGTCAGAAGGGCATCATCATCGGCCCGAAGGGCCGCCGGCTGAAGGACGTCGGCATCAAGTCCCGCAAACAGATCGAGGCGCTCCTGGGCACCCCGGTCTTCCTGGACCTCCACGTGAAGGTCGCGAAGGACTGGCAACGCGACCCGAAGCAACTGCGCAAGCTGGGCTTCTGAGCGAGGCGTCCCTCAGAGCGGGATGACGTTGATCCGGCGACCGCAGAGCTTGGTCATGTCATCGACGTCCGAGGTGAGGACGGCAACGGGGCCGGGCTGGCTGAGCGCCGTCACGGCCACCGTGGCGTCGATGGCGTACTTGTGGCCGTGCAGTCCGGCGTCCATGAGCAGTTTCGCGGCGGCCTTGGCGGTCTGCAGCGCCCCTCCGTGCAACCGGGCGTCCGCTTCGGCCATCTCCTCCTCCGCGAACGCTTGTCCGTGAGCCCGCGCGCCGCCTCCACGAGCTCTTCCGGGACCGTGATGGTGATTTTCTTGGTTGCCATGGCGTCCCCCTACCGCGATATGGCGACTACTGTCCGGCGTTTCAGTCCACTCCCCTGATCCGCCCCACCAACACCGCCCCCGCCAACCCGACCAACGCCGCGACCAGGTAAAGGACACGGTATCCACCGAGATACGTCACGATCGGTGCGGCGAGGACCGGGGCCGCGACCTGGGGGAGGGCGTTGGCGACGTTGATGACGCCGAGGTCCTTGCCGCGGTCCAGGGCCTTCGGCAGGACGTCGGTCATCAGTGCGAAGTCGACCGACGTGAAGACGCCGAAGCCCACGCCCAGCACCGCCGCCGCGACGATCGCCCCCGGCCAGGTCTGCCAGACCGCCAGCCCCGCCGTCGCCACCGCCATCAGCACGCCCGACCAGACCACGAACGGCTTCCGTCGGCCCACCCGGTCCGACCAGACGCCTCCGACGACGACCGTGGCGAGCAGCGTCACGCCGTTCACCGCGGTCAGGATCAGCACGCCCTCGTCGGGGTCGTCGTAGTGCAGGCGGTCGCGCAGGTAGTACAGCAGGTAGAGCAGCACCAGGGCGTTGCTGAGGTTCATCAGGAACCGGGTCAGCCAGGCCCAGCCCAGGTCGGGATACCTCCTCGGGCTCAGCCAGAAGCCCGTCAGGAAGCCCCGCCAGGACCAGGCCGGGCGGTCCGCCACCGGCAGCCGCAGATCCTCGTAGCGCAGGACGTACGGCAGCACGCCCAGCGCCGTGAACACCGCGCAGGCCGCATAGCCCGCGCCCACGCCCCCGGCCACCGTGGCGAGCGCCGTGCCGCCGACCACGCCGAGGACCTGCGCGACCCCCAGCCAGCCGCCCACGGCACCCCGCTGGAGCCGGGGGACACGGTCCGGTACGGCCGCCGTGACCGCCGCGAAGGCCATGTTCAGGGTGAGCTGGACCAGGCACCAGCCCAGCGCCATCGTCCACACCCCGTCCGCCACGGCGAGGAGCAGCAGGGAGAGGGCGCCGCCCGCCGCACCGGCCACGATCCACGGGGTACGGCGGCCGTAGCGGGACGTCGTACGGTCCGACAGCGCGCCGAAGAGCGGGTTCGCCCACAGCGACACGAGCGCGCCCACGCCGGTCACCCAGGCCAGCATCGTCTCCTTCGACATGCCGGAGCCGGGCGCGAAGTCCTTGGCCTGGGAGGCGAGCAGGATCTGCAGGGGGCCGTACCAGCCCACCCAGATCGCCCCGTTGGCGAGGGAGAGGGCCGAGGACCAGCCCCCGCCCACCCGCTCGACGGGCTCGGTGAGGGCGGCCGCCGGGATCCGGTCCGCCGTCGTCATCTCTGCGCCCGCAGGACGTCCCGGTACCAGCCGTACGACGCCTTCGGGGTGCGGGCCTGGGTCGCGTAGTCGACGTGGACCAGGCCGAAGCGGCGCGCGTAGCCCTCCGCCCACTCGAAGTTGTCCAGCAGCGACCACACGAAGTAGCCGCGGACGTCGACGCCCGCCTCCAGCGCCCGGTGCAGGGCGCGGATGTGGCCGTCGAGGTAGGCGATGCGGTCCTGGTCGTCGAGGCCGTCGTAGGAGCAGCCGTTCTCGGTGATGACCACCGGCGGGAGGCGGTCGCCGTAGCGGTCCTTGAAGGTGGTGAGCAGCTCGGTCAGGCCCTCGGGGACGACCGGCCAGCCGAAGTCCGTCACCGGGACGTCCTCGATCTCCCGGACGGAGAAGGGGAGTTCGGCCGGCATGGTGATCCCGCCGAACTCGATCTCCGAGCCCTGCGGGGCGCCCACCCGGGTCGGGGCGTAGTAGTTGACGCCGTACCAGTCGAGCGGCTCGCCGATGATCTTCAGGTCGGCGGCGACGTCGCCCGGCATCAACTCGCCGAGGCCCTCCGGGTACTCACCCAGGAGCAGCGGCTCGGCGAACAGGCGGTTCAGCAGCACGTCGTAGAAGGCGGCGGCCTCCAGGTCGGCCGGTTCCCGGGACGCGGGCCAGGTCGGGCCGTGGGAGTTGGCGACGCCGATGTCCGTGGCACCGGCCGCGCGCAGGGCCCGTACGGCGAGACCGTGGGCGAGGAGCTGGTGGTGGGCCACCGGCAGCGCGTCGAAGAGCAGCTGCCTGCCGGGGGCGTGGGTGCCGAGGGCGTGGCCCAGCAGGGTGTGTTCGGCGGGCTCGTTGAGGGTGATCCACTTCTGTACGCGGTCGCCGAGGCGGTCCACGACCGTCGACACGTGGTCCGCGAAACGGGAGGCCGTGTCCCGCTCCAGCCAGTCCAGGTCCGCCGGCAGGTCCCAGTGGAAGAGGGTGGGGACGGGGCGGACGCCCGCCGTCAGCAGCTCGTCCACGAGGCGGTCGTAGAAGTCCAGGCCGCCGGGGGAGTTCACCCGGGGCCAGGAGATGGAGAAGCGGTACGCGTCCACCCCGAGGTTCTTCAGGAGGGCGACGTCCTCCGCGTACCGGTGGTAGTGGTCGCAGGCCACCGCCGCCGTGGAGCCGTCCTTCACTCGTCCCGGCTCGGCCGAGAAGGTGTCCCACACGGACGGTTCGCGCAGGTCCGCGGCGCCCTCGATCTGATGGGCGGAGGTGGAGACACCCCACAGGAAGCCGGCCGGGAACTGGGGGATCGGGTGCACCGCGTCGCGCGGATCGTTCGCCATGGGCGGGATCATCCTTACCGATGGGTAAGGAAGTCAACGGCCCGGGGAGAACTGCTGGTTACGACCTTGCCGGTTGCGTCCCTGCCGGTACGCCCCTGCCGGTTACGCCCCTTCCTTGAGGACTCTGGAGATCAGCTTCCGCTGTTCGGGGGTGAGCCGGGGGTCGGCCGCGTACACCGTCTTCCCGTTCACCGTGATCTCGTAACTGAAACCGTCGGGCACGCCCTGGGGCGGCGCGCCCCGGCCGGCGGCGACCGCCTGCTCGGCCAGAGCGTGCCATTCGCCGGCATCGGGCCGCCCCGAGGTGTCCACCTCGGCCTGCCGCTCGATGCCCGCGAACCCTCCCGTGCGCCTCACCTGAATACGCATGGGTTCCTGTCTATCCCTCGGTCAGGGAATCCGCACCCCCACCTGCTCCCAGGCCTTCTGCACGGCCCGCAGTTCCTCGCCGCCGTCCCCGAACCTCGCCCGTGCCGCCTGAACGGTCAGCTTGGCGAAGTCGGTGAACAGCGCCTTCTGGGACAGCTCGCCGCCGGTGAGCACGTCGTACCAGATCTGGCCGGCCTTCTCCCAGGCGTTGCCGCCGATGGCGGTCGCGACCAGGTAGAACGCGTGGTTGGGGATGCCGGAGTTGATGTGCACGCCGCCGTTGTCGCGGCCGGTGCGGACGTAGTCGTCCATCGTCGCGGGCTGCGGGTCCTTGCCGAGGACGTCGTCGTCGTACGCCGTGCCCGGGGCCTTCATCGAGCGCAGGGCCGAACCGGTGACGCCGGGGGCGAGGATGCCCGCGCCGATCAGCCAGTCGGCCTCGGTGGCGGTCTGGCCGAGCGTGTACTGCTTGATGAGCGAGCCGAAGACGTCGGACATCGACTCGTTGAGGGCGCCCGGCTGGCCGTAGTAGGTCAGGTTCGCCGTGTACTGGGTGACGCCGTGGGTGAGTTCATGGCCGATGACGTCGACGGAGTTGGTGAAGTCGACGAAGATCTCGCCGTCCCCGTCGCCGAACACCATCTGCTCGCCGTTCCAGAAGGCGTTGTTGTAGCCCTCGTCGTAGTGGACGCTGGCGTCCAGCGGCAGACCGTCGCCGTCGATGGAGTGGCGGGCGTAGGCCTTGAGGTAGAGGTCGAAGGTGGCGCCGAGCCCGGAGTGGGCGCGGTTGACGGTGGCGTCCTGGCCGGGGTCCTGGCCCTCGGCGCGGACCTTGGTGCCGGGCAGGTCGGTGCCGTGCTCGCAGTCGTAGATCGAGCGCAGCGGCTGGTCCGCCGGTGCCTTCCCGATCGCCGACGGGCCGAGGTACAGGCCGTACTCGGTGCCCACCCGGCGGCGGTTGCGCAGCTCGCCGTCGCGCAGCAGGGTGCGCCGGGCGGGGCCGGAGAGTGCGGGGTTGTCGTTGCTCGCCAGCTTGTCGAGGACATGCGGCGGTACGACGGTGCAGAAGACGGGCTCGAAGCCCCCGTTCGTCGTCATGAGTCGCACCATTGCACTGTGTTATCCCGCTGTCACCACGGGCAACCATGATCGGTGAAAAACGGTGACAAACATGGCTGATCTGCGGCGGGGAGTGGTATAGCGCACGTTTCGCCCCTTTGGTTCCCGCGGTCCCGCATACTGATACGGACCCACGCGACGGGAGCGGCTCGGCTAGGCTGCGGAGCACTATGCGTTTCGGGCTGCTTCTCCTTAGCTGCCGCGGCGAGGGCCTGTAAGACAGGTCGACTCCCTCCCCGCGGAGCTTTGTGTTGCATCGTCGGCCGTCCTTCCGGACATCCTGAGGAGCCCCGCGAACATGGCGAACCGCCAGCAGCCCAGCCAGATGCCGATCCACAAGTACGGCTCGTACGACCAGGTCGACATCCCCGACCGCACCTGGCCGAACAACCGGATCACCGTAGCCCCCCGCTGGCTCTCCACCGACCTGCGTGACGGCAACCAGGCCCTGATCGACCCGATGTCGCCCGAGCGCAAGCGCCGGATGTTCGACCAGCTGGTCAAGATGGGTTACAAGGAGATCGAGGTCGGCTTCCCCGCCTCCGGCCAGACCGACTTCGACTTCGTGCGCTCGATCATCGAGGAAGAGGGCGCGATCCCGGACGACGTCACGATCTCCGTGCTGACCCAGGCCCGCGAGGACCTGATCGAGCGGACCGTGGAGTCCCTGAAGGGCGCCAAGCGAGCCACCGTCCACCTGTACAACGCGACCGCCCCGGTCTTCCGCCGGGTGGTCTTCCGCGGCTCCAAGGACGACATCAAGCAGATCGCGGTGGACGGCACGCGTCTGGTGATGGAGTACGCCGAGAAGCTGCTGGGCCCGGAGACCGAGTTCGGCTACCAGTACAGCCCCGAGATCTTCACCGACACCGAGCTGGACTTCGCGCTGGAGGTCTGCGAGGCGGTGATGGACGTCTACCAGCCCGGCCCGGGCCGCGAGATCATCCTCAACCTGCCCGCCACGGTGGAGCGTTCGACGCCGTCCACGCACGCGGACCGTTTCGAGTGGATGAGCCGCAACATCTCCCGCCGCGAGCACGTCGTCATCTCCGTCCACCCGCACAACGACCGCGGTACGGCCGTCGCCGCCGCCGAGCTGGCACTGATGGCCGGCGCCGACCGCGTCGAGGGCTGTCTGTTCGGCCAGGGCGAGCGCACCGGCAACGTCGACCTGGTCACCCTGGGCATGAACCTGTTCTCGCAGGGCGTCGACCCGCAGATCGACTTCTCCGACATCGACGAGATCCGTCGTACGTGGGAGTACTGCAACCAGATGGAGGTCCACCCGCGCCACCCGTACGTGGGCGACCTGGTCTACACGTCCTTCTCCGGCTCCCACCAGGACGCCATCAAGAAGGGCTTCGACGCGATGGAGGCCGACGCGGCGGCCAAGGGGGTCACGGTCGACGACATCGAGTGGGCGGTCCCGTACCTGCCGATCGACCCGAAGGACGTCGGCCGCTCCTACGAGGCCGTCATCCGCGTCAACTCGCAGTCCGGCAAGGGCGGTATCGCGTACGTCCTGAAGAACGACCACAAGCTGGACCTGCCCCGCCGGATGCAGATCGAGTTCTCGAAGATCATCCAGGCGAAAACGGACGCCGAGGGCGGCGAGGTCACGGGCTCTGACATCTGGGCGGTCTTCCAGGACGAGTACCTGCCGAACCCGCAGAACGCCTGGGGCCGTATCCAGGTCCGCACGGGCCAGTCGACGACCGACACCGACGGCGTGGACACCCTGACCGTCGAGGCGACGGTCGACGGCGTGGACACCGTCCTGACCGGCACCGGCAACGGTCCGATCTCGGCCTTCTTCGACGCCCTGCAGTCCATCGGCATCGACGTGCGTCTGCTGGACTACCAGGAGCACACGATGAGCGAGGGCGCCTCCGCGCAGGCCGCCTCGTACATCGAGTGCGCGATCGACGACAAGGTCCTGTGGGGTATCGGCATCGACGCGAACACGACGCGCGCCTCGCTGAAGGCGGTCGTCTCGGCCGTCAACCGCGCCGCTCGCTGACCAGCCTGACCGGCTCTTTCGGGGCCTTGATCGTCGTATGCGGCGGTCAAGGCCCCGTCGGTTATCGGCCACCGCTTCGAGGAGGTCACGGAAAGGTCTCGTCCTGGGTGCTGACTAGCACTCCTCCCTGTGGCTAACATCACGCAGACGTGGCGATGTTGCCGCGGGGTTACGGAGGTGCGACGTGCTGCCAGGACGGGGACGAGACGGCCAGGTCACCAGGCTTGCCCGCATCCTGGGCACCCGTACCGCGTGGACCCCTGCCGGGGACGGCGAGTTCTTCTGCCCCGGCTGCGGCGGCGACCGCAACTACCAGCGGCTGACCGGCCGCCGCCGGTTCACCCTGCTGGGCCTGCCCGTCCTCTCGCGCGGCGAGACCGGCCCGGTCGTCGAATGCGCGGCCTGCCAGTGCCGGTACGGCACCGACGTCCTCGACCACCCCACCACCACCCGTTTCTCCGCGATGCTCCGCGACGCCGTCCACACCGTCGCCCTCGCCGTCCTGTCCGCGGGCGGCACCTGCGCGCGCCCCTCCCTGGACACGGCCGCCGACGCGGTCCGCGCGGCCGGCCTCCCCGACTGCACCCGCGAACAGCTCGCCGCCCTCGTCGACGCCCTCGCCGCCGACACCGGCCGCACCTACGGCGAACCCTGCGGCGCCGGCCTCGCCATAGAGCTCCACGAGGCCCTCGACCCCCTCGCCCCCCACCTCGCCCCGCCCGGCCGCGAGTCGATCCTGCTCCAGGGCGCCCGCATCGCCCTCGCCGACGGCCCCTACACCCCCTCGGAACGGGAGGTCCTCGCAACGGTCGGCGCGGCCCTGACGATCGACGCGGACGAGGTGACGCGGCTGCTGGCGGCGGCGGGCACGCCCTCCTGACACTTCCCGGGGCGCCGGGTCGTGGCGTACGCGTCGGGGACGGTGACGCCGGGGACGATGTGGGGAGTCCGTCCAAGGGAGCCGCGATGACCCTGCTGAGCCGTACCCTCCTCGCCACCGCCGTGTTCCTGACCCCCTTCAGCGCCGCCGGCCCCGCCTCCGCGAGCCCCGGCCGCTGCACCTCCTCCGTGCCGTACGTCTCCGGACAGGGCGGCTACGCCTCGTACCGCATTCCCGCCGCCGTCACCACCCGGCGCGGCACCCTGCTGGCCTTCGCCGAGGGGCGCCGGGACGGGCCCGGGGACACCGGGGACATCGACATCGTGCTGCGCCGCTCCACCGACGGCGGCTGCACCTGGGGCCCGCTGACCGTGGTGGCCGCCGGGGACGGCGACACCCGGGGCAACCCGGCGCCCGTGGTCGACCCGCGCACCGGGACCGTGGTCCTCGTGAGCTGCGCCAACCCGGGCACGGCGACCGAGGCGGAGATCATGCGCGGGGAGGCGCCGGGCCGCCGGGTGTACGTGCAGCACAGCTCGGACGACGGCCGCCGCTTCACCCCGCCGCGCGACATCACCGACGAGGTCCGCCTCCCGTCCTGGCGCTGGTACGCCACCGGCCCCGGCCATGCCCTCGCCCTCACCCGGGGCCCGCACACGGGCCGGCTGGTCGTCCCCGCCAACCACTCCGCGGCCCCGCCCGCCGGCTCCGCCGACACCGGCCGCGAGGCCCGCCACTACGGCGGCCACGCCCTGCTCAGCGACGACGGCGGCCGCACCTGGCGGCTGGGGTTCGTCGACGCCGACCACGACGGCACGGTCAACGCCAACGAGAGCACGGCCGCCCAACTGCCCGACGGCCGTGTCTACTTCAACGCCCGTGACCAGGGCGGCGGGGCGCCCGGCAACCGGGTGGACGCCGTCTCCGGGGACGGCGGCGCGACCCTGGCCCGGCCCTACGCCCCGCAGCCCACCCTCTCCGACGCCCCCGTCGTCCAGGGCAGCACCCTCCAGCTCCCCGGCCCCGGAGCGCCGTTGCTGTTCTCCGCCCCGTCCGACCCCACCGCCCGCCGCGCACCGGCCCTCTGGCGCAGCACCGACGCCGGGGCGACCTTCACCCGCGCGGCGACCCTCTCCGAGCTCCCGGCCGCCTACTCCGACCTGGTACCGGTGGACGCGGAAACGGTGGGGGTGCTGTACGAGACGGGGACGGCGGGTCCGTACGAGACGATCGAGTTCCGCCGACTGGACGTGGGCGGTCTCTAGTGGATCCTCCGCGTGGTGGACGTCCGCCGTGAGCAGGTACGCGGTCCGCATCAGCCGGGACCATCGCGCTCTGACGAACTCCTGGAACCGATCCGCTGGTTCGGCCTGCATCAGCACCCTCCTCGCCCTCCAGACCACCGGTCGGGGAGAATCGGTTGCCCGCGTGGGGCGGTGAGGTTCGAATGGGGGCATGGCGAAGGGAAGCAAGGGGTGGCGGGCCGACGAGCCCGGCGTGCTGGTGCTGCCGTCCGGGCGGACGGTGCGAGGGCGCGGGCTGCGGCGGGAGCTCGGTCCGGGGGCGGCCGTGCCGTCGTACGGGCTCTGTCTGCTCGGCAAGGAGCCGCCGGAGCTGCCCTGGGAGGTGCGCTGGGTGCGCTGGCCGGACTTCCGGCTGCCCGCGGATCCCGCCGACGCCCGTGCCGCCTTCACCGAGGCGTGGCGGCGGGCGGAGGGGGAGCGGGTGGAGGTCGCCTGCGGCGGCGGGCGCGGGCGGACCGGGACGGCGCTGGCCTGTCTGGCGGTGCTGGACGGCGTACCGGCGGGTGAGGCCGTGGAGTTCGTGCGCCGGCACTACGACCGGCATGCCGTGGAGACGCCGTGGCAGCGGCGTTTCGTACGGCGGTTCACCCGATTCTTGTGAGGATGCCCAGGCGTTCACGTCGGGGTGGGGGTACCTCCCGCTTGCGGGGGAGAATCGCATCCCGCGTGCGTGATGCGGAGCGCCCACGGCTGATCAGCCCGGGGCAGTCCTGGCGAACATGTGTGCCCGCGGTCGCTGGTGCGGGTGGCGGTGGCGGTGGCGTAATCGGGGTACAGGTGTGCGTTGTTCGCGCATACGGTCTTGGTGTGCGGGAGCGGAACGCCGGCCGTGACGTGGATCGGGAAGGGAGGCAGGGCGTATGACAGCCACCGTGGCGATGGAACCGGGCGTGGTCGGCGGGCACGCCCGCTACACCTTCCGGCTCCGGGTGT
>NZ_JBLRVZ010000074.1:0-26031 GCF_048159505.1 Streptomyces sp. T028
GGGTCGTACTCGCGGGCGCCCAGGTGGGTCAGGCCCGTGGTGTTGTCGTCGGTGCCGCCGACATAGCCGGTCTTGGACAGCCAGTTGGCGCTCTCCACCCGCTCGTTGCCGTACGGGTCCAGGCGGGAGAAGCGGGTCTGGTTGCCCGTGGTCAGCTGGATCTCGGCCATCGGGGTGCCGTGATGGTCGGCGACCAGGGCGTACAGGTTGGCCTCGCCGGTGCCCCGGCGAATCACGGTGGGGGCGCCGGGCTGGGCGTAGGAGCGCTCGACGTAGGCGACCGCGCCCGTGGTGCGCAGCGACAGCGTGGTGTCGTCCAGGTAGAGGGTGCGGTCGCCCGAGGTGGTGGAGATGATCCGGTTGCCGAAGGCGTCGTAGAGGTACGACGTCTCGTCGGCCGGGTTCCAGGCCTGGGCGGTGGAGCCGTCGCAGGCACCCAGCACCAGGTCGACGCCGGTGGTGGTGGAGTTGGACGGGGAGACCAGGCACATCGAGGTGGCCGCGTACTTCAGCGCCCCGGTGGAGGTGACCGTCCACTGCTGGGCGGCGGTGTCGTCGCAGGCGGCGACGACGACCGCGGTACCGGCCGTGACGGCCTTCCCCGAGGGCTGCACGCACACCCCCGACACCTGGAGCGCGCCCGTGGTGGCGGTGTCAGTGGTGACCGCGTCCTCGACCCGGAACTGCTGGGCCTTGGTGCTGTTGCAGGGATACAGCTGGATCGCGGTGCCGGCGGTGGTGGACCCCGAGGAGAGGTCCAGGCACAGGCCCGAGTTCAGCCCGGACGTGTAGGCGCCCTTGCCGCCGGCTCCGAAGCCGGAGACCGACTCGTCCTTGCCGTCCCAGGTCCAGGCGATCGCCTGCTCGTTCCCGCCGATCGTCCGGGAGGTGGTCTGCCCCAGCTCGTCGGAGACCAGGGTGGAGGCCTCGGTCATCTCCGAGCCCGCCGCGTTGGTGTAGACCGACTCCATCGAGGTCAGGGTGTGCGGCTGGGCGACCCCCGAGCCCGAAGTGGCGTCCTCGGTGCCGTAGGCGTAGGTGGTGGTGGAGTCGGCCGCGGTGTTCACCGAGCCGTCCAAGAGGAAGGACACCTTGGCGTTGTGGGTGTTCAGGGTCTTGCGGTTGCCCAGTTCGTCATAGGTGTACGACTGCCAGTAACCGGCGTTGTCGGCGGTCACGTTGACCGTGCCGTCGGCGGCGACCGGCACTGTGCACTCGGAGCGCTGGGTGGTCCAGGCCTCGGTGAGCTGGCCGATCCCGTCGTAGGTGAAGCACTGGCGGTCCACGACGGCCGCGTAGGTGTCGGTGGTGGAGGTGATGTTGCCCGAGACGTCGTAGACGTAGTCGCGGGCGTTGACCCGGTGCCCGGTGAGGCCCGAGGTCGCGTTCGAGGTCGACTCGCGGTCCACGATGGTCTGTTCGACCTGTCCGGTCGCCTCGTCGAAGAGGTTGGTCGTCCACACCCGTGAGCCCTGCTCGCCGGTGGTGGTGCGCAGGACCTCCCCGTACACGCTGTAGGTGGTCTGGGAGGTGTACCAGTCGGTGCCGGAGGTGGAGACGGGCAGCCCGTCCGCGTTGTAGCGGACGATGACCTTCTCCTCTGGCAGGCCGCCCATCGCGGGGGTGGTGTAGGAGGCGAGTTGCCCGGAGTCGGTGTAGGTGTAGGTGGTCGTGTAGGAGGTGGCGAAGCCCTCCGCGGTCGTGGTCAGGCCGTCCGCGAGCGCCGGCAGGGTCAGGGTCTTGGAGACCGGGTTGCCGTCGGTGGTGTAGCCGCCGATGCTCGTCGTGTAGGCCTTGCCGTCGGTGTAACGGGTGGCCGACAGCGGCTGGCCCACCCCGTTGGTTATCAGCCCGTCATAGGCGTACGACAGCAGGTCCGTGCCGGT
Organism: Streptomyces sp. T028; assembly: GCF_048159505.1. Lineage (NCBI taxonomy): Bacteria > Bacillati > Actinomycetota > Actinomycetes > Kitasatosporales > Streptomycetaceae > Streptomyces > Streptomyces sp. T028. The sequence continues at coordinate 1,887 of NZ_JBLRVZ010000074.1, forward strand.
GGTGGCGTCCTCGACCAGGGTGGGGCGGTCCAGGACGTCGTAGGTCGTCTTGGTGGTGAAACCGGCCTCGTTCTTCGAGGTCTCGACCCGGCCCAGGGTGTCGTAGGTGAGGGTGGTGGTGCCGGTGTCGGGGTCGGTGGAGGTGAGCGCCTGGCCGATGGCGTTGTAGGTGGTCTTCCAGACGTTCCCGGCGCTGTCGGTGACGCTGGTCCGGTCGCCGCGCGCGTCGTAGCCGTAGGTGGTGGAGGTGAAGTCGGAGGCGGTGAAGGAGTCGGACGCGGCGGCGGACTTGGAGGAGAAGGTGTCCATCCGCGTGGTCCGGCCCAGGGCGTCCACCCAGGTGCGGGAGGAGGCCGAACCGGTCGGCTGGACGACGGTGGTGTAGTCCAGGCCGTAGAGGTAGGTGGTGGTGCGGTCCTCGGTCTCCGTGCCGTCGGCGTCGTCGGTGCCGTCCTGGACATAGGAGTTGTAGACGGGCGTGATGGTGGTGGTGCGCCCCAGGCCGTCGTACGAGTAGAGGGTGGCGTTGGGGATGGTCGAGGTGGAGGCGGGGGCGAAGACCGAGGTGTCGGGGGTGCCGTCGGTGTAGTAGGCGTTGTTGGTGGTGCGGATCTGGCCGTTGGCGTTGTAGAGGGTGTCGGTGATCAGGCGGCCCTTGCCGCCGACCGCGCCGGTCTGCTCCTGGCGCACCCGGCCGAGACCGTCGTAGATGACGGTGGTGTCGGTGTAGGTGCCGTTGTCCTTGAGGCCGGAAGTGACCACCGAGACGGGCTTGTTGGGGTCGGTGTTGTAGGTGAAGGTCGCGTTCGGCTTGCCGGTGGACTGCTCGTCCCAGGTCCTCGGGGGTGTCCTCGTCGACGGCGGGCAGGTCCTCCTCGCACACCGGCCCGTAGGTGGTGTTCGGGGTGGTGCCGGCCTCCCAGGCGGCGCACACCCGGCCCAGCGGGTCGTAGGCGACGTGCGAGACGTTGTTGTTGACGTCCTTCTCGGTCAGGCCGACCCCGCGGCCCGGCTCCAGGGTGGAGGTCGAGGACTGGCCCTTGGCGTTGGTCGAGGTGACCGCGTACACCTGCCCACGGCTGTCCGCGGTGAAGGTGATCTTGTCCTCGTTGCCCTGGTAGTCCTTGGAGGAGGTCACCCGCCCGTACTCGTCGTAGCCCGTGGTGGAGGCCGGGAGGGTGTTCCAGGAGGTGCCGGTCGCGGCGGGGTCCCACACCTTGGTGACCTGACCCTTGGTCAGGGTCTGGCTGGTCGAGGCCGCGGACGCTCCGTCGTACGCCATCTTCGAGGCCGACAGCAGGGTCGAACCGGTCGACGAGGACAGGCTGGTCGCGCAGGTCGTCCCGGAGACCGAGATCGTCGAGGAGACCAGGCCGATCAGGTTCAGGGAGGTGTCGTTGGCGTAGGTGGTGTAGGTGCAGGACTCGTCGCCGGTCACCGCGAGGTCGCCGTGGGAGACGACCTTGGTGGGCAGGCCGTAGGAGTCGTAGTCGGTCTGGGTGGAGACCGTGCGCAGGACGGAGGTGTCGTCGCCCTTGCCCGAGGACCTGGTGGCGGTCTTGGTGGTGTCGAGGGTGACCCGCCAGGCGTACAGGTCGGGGTCGTCGGTGATGACCCGGCTCGTGTCGGTGTCGGCGACGCCCCGGACCCGGGTGGCGAGGACCGTCGGGTCGTCGGGAATGTTGACCGTCCGCGACACCCAGTCCGCGCTCGCCGACCCGTCCTCGTACACGAGCGCCTCGGCGGCCATGCCCGCGTACGGTTCCAGGTCCGCCTTGATGGTCTCTCTTGCGGCGTCCACCATGGTGATGTCGCGCGTCTTCCACACCGCGCTGTCCCCGCTGCCGGAGACGTAGAGGTCGTCGCTCATCCCTCGGAAGTACCGGGTGGCGGTCTTGGTGGCCTTTGAGCCGGTGAGGTCCGTGCCGACGGTGGCGACGACCCGGACGTAACCGCGCCACTGGTCCCAGGTGCGGGTCTTCTTCCGGGTGCCCTCGGCCCGGTTGTACGCCCACAGCGCGCCGTCGACCGCGTCGTCGAAGGTGGTGTAGGCATAACTGGTGGTCTTGTCGTCGACGCCGGTCATGTTCGGCATCTCGACGACCTTGTCGACCACGTACTTCTGGAACCAGGAGATCTTCTCGTCGGCCAGATCCGGGTCGGCGTGCCAGTACACCGGGTAGCACAGCAGGTGGTTCTCGTCGGGGTCCGGGAAGCCGGTGCCCGAGGCGCACGCGTCGGTCGGAGTGGAGTAGGTGACCTGGGTCTCGCCGCCGTACTCCGAGACCACCGTGTCGATCCGCAGCCGGTCGAAGGTGGGGCCGTCGTCAGTGGAGCTGGTGGGGATCCGGTTCGCCAGGACCTTGCCGTGGAAGGACACCGGGTTCAGGGTCTTGGTGGAGCCGTCGACCCCGTATCCCGTCCTGGTGATCGACTCCAGCCACAGGGCGGTGTAGTGCCCGGTCTTGTCCCAGGGGAAGGACTGCTGCAGCGCCCACCGGTCGACCTTGGCCAGGGGGGTGCTGGTCTGTCCCGACAGGGCGCAGGCGTACCGGTCGCCGGTCCCGGTCTCCGAGTCGTACGGGGTCAGAGAGGCGCCCTGGACCCGCTGGGTGCAGGAGGTGACCTGGGTGATCAGCTTGCGGGACCAGAAGGTCGGCGAAGGGGTCATGCACTCGCCCGAGGAACCGCAGTACAGGTCGGCGGGAGTGTCGTACCAGATGTAGTTCTCCGACCAGTTGCCGGAGGTGAAGTGGTCCGAGGTGCACTCGGGCTCGGACTTCAGGCACCGCTCGTCCGCGGTGAAGACCATCCGGGCCAGCGGCTCGGCGGTGAAGAGCGTGCCGGCGCGCTGGCCGTAGTCGATGCGCTTGAGGTAGCCGCCGCGCTCGTAGGCGACGGGGTTGTCGAAGTCGAAGGCCTGGGCGTAGTGGTTGGTCTCGGAGGCCCACCACAGGGACATGGCGTTGCCGTTGGCGTCGACGACGTAGTCGAGGTTCCACTTCCAGGCCTGGTCCTGGAAGGAGTTCTTGAAGGTGGCGTCGTAGCCGGGCTCGCCGTCGTGGTTGGAGGCGACCGGCACGGTGAACACCGAGTCGGTGGTGTCCTTCCCGGACGCCCAGCCGGGCAGGTGGTTCAGCCCGTAGTAGTACTGGGTGCCGGCGGTGTCGGTGATGCGCCAGTACTCGCCGTCGTCGTCGCCGTTGGCGAGCGTGGTGTCCTTCAGCAGCTCGATCTTGGTGTTGTCACCGTTGGCGGTCCGCCACACTCCGGACTGGTAGACCAGTTCGGTGGTCGTCCCGTTCAGGGTGAGCGTCGCGTTCTGGGTGCCGTAGCAGAGGTCGGCGGCCGTCTTGCCCTTGTTGTTCGCGCCCGTGGTCGCGTCGAGCATGCACGAGGTGTACGTCCGCGTGATGCTGCCCGGGTCCCAGGACCAGCCCTCGCCGATGCCGGACGCCTGGTTGTTCGTCGAGGAGGTCTTGCCGTCCACCGACTGCGAGTTGTACGAGAAGGCCACGTTCGGCGTCGGGCCGTTCGGCACCGCCGGGCCGGCCAGCGGGTAGGAGTACGTGAACGCGCCGGAGGAGGATCCCGCCGACCACGAACCGGACGCGGGCAGCGGGGTCGCGGCGAAGTCACCGCCCGCGCCGGCGCCCGAGGAGGTGCCCACCAGGGCGCCCGAACCGGAGGAGGCGCTCGCGATGGTGCGGATGCCGGAGCCGGTGTCCTCGGCCGCGGAGTTGTAGACGGCGCTGGTCACCGAGCCCGTGCCGGTCGCGGCGGCCGTCGTCGTAGTGGTGGTGGAGGTGGTGGCGGTCGGGTCGGCGATCAGCGCGTCCACGTCGACCGTGACGTGGACCGTCGGCGCGAGGTCGGTGCCCGCCTTCTCGGTGGTGGTGGTCGCCCCGGTGTCCTCGTCGACGGTCGTGTCGGTGATAGTGGTGGCGACCTCGTCGTAGACCACCTCGGTGGGCACCGCGGTCGGCTCCGAGCAGCCCTCCACATCGGGGGTGGTCAGGAAGCAGGACGGGTACATCCAGAAGTCCAGGCGGTCCATCCACTCCGCGCCGTAGTTCTGGGAGAAGTCCGCCGCGTCCAGCGCGATGACCGCCTCGCCGGTCGCGGTGGCGGGCGGCGCGACCTCCAGGACCACGCCCTCCACGCCGGCCGCGTCCGCCTCCGCGTCCGAGGCCATCGCCACCGACCAGTCGCCCTCCAGGGCCGAGGCCTCCGCGGTGGTCGCGTCCTCCGGCGCGCCGATCTCGACCGGGACCGTGCCGGTGGTGGCGGTGACCTCCACCAGCTCCCCGGCCTCCAGACCGGTCAGCGTGGCCGCGGCCGAGCCTCCCTCGATGGGCTCGGTGTACAGGGCCTCGAAGTCGTCCACGGCGGTCGAGGTCACCGTCTCCAAGGACTCCAGCGAGGTCGTCCTGGCCTCGTCCTCGGTCAGCGCCTCAGCCTCGGGCAGCTCCTCCAGATCCACCCCGGTGCGGGTGCCGGTCGGGTCGGGCAGGGCGTAGGCCATCGGCGAGGCGCCCAGCATGAGCGCCAGGAACAGGCCTCCCACGACGGCCCATCGGGCCCGCGCACGCGTCGCTCTCGACGTCCCGCGAACCCACCAGGAAGTACCCCGCACTGTGGCCCCCGCCCTCTCAACCCGCGCGATCCCGGAATCCCGAAACACCGTGGACAGCACGGCGTTCTGGGCAGGCGGCGTCACAACATGACTGATTCGAGCGCGATTTCTACACGCTGCGAGGAACCTTGGTCAATAGTGACAATTTTCCATATCGAATAGGTCACGAAACAATTGGAATGCAACCCAAGGAAACTTATATATTCGGCATATTGGAAGTAAAGTGGTGCAACTTGACCTGCACGTTCACCCATCTCGACACCTTTACGCCCGTTTTATATGGGACACGTCGAGCACTGACCGGCCAATAGCGAAACCACAGATTACACACAGCATTAGCGAGCTCTTCGAAATCCGCTCTCGGAAAGGGGTGATACTTCCCCGCGATATACGTGCGTGAGGGGACGGGGAGCACTGTGGACGAACAGCCGAGCAGGAGAACCGGCCGCCGGCGGACCAGGCCGCTCGTGGCGCTCGTCGCCGCGGCCACGGCGACCGCTCTGGGCGTGACCCTGCTGGCATCCGATTTCGGCTCCCCCGACGCGGAACCGGGCAAGCCCGCCGCCAAGGTGAAGCCGGTGGACGAGGACACCGCCCAGGACAAGGCTCGTGCGACCGGCAAGAAGGTCGAGGTGACCGCGCTGCGCGACGAGTCGTCCACCACCTACGCCAACCCCGACGGAACATTCACCCTCACCACCCACGCCCAGCCCGTACGGGCCAAGAACGCCGACGGGCAGTGGCAGGACATCGACACGGACCTGGTCGCCACCGACGAGGGGTGGGCCACCGTCGCCTCTCCCACTCCGGTCGTCTTCTCCTCCGGCGGTCGTGGTGACGACGGCGGTAACGGTGGTGTGGTCACGTCAGGGCTGCGCCAAGCCTCGTACACCGTCGCCGTCGCCGTCGCCGCCCACGACGAGACGGGTGCCGAGTCCACCGAGGAGGACCCGGCGACCCCCACCATCCCCACCACCTGGTCGGACCTGGTCACCCTCACCACCGGCGGACACGAACTGACCGTGTCCTGGCCCGGCGCCCTGCCCGAACCCGTCGTCACCGACGATCAGGCCCTCTACCAGGACGTCCTTCCCGACGTGGACCTCCTGCTGACCGCCCGCGACAGCGGGTTCTCCCACGTACTGATCGTCCACACCCCCGAGGCGGCGACGGACGAGGCGCTGGCCCAGCTCACCTACCGGCTCAGCTCCCCCGACCTCACCTTCCAGATCGACCCGGCCACCGACACCGTCACCGCCCTCACCTCCGACGGCACCGAGGTCGCCGTCTCCCCCACCCCGCTGATGTGGGACTCCGCGGGCACGCCTGACGTCACCATCGGCGACGACCCGGCCCCCACCGACGAGGACACCGAGAGCGCCGAACCCAGCGCGTCGACCTCGGCCGAGGCGGACGACGAGACCATCACCGAGGGCGAGAACGACGAGGCCGTGACCCCGGAGGAGACCACCCCGGACAACGGATCGACGTCCGCCACCGCGTCCCCCTCCACCTCCCCCGACACCGGCACGGGCGGCGGCACCGAGACCTCAAGTGCCGAACCCGCGAGCTTCACCCACGTCTCCCGGGCCGCCCTGTCCACCGCCGACACACTGGCCCTGCCGGGCCTGGCCGGCCCCGTCCCCGGCACCCACGCCGCCACCGCCGAGGCCCTCCTGACCGACCGGGCCTACCTCACCATCCAGGCGGACACCCGGCTCCTCACCTCGCCCGACACCGTCTACCCGGTCTTCATCGACCCCTCCGTCTCCGGCGTCACCGACGCCTGGACCACCGCCTACAAGAAGTACCCCTCCTCCAGCTTCTTCGACGGCGCGAACTACAACACCGGCACCACCGAGGCCCGCGTCGGCTACGAGTCGGACACCTGGGGCACCGCCCGCTCGTTCTTCCGGCTCAAGCTCAAGAAGGCGATCAAGGGCGCCAACGTCACGTCCGCCACCGTCAAGGTCCTGGAGACCCACTCCTGGTCGTGCTCGGCCCGCCAGGTCGAGCTGTGGCACACCGGCGGCATCTCCTCGTCCACCACCTGGAACAACCAGCCGTCCTGGAAGACGCTCATCACCGAGCAGTCCTTCGCCCACGGGTGGAAGTCCAGCAGCTGCCCCGACGCCTACGTCAACTTCAGCATCAAGGCCCTCGCCCAGTCCGCCGCGGACGGCGGCTGGACCTCCTTCACCATCGGGCTGCGCGCCAACTCCGCCTCCGGCTCCACCGCCGAGACCGACCCCTACACCTGGAAGAAGTTCAAGGCCGAGAGCAGCGACGCCCCCGCCCTGTCCATCACCTACCTGCGCGCCCCGAACACCCCCACCAACCTCGCCATCACCGCCGGCACCTGCGACACCTCCACCAGCCCGTACATCAACATCGGCAAGCAGTCCACGATCACCCTGTCCGCCAAGGCCACCGACCCCGACGGCGACCTCAAGTCCCTCTACTTCGAATACTGGCGGACCGGTTACAGCACCACCACCAAGGTGACCGCCACGAAGACCGCGAGCACCACCACCGGCGCCGCCTCCTGGTCGATCGCTGGCACCAACTTCACCAACGGCTACGACTACTCCTGGCGGGTGCGGGCCGAGGACGACGACGGAACCGACTCCGGCTGGGCCCCCACCTCCGGCGACAGTGTCTGCCGCTTCACCTACAACACCTCGATCCCCACCACCCCTTCGGTGGTCTCCACCGTCTTCCCCGAGGACAAGAAGGCCGACGGCACCAGCGCGAACGGCACCATCTGGTCCACCGTCACCTTCGGCACCTCCGGCGCCTTCACCTTCTCCACCACCGACACCGACGTGGTGAAGTACGCGTACTCCTTCAACGGCACCAGCTACGCCAACTACGTCTGCTCCGCCAGCTCCGGCACCACCGGGGGCACCACCGCCTCCTGCTCCACCGTCATCACCTCCAAGACCGTCACCGGCAGCCCCACCCTGGCCGGACCCAACGTCCTCTACGTCAAGGCGTACGACGCCGCGGGCAACGCCTCCAACGCCTACAAGTACATCTTCTACGTCACCCCCAAGGCCGTGCCCGACGGCGCCGCCGACTACACCGGTGACCAGGTCCCCGACTTCGCGACCATCCGCACCGACGGGCAGCTCTACATCGAGTCCATCACCAACACCGGCACCCACGCCGTCTCCTCCCCCACCACCCACGACGAAGGCACCCTGCTCACCGGCAGCACCTCCGTCGGCCACTGGTGGGACGGCGAAAGCAGCTACGCCCTGATCACCCACAACGGCGACTTCGCCCCCGGCGACGGCATCACCGACTTCGTCGTCCGCACCCCGGACAACGGCCTCTACCTCTACCCCGGCGACGGATACGGCGGCACCGACGTCTCCCAGCGCCAGGAGATCCAGCTCCCCTCGAACGCTCCCGACCCCGCCACCCTCACCGACCTCAAGTCCATGGGTGACGCCAACGGCGACGAACAACCCGAGTTGCTCGCCGTCTCCGGTGACGCCCTGTGGATCTTCAGCGGTTACAGCGGCGGCTCCTTCGCCACCGCCACCCGGCTCTCCGCCAGCGCCTGGTCGGGCCGCGACTTCGTCACCCTCGCCGACTTCAACTCCGACGGCACGATCGACATGCTCTTCCGCACGGCGGCGGGCAACCTCTGGCTCCGCCACTCCGCCGCCACCTCCGCCGGCTACACCGACTGGTCCACCCTGGCCAGCTCCGCCGCCAGCCTCGACGGCGACCAGGCATACGCCACCGGCGGCTTCACCACCACCGACTACCCCTACCTCTACGGCAGCCCCGGCATGACCGGCACCGACCTACCCGACGTCTGGGCCCTCACCCCCGCCGGTCTCCTCTACCGCCTCGACGGCACGGCCACCGGCATCAGCGCCACCACCTCCACCGGGAAGACCCTCCCCATCGGAGCCATCGGATAGAAGATCACGAACCACTTCCGAGCCGGCGGCGCCGACCGCGAAGTGAACCGTCCTGCCCGGCGGACGCGGGTGATCTTGATCGAGAACCGTGTTCGGTCCAGCGGGGCGGTGCCGGCGGCGTTGTCGTGGGCGGAGGCGGCCAGCACCACCACCGCGACCACCAGGCCCAGCACGTCAACGGCCAGGCCGCGCTTGCGGCCTGGCACTTCTTACGACTCGGTCGGCGATAGCTGATGGCGTTCTGGCCGTGACATGCAGACGGCCGCACGGGTTCTTCGAGTGTGACCAAGAAGTGGGCCCGCGCGGCCTTGTCCCATCCTGCCTTCACCGGCGTCTCGCGCCAACATCTCGGCGATTTGATCGAGGAGTTGGCCGAGCCGTGGTGCGCTCTGCGCGAAGCGGAGCTGCACCAACGGCGTGGCCACGAGCGCTTGAGAGCGGCGGGCGCCGGCCCGAGGCAGGAGCTGGTCTTCACCGACCGCGTCGTGTTCACCCTGGTCTACCTGCGCACGGACCTGCCCCATGCCGCACTGGCTGAGCTGTACGGCATCGGCTGCTCTACCGTCAGCGAGGCGATCGGCGAGATCAGGCCCCTGCTCGCCCGCCGGGGCTTCGCCGTCCCCGACCGGCCGGGCCTGCGCCTGCGCACCCTGGCCGACGTGTTCGCCTACGCCGAAGCCGAAGGCGTCGAGCTGCGGATCGACGGCATGGAAACCCAGGTGCGCCGTCCCCGGGCGCACCGGCCCGGACGCCGCGCGTTCGTCTCCGGCAAGAAACGGCAGAACACCATCAAGACCACCACCATCAACGATCACCAGGGCCGCACCCTGTGGAACGGTGCCGACCGACCGGGGCGCATGCACGACCAGACCGCCATGCGCACCGAAGGCATCGCCGAGCAGTTGCGCCTGCACCCGGCCGTGAAAGCCGAGGTCGACGAGGGCTACCGGGGCCTGGCCAACGAGTTCCCCGGCCAGGTCACCGCCCCGCCGATCAAGCCCAAGGACGACGTCCCCGACGGGGAGAAGCGGGCCTGGCGCGAGATGCGGCGCCGCCAGTCCTCCCGGCGCATCGTCATCGAGCACGCCAACGCCGAAATGCGCCAGTGGCGGCCGCTGCGCTCCCTGGTGCACCGGCCCTGAGGGTTGCAGGGCGCGCCGAGGTCCCTTCAGCGGGTGCCGTCGAACACTCCCGTGATGTGCCGCTCGGCCAACTCCCGCCACAGGGCGAAGGCGCCCCCGCGGCTTCAGCCCATGCCACCGGGTGCTGGGTCTTCCGGGCCTTCCGTGGCAAGGGCTGGCTGTAGACGTCCCGGTCCTGGTGCCCTGCGGGGATGCCGGAGGGCAGCCGCGGGAGGCTCAGCAGGGAGGGTACGACGCCGCGAGTTGCCTGCGCCCGGGAATCGGGATCCGCGCTCAGTGCGGCAGTGCCTGGGTGACGCGCCACAGACGGCGGGGAAGGTCGCCTTCCTCGAAGGCGTGAACCTCGTTCAGGGTCCAGCCGTCGGCGAGGGAGTCGACGAGGTGCCGGTGGAAGAAGTGCACGGCGAAGCCGCCGTGTTCGAAGATGTCGTCGCCGTGCGCGGTGCCGGTGCCATAGTGGGCGTCGCCGGTGTGGCGGACGGTGTAGACAAAGGTGCCGCCGGGCCTGAGCACGCGGTGGATCTCACCGACCAGGGCGTGAATCTCCTGGGTGGACAGTGCCATGCACAACAACATGTGCGCGAAGACCGCGTCCACCGAGGAGTCGGCGAGCGGCAGCGGCTCTCGAACGTCGTGCACCATGGTGGTCACCCCCTGATCGACGCCGTGGGCCCGGGCGGCATTGCGGAGCTGCACCAGACCGACGGCGGAGAAGTCGGTGGCCTGGACGGTGAAGCCGTCGCGGGCGAAGTACAGAGCGTCGCGGCCGTGCCCAGCGCCGAGCTCCAGTACGTCGTGTGCCCCGGCTGTGCGGAAGACCCTGGCGGCGTGGACGGCGGGGGCAGAGGGTTGGTCGCCGTACATGCCCGGGTGGGCGGCGTAAGTGTGCTGCCAGTGATCCCGCTGCGCGTCGGTCAGGTCCTGCGCGTCGTCGCTCATCTCTGCTCGCTCTCCTTGCCCTGGGCCGATGCCGGAATCGCGGGACAACCTAGAGGGCACCAGCCAGGGCACAGCGCAGCTGGTCGCTGGCCGACACGCCGGCTGGACCGTCCGCAGTCCGGTATATGCGGCAGGTCAACCCCGGCGCCCGGTCGGGTTCGGCGAACGGGTCCAGTCCGTTGATCAAGAAGGTCGGGGAGCCGGTGAACCCTGCCGCCTCGGCTTCGGCCTGGTCGGCGATCACCCGCGTGGTGAAGGTGAGGTCGTGTCGGCCCAGGCCGTCGAGGAGCTGACGCAGCCGATCAGCCGCGGGCTGGGCGTGGGGGCAGTCGGGCACGACCAGCAGTTCGATGTCCATGTCTTCAGGATCGCTCGCCTCGAATGCGCGGGGCGAGGGTCAGGCGCAGCAGTGGCATCCGGGGCGGCACCCGCATGCGTCGACCTGGCCGCTGGAGGGCGTCACCGCGGCGGCGGGCACGGCGCAGCAGCCCTTGCCCTGCAACACCGCCTGCCCCCGCCCAGCACCGGCTGACACAGCGATTACCGGAACGCCGCGGCGCGGTCCGGCCCCGATTCCGTCGGGCCCGGAAGGAGCAGCGCCAGGGCCTCACGGCACTCGCACACCGCCAGCGGCGGATACGAAGCTTCTTCCTCGGCGGCCTGGGCTTCGGCTGGTTGATCCGCTGGGGGTCTCGTTCCCTGTTGGTCGTCCTGACCGCAGGTGCCGTCGTGGACCGAAACGCCTGAGGTCCCACTTCGTCGTGCCACTACCCGGGAACGCCTGTCGGCCGGAGTACGACTGCCTGGCCTTGCTGTCGAGTCGACCACTGCGGCCATGCAGCGCCAGTCGACGGCACGAACGCCTCCTGCCCTGGGACGACTTGTTGGTCCAACCGCGAGGCGCCGTCACCGCCTCAGTCATGTGGGGGCATAACGGTCTGGTGAGCCGTGTGTGACGCGCGTTCACCAAGGCCATCCAGGCTGTGTGACTTGCATCACGGCCACTTTGCTCAAGCGAAGACCACGGAGAGCTCGGACGCGCGAGGCGCCGCCGGGAGTCGGTCCGCGCTCCCCGTCGTCCCAATTGCCGTATCGCAAGGTATATGTGACGTTGCATCAGATCGATCTCTCAATGGCTGAATGTGCACGCTCCGAGGGATGCGCTCTTCGCGGGTAAGCGGTTGTGGCTGTGGAGGTTTCGTGAATGTCCCAGGTGAATTCTGTGTTGCCGATGTGCCGAAGAGGATCGATTCGGCCCTAGATTTCCCCGAGTAGACGGCGAACGCCGCACATTTCGCCCATGTTCTTGGGCAGCGCTCCGGCTGGGGGTTCTGGGTTCGTGTCGGGTTTCTTCGACGATTTCTGGTCATGGACAGTCACGGTGACCGCCGAGACGTCATGGCGTGAGCTGATGCCGCTGGGCATCGCCGGCGCCTTCGTCTGGGGCCTGTGGCTCTATCGGGCAGTGCTCTCCCGGTTCGCCAAGCCCGTGGTGAACAACTACCGGACCACGGTGTCCGTGGTGGTGCCGGCATACCGGGAGGACGCGAGCATCCTGCTGGACTGCCTGGACACATGGCTGGCCCAGGATCCCACCGAGGTCATCATCGTCCCGGACGTTGAGGACACGGAGGTCCTGCGCAGGCTGGCGCAGGTGCAGGATTCCCGGGTTCGGGTGCTGGCGTTCGAACACCGGGGCAAGCGGTCGGCGCTCGGCGTGGGCATCCGCGCCGCGACGAGCGAGCTCGTCGTGCTGGTGGACTCGGACACGCGCTGGGAGCCGGGGCTGCTGGCCGCCGTCCAGATGCCCTTCGTCGATCCCACGGTCGGCGGTGTCGGCACCCAGCAGAACGTGTACCAGCGGCGCACCAGCGTCTGGCGGCGCATCGCCGACTGGCTGGTCAACCTCCGCTACTACGACTACGTCCCGGCCATGGGCCGCGCGGGCGCCGTGGCCTGCCTGTCCGGTCGTACGGCGGCCTATCGGCGGGCCGCGATCGAGCCCGTGCTGGAAAACCTGGAGAACGAGTTCTTCCTGGGCCGGCGCTGCGTCGCCGGCGACGACGGACGGCTGACCTGGCTGGTGCTGGCCTCCGGATACAAGACCGTGCACCAGTCCTCCGCGCGGGCGATGTCGATGTTCCCCTCCTCGTTCCGCGCCTTCGTCAAGCAGCGGGTGCGCTGGAGCCGGAACTCCTACCGCTGCTATCTGACCGCCCTGTACAAGGGCTGGCTCTGGCGGGTCCCCCTGGTCACCAAGATCACTGTGCTGCAGATCCTGCTGACGCCGGTGACGATGGGCATGGCGCTGGGGTATCTGGTGTTCAGCCGCCTGGAGCTGACCGGCCGGGGCGTGGTCCTCGTGCTGATCTGGCTGCTCGTGGGACGCGGCATCCGCGGGTACTCCCATCTGCGCAGGCATCCGCAGGAGGTGTTGCTGCTGCCGCTGCTCGCCCTCGTCGTCATCATGATCTCGCTGCCGATCAAACTGTTCGCCTTCGTCACCATGAACAAGCAGGGCTGGCTGACCCGCACCAGCAACAGCATCGGCGGAGAGGGACAGGACTCCTCCTCCCTGGGGGGCGCGACGCGGGTCGCCGCGGCCTCGTGGCCGGAGGTGCAGCAGTCATGACGCGTCATCACCTTTCGTCCGTCCGGCGGACACTCCGGGGCGCAGTCGTGCTGCCTCTTGCCGCCGGCCTGCTCATCTCTTCCGCGGCCACCGCCCCGGCCGCCGACGAAGACGACAAGCAGCAGGTCAACGCCGCTGATGCGGAGAACGAGACCGCGCTGGTGGCCGCCGAGGACCACCGTCTGGACCAGGTTCGTGCGGTCGCCGCCGTCGCCCCCCTGAAGGGTGGTGAGTGGAAGGCGCCGTACCGACTGGACACCGGGAGCGGCTACACCCTGGTCCTCACCCAGCGCAGTAACGCCTACACCGTCTCGGACCTGCTCGAACTTGCTCCGCAGACGTTCGTCCGCCAACAGGACGGCGCCTATCTGCTGACCGAGAACATCTATCTCAACGCCGGGGCCAAGCTGAAGCTGTCCAACCCCGGCGGACTGACGCTGCGGATGGCCAGCAGCAACAAGGGATTCGTCAGCATCGTCTCCTTCGGCGGCAGGCTCACCCTGGAGGGAACCCCGCAGGCGCCCCTGCGGATCACCAGCTGGGACGACAAGAAGAACAAGCCGGATACGGACGTGCGGGACGGCCGGGCCTACATCCGCGCCATCGGTGGCCAGTACTCCATGACGTACGCCAAGGTCGGCGATCTCGGGTTCTGGAGCGGTCGCACCGGCGGCCTGAGCCTCACCGGAACCGACCGCCCCGACACCGGCAACATCGAGGACTCGACGGTGTCGCCGGGCGCGAAGGGCGGCAGTGGCGGCGTGGTGGCCCAGCCCTCCGGCTCGCTGGCCACGCCGGACACCCGGTTCTCGGTGCCCAGCCTCTCCTACGTCTCCGCGGAGATCGGACACTCCACCCTCACGGGCAACGCCTACGGACTGTTCCTCTCCGGCGCCAACGGCGTCAGCATCAGCGACAGCACGGTGCGGGGGAGCCTGGAACACGGTGTCGTCCTGCACCGGTTCGTCACCAACGCCGTCGTCGAGCGGACCGTCTCCAAGGACAACGGCGGCGACGGGTTCGTGCTGGCCCGCGCCACCGAGCAGGTCCGGGTCAGCGGTTCCACCGCCGAGGGCAACGGCGGCAACGGGTTCACGCTCAGTGGCCGGCCGCTCGCCAGCGGCCCCTCGGCATCCGGCGAGTCCATCAGCAGTTACGGCTCCAACTCCGTGTCCGACAGCACCGCCACGGACAACGGCCACTACGGCATCGAGATCTTCGGTGGCGCGGACGTCGGCGTGCAGAACAACCGGGTCGAGGGCGGCGACATGGGCATCGTGGCCCGCAAGGACGCCACCAAGGTCGCCATCACCGGAAACCGGCTCAGCGGCCAGTCGCGGCAGGGCATCTCGGTGCGCGACGGAGTGACCGCCGCGACGATCACCGGCAACATCGTCGAAAGTACCGAAACCGGCATCTACGTACGGGACTCGGTCGGCGAAATCCGCGGCAACACCGTCCAGGACGGCACCAACCACGGGATCACCCTCGTCGGTGGAGTCGCCAAGTCGGTCATCACGTACAACGTCATCTCCGGGGTCGGCCCGAGCGCCGTGGACACCACCCGCGCCCACGGCGACATCACCGTCAGGCAGAACCAGACGTTCGCCTGGCACGACACCAGCTCCTTCTGGATCAAGTTCCGGCACTACGCCAGCCCGATGACCCTGCTCTGGGCGTTCATGCTGCTGCTCATCCTGTTCTCGGCTGCTCTGGGCCGACGCCAGAACCGCAAGGGGCGCCGTCGTGGCGGACGACGCCCGGGCACACACCCGTACGAGGACAAGAGGCCGCTGACCAACAGCGCGTCCGTCATCGAGGTCCCCGTCCGTCAGGCGCCCGAGCACAACTGGTTCGCCAAGGACGACCAGGAGACCACCAGCCTGCGCGCCCTGTCTCCCCAGTCCGCCCCAGCCGCCCGTACGCCCCGATGACGACGCGTCGCCGCCGAACCGGAGTTGCCGCCCATGTCTTCCACACAGACCATGCCGTCCCCACCGCCCGCCCCTGGGCGCGGTCCCTTCCGGCAGCCGGCCGTCTGGCTGGCAGCGGGCGCGTTCCTGCTCGCCCTGACGGCGCTCGTCGTGGCGGTCGCGGGCGGCGGCGGATCGGAACCGAAGGTGACGGCCGGGGCCACCACCGCCGGGCCCAGAACCTCCGCGTTGTCACCGACCGCAGAGGCCCCGTCGGCCCTGCCGACCCGGTCGGTCACCGAAGCGGCTCCGACCGCGCAGGTCACCAGCGGCTCGGTGCCCGACTCCGCGGTCACCTGCCCGGCCGCCTCCGTCAAGGTGAGCGACACCGCCACGCTTGAACAGGCCCTCGCCCAGGCGCAACCAGGAGACAGCATCTCCCTGGCCAACGGCACCTACGTGGGCAACTTCACCGCCGAGACCTCCGGTACCGCCGCCAAGCCGATCTTCCTGTGCGGAGGTTCCGGAGCGGTCGTCGACGGCGGGGACACGGAGGACGGCTATGCCTTCCACCTGGACCGCGTCAGCTACTGGCGGCTGGTGGGTTTCACCGTCCGCAACGCTCAGAAGGGCGTGATGGCGGACGGCGTGGTGGGCACGGTCATCCAGGGCCTCACCGTCGAACAGATCGGTGACGAGGCCATCCACCTGCGCAACTTCAGCTCGGACAACATGGTCCGGGACAACACCGTCCGCACCACCGGGCTGCGCCGCGAGAAGTACGGCGAAGGCATCTACATCGGCACCGCCAAGTCCAACTGGTGCACCGTGAGCAACTGCAAGACGGACACCAGCGACCGCAACGTGGTGCTCGGCAACCACATCAGCGACACGACCGCCGAGTCCATCGACATCAAGGAAGGCACCAGCGACGGCAAGGTCATCGACAACACCTTCGACGGATCGAAGCTGAGCGGCTCCCACAACAACGACTCCTGGGTCGACGTGAAGGGCAACGGCTGGCTGCTCCAGGGCAACACCGGGAGCCACTCCCCCGAGGACGGCTTCCAGACCCACCAGCTCGTCAACGGCTGGGGTACCGGCAACACCTTCAAGGGCAACACCGCGAACGTGGACGGGCCCGGCTACGGCTTCCACCTCACGTCCGACGGCAACAAAGTCACCTGCGACAACAAGGCCACCGGCGCGGCCGAGGGCCTCGCCAACGTCGACTGCACCTCCTGACGCCCCCGTCCCCATCGCTTCCGCAGGCCACCGCCGGCTCGTGCGGCGGGCCGACATGCCCCGACACACCTCTGGAGACCACCATGACCTCTTCGGACGACACCCACAGAAGCGTGCCCCGCCTCACCGTCATAGGCACCGGCTACCTCGGCGCCACCCACGCCATCTGCATGGCCGTCCTGGGCTACGACGTCCTGGGCGTGGACGTCGACCCGGTCAAGATCGCGCGGCTGAACTCGGGCGAGGTGCCCTTCTTCGAGCCCGGCCTTCCCGAACTGCTCGCGAAGGCTCTCGACAGCGGCCGGCTGCGGTTCACCACGAGCTTCGCCGAGGCCGGCGAGTTCGGTGACATCCACTTCGTCTGCGTGGGCACGCCCCAGCAGCAGGGCTCGTACGGGGCGGACCTGAGCTACGTCGACAGCGCGGTGGGAGAACTCGCCCAGCACCTGCACAGGCGCACCCTGGTGGTCGGCAAGTCCACCGTCCCGGTGGGCACCGCCGCCCGACTGACAGAAATCGTCCAGCGCACGGCCCCGGCCGGGGCGGACGTCGAACTCGCCTGGAACCCGGAGTTCCTGCGCGAGGGCTACGCCGTGGACGACACCCTCCGGCCCGACCGGCTGGTCTTCGGCACCGCATCAAAGTGGGCCGAGGAGCAACTGCGCGCCGCCTTCGCCCCGGTGATCGCCCGGGGCACCCCGGTCGTCGTCACCGACCTGCCCACCGCCGAACTGGTCAAGGTCGCCGCCAACTCCTTCCTCGCCACCAAGATCTCCTACATCAACGCCATGGCGGAGGTCTGCGAGGCGACCGGCGCCGATGTCACCGGTCTCGCGCAGGCGCTCGCCTACGACGACCGGATCGGCGGCCGCTTCCTCAAGCCCGGCCTCGGCTTCGGCGGCGGCTGCCTGCCCAAGGACATCCGGGCCTTCAGCCACCGCGCCGAGGAACTGGGCGTCGGCCAGGCCGTCTCCTTCCTCCGCGAGGTCGACGCCATCAACCAGCGGCGCCGGGCCCGCACGGTGGACCTGGTCCGCGAACTGGCCGGCGGAGAACTGGCCGGCGCCAGGGTGACCGCGCTTGGGGCGGCGTTCAAGCCCAACTCCGACGACATCCGTGACGCTCCCGCCCTGGATGTGGCCAGAACCCTGCACCAAGCCGGCGCCCAGGTGACCGTCGTCGACCCGGCGGCCACCGAGAACGCCCGGCGTGCTTACCCGGACCTGCACTACGGCACGGACGCCCTCACCGCGGCCGCCGGGGCCGACGTGGTGGTGCTGCTCACCGAATGGACCGAGTTCCGGGAGATCGACCCACATGCCATGGGCACGGTCGTGGCCCAGCGCAGGATCGTCGACGGGCGACACGCCCTCGACCCCGCGCAGTGGCGCACTGCGGGGTGGGAGTACCGCGCGCTGGGCCGACCCTGACCGCACGGTCGGCGCGCCGGTCGTGCGCCGGGCGGCGGAACAAGGTCCTTGTCGCGCTGAATCGCGGGGCACAGCCGGAGGCTGTCCTGCAGCTCCTGCAGGAGCTGCAGGAGCTGCAACGGTCCGGCGGGCGCCACGTCGCCTTCGGGTACGGGCCCCACTTCTGCCTCGGCGCGGCATTGGCCCGTCTGGAGGGCACTGTCGTCCTGGAAGCACTCCTCACCCGGCTTCCCGGCCTCAGGCTCGACGGCACCGCGCCGCAATGGCGGCGCAGCCTCAACTTCCGCGGGCTCACCCGGCTGGACGTTGCCTTCACCCCGTCTGGCCCGCCCTCGGGTGATCACGGCAGCCGCACACAGGCCATGCCGACCGATGGCTCTTTCCGCAGCCTCGACCGCGCGACGCAGGTCATCACCGACCGCGAGAGCCGTGCGGAATCAGGGCACCCACGTGCATGACGCACTGCGATGGACGGGCACCGGGATCAACACCCGCTCGAAGTGCTGCGGGTCCCTGGCTTCCCGGATCCCGCGAGACGTCGACGTTGCCGTGTCACGTCGTCGGCCTGCCGAGGCGTGCGGCGAGGAGGGCGATGTCGTCGTCGGCGGAGGTCGGCACCAGGTGGGTGAGCAGCGTGTCGTACAGCTGTTCGAGGGAGGGTGGGGGCTGGGTGAGGAGGTGGGTGAGTTCGGCGAGACGCTCGTCGATGTCGCTGCCGCGGGCTTCGACGAGGCCGTCGGTGTACAGCAGCAGAAGGCTGCCGGGCTCGAGGAGGGTATCGGTGGTGGTGAAGCGGGTACCGCCGACGCCGAGCGGGGTGCCGGGGGGCACATCGAGGAGCCGTGCGGTGCCGTCGGGTGCGACCGCGGCGGGCGGGGGATGCCCGGCGCGGGTGATGCGGCACAGTCCGTTCGCGGGGTCGACGACGGCGTACAGGAAGGTGGCGAGCATCGGCGCCGAGAGGTCCTCCAGCTCGGCCTCGAGATGGTGGAAGAGTTCCCGTGGGTCGAGGTCGAGGCGGGCGAGGGCCCGGACGCTGGCCGAGAGACGGCCCATGACGGCTGCGGCCGTTGTGCCGTGTCCCATCACGTCGCCGATGGCGAGTGCGGCCTTGCCGCCTTCGAGGCGGATCACGTCGTACCGGTCACCGCCCACTTCGTTGACATCGCCGGCGGGCACATAACGGTGGGCCACTTCGATGCCCGGGGGCGGGGTGATGTGCTGGGGCAGCATGCTGCGCTGGAGGATGAGGGCCGTGTCGTGCTCGCGATGGTAGAGGCGGGCGTTGTCCACGTACGGCGTACTTCGACCGCCTCGCCGAGATCAACCGGCGCGGCCCGGCCCTCCTGCCGGACAGCCCCGGGCCGGCGCCACTGAGCGCGGGTGCGGTGCGGACCCTGCTCGGCCAGGGGGCGCGGCTGGTCGACGTCCGCCCGGTCACCGAGTTCGCTGCCGGGCACATCCCCGGCGCGGTCTCGATCGCACTGCGGAACGCGTTCGCGACCTGGCTGGGCTGGCTCCTGCCGCCGGATGTGCCGCTGGTGTTCGTCCTCGGTCCCGGGCAGGACTCGGCCGAGGTGGCCTGGCAGGCGGCCAAGGTCGGCTACGACCGCCTGGCCGGGCAGCTGGCCGGCGGCATGGACACCTGGAGGGATGACGGCGGACCCGTCGCTGTGATCGAGACGATGTCCGCCGGCGGCATCGGCGACCTGCCCGTGATCGATGTGCGCCAGGACACCGAGTACGTGGCCGGGCACATCCCCGGCGCCGTCCACGTCGAACTCGGCACCCTGCGCGAGAGGACGCCGGTAACCGCGGAGGGGGCGGTGGTGATGTGCGGGCAGGGCGTGCGCGCCATGACCGCCGCCAGCCTCCTCGCCGCCGCGGACGCCCGCCGCCCGGCCGTGCTCATCGGCGGGGCCGACGACTGGGCCAGGGGCACGGGCCACGCGTTGCAGGTGGGGGTGTGACGGCCGCTCCCACCAGCGGATGTACGAGACCCGGCCGCCACACCACACCCCTGACGTACGGAATCGGATACCCGTCCGCTCCCTGCGTACCGGTGCGGGACAGCCGTCGCCCGCAGTTCCTTCAGGCAGGTCAGGCATCCACCAGCTCATGCCCGGGAAGACGTTGCCCCTGTGGGACACCGCCCGCAGGGCCCTGTGGTTCATGGGCCGACAGGCGGCCGATGAACCACAGGCCGGACGTCCGCGGGCCCTCACCCCATCTCAACGGGAACACGCACCATGGAGCCGTACTCGGTCCAGGAGCCGTCGTAGTTCTTGACGTCCGGATAGCCGAGCAGCTCGTGGAGCGCGAACCAGGTGTGCGACGAGCGTTCGCCGATACGGCAGTACGCGATGACCTCGCGGTCGGGCGTGATGCCGTTCCCGGCGTAGAGCGCCCTCAGTTCGTCCGCCGACTTGAATGTCCCGTCGTCGTTGGCCGCCTGCGCCCAGGGGACATTGGCCGCGCCGGGGATGTGCCCCGGCACCTGCGCCTGCTCCTGCGGCAGGTGAGAAGGCGCCAGCGTCTCACCCCGGTACTCCTCGGGGGACCGTACGTCGACCATGCGGGCGGCGGACCCCACGCTCTCCAGCACTTCGCCGCGCAGCGCGCGGAACTGGGGGTTCTCCTGCCCCGTCACCGTGAAGCCGGTGCGCGGGTAGTCCCTGACCTCCTGGGTCATCTCACGGCCTTCCAATTCCCACTTCTTCCGGCCGCCGTCGAGCAGCTTCACCCTGCTGAACCCGCGCAGCCGCAGGATCCAGTAGGCGTACGCCGCGAACCAGTTGTTGTTGCCGCCGTACAGCACCACGGTGGTGTCGTCCTCCACACCGGCCGCGGCCAGCAGCTGCCCGAGCGCGTCCCGGTCCACATAGTCCCGGCCCACCGCGGTGTGCAGGTCCGTCGTCCAGTTCCAGCCGACGGAGCCGGGGATGTGGCCCGCCTCGTACGCGGTGGTGTCCTCGTCCACGTCGATGACGCGTACCGTTCCGTCGTCGAGGTGGGCGGCCAGCCACCCGGTGTCCACCAGCGTCTCCGGGTGTGTGTAGCCGTTGGTGCCCATGATCCTTTCCTCCTCACTTCCTCGTGTGTGGGTTCCTCATCCGTGTCAGACGATGGCCACCACGACGCTCGCCACCGGGTTGCAGCCGTAGCCCTGGGCGTTCCACGGTGCCCGTGGTGGCTGGGTGTCACCGTGCTCGTCGGTCGCGCGGGCCAGCAGTCGGTGGCGGCCCGGCCGCCGTGGGGCCCACACGTATGACCAGCCGGTCCATGCGTACGGGCCTGCCGGAGGTTCGAGCGTGGCCTCGTGCCATGCCTCGTCGGCCGAGTCGTCGGCGCACACCTCGACCTGCCGCACGGGCACCCCTGTGCCCGACCAGGCCCGGCCGCGCACGACGGTTTCCGTCCCCAGCGGTACGATCGCGCCCGGATCCGGTGCGGTGATGAGCGACTTGACCCGCATGGTCGTGACCGGACCGTCCGGAGTGCCCCGCGAGTCGATGTACACGTACTCCTCCGCCTGGAATACGCCGGTGAACGGCTCGGTGACAGCCCGCGCCTCAACCAGCCACTTCACATCGGCGACCGCGTACCTGCCCGGGACCACCAAGCGGACCGGCGCCCCGTGCTCGGGCACCAGCGGCTCTCCGTTCATGTGCGTGGCGAGCAGGGTGTCGGGGTGGAGGGCCACGGCGAGCGGGAGGCTGCGTTCGAAGGCCACCCGGCGTCCGTGCGCCTGTCCGGAGTCGGCACCGGCGAAGACGAACTCCAGGGTGTCCGGAGCGATACGCACCCGGGTGGCGATGTCACGGAACGGCACACCCGCGAACCGGGCGCACCCCACCGCCCGCTCACCCCACGGCACTCCGGGCGGGCGCGGCGTCATCAGACCGCGGCCGTTCCCCGCGCATTCCAGTACGACATCGAGTTCCCGGCGCCGCATCGCGAGCAGCTCGTCGTAGCCGATGTCGAACGGTGCCCGGACCGCGCCGGCGAGCCGCAGCCGCCAGCGGTGCGGCTCCGTCCGCGGCACCCCGAAGTGATCCCGCACGAAGAAGGCGCCCACAGGCGTGACGGGCTCGGCCAGCGCGGCCGACGCAGTCTGGGCGTTGTACGGGTCGGTCATGACGACCTCGGGTACCCAGGCCGATGCGCCGGGCCGCCCCTGAGGGAATGCCGCCGAAGTCATGCCGGACCCCCTTCGTCACTCCCGTTTCCCGGGAAGGCGTCGTAGCGGCCTTGAGGCCGCTGCCCGCCGCACGCCCACCGGATCTTCCGATTCGACGGAGTCGCATGCGGCGGTGTACGAGGCCGGATCGAGCGACTGACGGCCCCGTACAGGACTTTGCGCGGCCGATCTCCACCGCGTTTCCGATCAAGGTTTGTCCGCAGGTCAGGGAGACTGTGCGCGAGCGCGAACATCCTGACCAGGATCTTCGCCGTGCACGGACGCCGTTCCCCGTCTGCGATCCCTCGCGGCCCATCCGTACCCGGAAGGCGTCGAGGGGCTGGATTCCCGGTGTGCTCATGCGGACCACCCTCCGCGCGGGTCAACTCCAGCCTACGTCCGAACGATCACCTCGGCGATTGATCACGTGCGGTCGCTCGGGCGCCTTCCGGTTCAAGCCACGGCGGCAGGGGGCCCAGGGCATGGACCGCCAGACGGTGGCCGAGAGCGTGAAGAGCCGACTGTCGTTGTGTTCACTGACCTCGTCGTCGCGGCGGGCCCGGATCCGGCCGACGCCAAGAAGATCCTGAAGCCGGCGACGTACTCGGAGATCGTGCGCAAAGCCGGCGCCCTGAACGGCATAGGGGCAGGTCAAGCGGAGGAGGAGCCTCCGAATCGCGACGACTGAGGCACATCGGTTAGCCAAGCGGCAGACACTGCCCCTGCCAACGAGGGACCTCAGCCGGCCGGCCAGCGGGGTCCTTCTTGGCCCCGATAAGGCACAGAGCAGCGTGACCGCGCAGATGACGAGGGCCCCGACGCCCTGCTCAGTGCGGGGCCTTTGGCGCCCCCAAGGGGTCTGCGGTGCTCACCGTTTCAGCGACCGCGGCCGGCCTCAGCCGACTCCCCCACCCCGTGCCCAGGGGCATCCGAGGGCCCCTCATGGGAACGTCATGGGAACGGAAGGCCGGCTTGATCCGCTTTGGCGGACATCCGAGATCAGGGGTTCTGCCCCGAGAACCAAGTCGTGCGACGCTGCGCTCGACCGGCGCCCGTGCTGTGGCCAGCGCTCGACTGACGGTTTGCTGGGTCGACGTGAGGTCGCGTCCCGGCGGGCGCTTGGGGGGTGTCGTCACCCACGGTCCGGCTCCCATGTAGGCGCATTCGGCGAGGATGGGAACACCCTGGCGTTCGCAGATCCGGATGATCCGGTGGGCGCGGGCACGCAGTGAGATCGTGCACATGAGGCGACGCTCGACCGGAGTTACCGGTCGAGCGTCACTCCCCGTTGGGGGCCAGTTGGCTTCTGTGGCAGAGGTGCTAGGCCTATGCAGTCACCACGTGGCTGTCCGTCGCGGTGTCCCCGACGAAGTTCGTGTCCCCGCCGTAGACCGCCGTGATCGTGTACGGACTCCCGGTCACATCCGTGTAGGTGTGACTGGTCGTCACGGTGCCTCCCACGAGGGTCTGAGTCACAGCCGGCGACCCGTCACCGAAGTCGAACGTAACCGTCCCCGTCGGCGTGCCCGCACCCGGCGAAACGGGCGCCACCGACGCCGTCACCGAGACCGGCTCGCCCACCACCGACGGATCCGGAGACGACGCCACCGTAGCCGTGGTCATCGCCTGGTTCACCGTCTGGGTGTCCGAACCCGCGCTACCGACGAAGTTCGCGTCCCCGCCGTAGACCGCCGTGATCGTGTACGGACTCCCGGTCACATCCGTGTAGGTGTGGATGGCCGTGGCCACCCCGCCCGACACCGTCGCGGAGGTCGTTCCCGACCCGTCACCGAAGTCGAAGACGACCGTGCCCGTCGGCGATCCGGCACCCGGAGCGTCCGCGACCACCGTCGCCGTCACCGTGACAGATTCGCCCACCACCGACGGATCCGGAGACGACGCCACCGTGGCCGTGGTCGTCGCCTGGTTCACCGTCTGGGTGTCCGTACCCGTGCTACCGGCGAAGTTCGTGTCCCCGCCGTACGAGACGCTGATGGTGTACGGACTCCCGGTCACATCCGTGTAGGTGTGACTGGTCGTCACGGTGCCTCCCACGAGGGTCTGAGTCACAGCCGGCGACCCGTCACCGA
>NZ_JBLRVZ010000075.1:0-44218 GCF_048159505.1 Streptomyces sp. T028
CAAGCCACAGTCGTAGCCGCCTGGTCAGGCCACGACCAGCCCGACAGCCCCACCCGAAAGCCCGAAACGGGCATCACGTCACGTACTGCCCTCTAAGGGTGGTCAGAGCCAAGGTGGTGGCGTGCGGTTTGGGTGAGGTGCTGGTAGTGGTCGCGGGCGGCGGTAACTTGGCCGGCCTCGCCGAGGCTGTTGCCCATGCGGTGCAGCACCGCATGGGCATCCGGCCGGTATAGGGCCTCTTCGGCGCAGGCGGTCAGGGCTTGTGTATTGGCGCGGAGGGCCTGGACAAGGGTGGTGTCGCGTTCGATGGCGGGCCAGACGATGAGTAGGGCGTCCGCGGCGGTACGCGCGGTCTGGTCGTGTTGGTGGGGGGTGAGGGTGTCGCGGGTGGCGCGCTGGATGAGTTGGTGGACGCGGACGGCCTGGTGCGGGGTGGTGGATGTGTGGTCGATGAGGCTGAGCCGGTGCAGGGCGCTCAGGGCGCGCTTCGCGTCCCGAGGGGTTACCGGGGCCGGTCCCCCGGCGGGGGCCGGATCGGTGCGGGTGCGGTGTGTGGCGAGGTAGATGAGAACGGGCTTGCTGGTCAGGACGGTCTCGGGGACGCCGTTGGCATCGAGTAGGGAGGTCAGCTGAAGCATCGGGCGGGCCAGGCCGACAGGGCGCAGGGTGTCGGCGCGATCGATAGACAGGGACCAGGCAGCGGCCAGGGGCAGAGCCTGGTCGTCGGGCAGGGCATCGGGTGCGGTGTGGGCGAGAGTGGTGGTGCGGTCGGCCAGCAGGTGGCGGTAGTCGGCCACGGTCTCGCCGGTGTCGATGAGGTAGGCGGCCGCCTGGGAGAGGGCCAGGGGCAGATATCCGAGATCTTTGGCCAAGGCGGTCAGCTGGTCGGCGGATTCGTTGCGGTCGGTCAGAGAGCTGGTGAGGTAGGTGAGGGCTTCGTCTCGGGTGAACAGGCCGACCTCGATGGTGTGGCGGCCGTGGGCGGTGAGGGCGGCGTCCCGGCGGCGGGTGGTGACGAGGGTGCGGCCGTGAGGACTGGCCGGCGGCCACAGGCCGTTCAGGTCCGCGGGGTCGGTGACATCGTCCAGGACGATCAGCCACCGGAACGGCTTTGCTCCGGCCTTGGGGGTGAGCCAGGCGAGGAAGGACCGGGCGGCCTTCTCCGGGTCGCCTGGGTCGGCCCGGCACAGCTCCACGCCGGCCTGGGCGTATCCGGTCACGATGGGTGAGCGGGCGCTTGCGGTGACCCATACCAGGACGTCCAGGCCGCTGGCTGTGCTGTCGTCGTTCCAGGCGGTGCGGGCGTAGTCGGCGGCGAGCTGGGTCTTGCCGACCCCGCCCATCCCGGTCAGCAGCTGGGTCAGCACAATGGTGTCGCTACCGTCGACCGCCGTGCGCAGCCGGTCCGTTTCAGTGCGGTGCTGGAAAGACCGCGCCGCAGTGGGGATGACGCCGACCTGGTGCGGCCAGAGGGCCGGTTCCTGAGGCGCGCGCGGTTGCACGGTCAGCGTGCCGATGTTCAGGTAGCCGGTGTTGGCGATTCCGCCCCCGATGGCGGTCGCGTCCCCGGTGTGGGAGAGGCGTACCGGAGCGCCGAGGGCGCGGTAGCCGGTCACCGCCGTGCCCCCGGATGAGGCCGCAGCGTCCCCGGTGTCGGTCACCGTGACCTCTGCGCCGGCTTCGCAGGAGGCGCGCCGGTTGCTGTCTTCCTCGGCCATGCGATCGTCTTTCTTCCGCCTCTACTGCCCGCGCTTCGGCCAGTCCGGTCAGCTGTAGTCGATGCCGCTGGTGGCGCTGCTGCCGTCGCCGGTGGCGGTGGCGTTCCCGGTCTTCTCCGCCCTCGCCGATCCGCTGCCGCGGCCCTGAGGACGCTTGACACCCGTGGTGGCCCGGCCTCCGCCGCTCGCGCGCGCAGCCCCGGTCCGTACGGCCGTATCCTCGGTACGGTTTCCCGGATGCTGGAACAGGGCCCAGACCAGGGCCGCGATGCCGACGGCGGCCTGGACGCAGGCCCCGGCCAGCTGTCCCGCACCAGGACTGCCCAACAGCCAGATTAGCGGCGTGGAGACAATCCCCACGGCCGCCAGCACGATGACCGTGATCTTCCAACCCTGCGTCATGCCCGCCTTCCCCCTTCGCCTCCGGCGGGCCCCTCAGATCGGCTGACGGTCCGCCAATTCGTATGGTCTCGCCATGATTTCACGCAAAACAAGAAACGCGTCCCGCGTCACCACGGTTCCGCAGCTCCTCGCGCGGGATCAGCGGCGCCGACGGCGGTGCGCAGCGGCCGGCGCCCGTGCTCGTCGAGCTGGGCGAGTTCGCGGTCGTAGTCGACGGTGATGGAGCCGTAGTAGTTGACCGCCGAGCTGCGGGCCGGGGAGATGTGCGCCAGGACCTCGGCGTCCACCTCGCGGCCAGCGCCGACCAGTTCGTCAACGACCAGGCCGAGGTACGTGGTGTGCCAGAGACTATCTTGGGCAAACAGGTGAGCTGGTGCTGTTTGTGCAGGTAGAGCGCTTGCGGTCGCGTCCGCACGAGGTTCGACTGTGGTGACGTGGTGTTATGCGATAATTACTCGTCGCGATTGACTGGTCGGGGGGATGAATGACTGAAGTACTGATCAAACGGGGCGTCTCCGGTCTCCCGAGCGTGCCGCGCAGCGGCACGCCGGGCACCTACCCATATGAGGCGATCAAGGTCGCGAAGCTGCTTCGGGCGGAGGGCCTCACGGTCTCGTTCGAAGACGAGAAGCTCGACCGAGAGTATGTGACCCACGACGCGGCAGAGTTCTGGCTGCCGATCCTTGAGTTCGGCGCCGCAATCACCTCGGCTGTCCTCAGCGGCGTCCTGGTCGAGTTGATCAAGAGCTACCTGCCTTCTCGTTCCGGGAGCGATCAGCAGCCTGGTGTCGAGCAGCCCCTGCTGCACCTGGAAGTCATCCGGGGCGATGAGCGGACTGTCCTGGACGGTTCCGTGCAGGACGTTCTCGCGGCAGCCGAGCAGCTCCGCAATGGCGGCCCCGACGAGCATGAAAGGCTTCCTCGTGCGTGAGCGGTTCCAGCAGTGCGAGGTTGAGGTCGAGGGGGCGCGGAGCGCGCGCCACCCCGACGAGCATGTCAAAGAGGTTCTTCTCCGTCTCCGCGCAGAGCTGCGAGAGGTCATGGACCGGTCAGAGGGAAACGATCCGGAGCTGTTCGAACGCGCTCACAGGCTGCTGGATGAGGTGGGCGGAATCATCCGCCGTAGCTATCGGGAGTCATGCGTCCTGGAGTACCGCGAAGGCGCCTACTACCGCGAGTGCCCTGTCGACCTTGCGCACCGCCGAGAGGGGCTGAGTCCCGAGATGCGTGTTCGCGGCTCCGAGTGTTCTGTCTGCGGTGCAGATCCTGATGACTGCGACCACATCCCGGGCAACGAGTACGACGGGCAAGTGTGCAACAGCCGCATCACGGATTGCGTGATCGAAGCGGTTGCGTTGGTTGGTCGGCCGCGGTGGCAGGTCACCAGAATCACTAGCCTCGGAGTCGACGTTGAGGACCTCCGGCAGGCCTTGGGCCCAGAGTTCACACCAGGGATCAAAATCAGCTGTGACCATTGTATTTCGGGCTGCCAGGGGCTCATCTCGGATTTCGGGACGGCAAGCCACAGTTGAGCGCGAGCCGTAGCCCTGGCACCTTGGAGTGTTCCCGATCACGGGACACCACGAGCTAGTCTGGCGCTCGTTACGGCTCCGCTTGATCGCTGCTTGTGGACCGGCTTGGTGTCGACCCTCGACCGAGTCGGCGTCGCAGTTCGAGGTTCTCGCTCTGGGCGACTTCGAGGGCCTGCCTCAGCGCCTGGACCTCGTCGCGCTGCCGCCGTTTGAGTTCGGTGAGCTGGGCGGTGAGGGTGCGCACGACGCTGCTGGGCGAGTCGTCGGGCAGATGTGGGGCCGGCCTCGGCGGGTGGTTTCGCTGCTGGCCCCGGAGCTGTTCGACACGTCGGCGGAGTTCGGTGGACCGGTAGAGGAAGTCGAGCGAGACGTCGGCGGTCTGGGCGAGGCCGCGGAAGGTGACGGGTTGCCTGCGGCAGATCATCTCGCGCAGGCCCTTCTCGGCGCGGTCCTGGGCGGCGGCGCTCTTGAGGGCGGCGGCCTGTCGGAGGTTGTCGAGGTTGCCTCGCATGCTGGTCAGCTCCCGTCCTGGCTTCGGGTGATCCCGTGGGTGTGGGCGTCGACGCCCGCACCGCGGACGGCTTGCGGGGGCCCGTCTGCGAGGCGGGTCTGTTCCAGTTTGAGGATGATGCGGCCGAGGGCGTCCTGTTCCTGGCGGCGTCCGGCGAGCCAGACGTTGCCCGCACCCATCGGCTGTCCGGTCCGGGCTGTGAACGCGTTCTGCCGTTCCTCGATGAGCTGGGCGGTGCGCTGTCGCTGAGTGGTGAGCTCAGGCAGGAAAGTGGCGTCCGTGGCGAACTTGTCGCAGGTCAGGCAGGCGTTTCCTTTCGCGCACGCCTGACGGGGCGGCAGCAGGCACAGCCCGTTGGGCAGAATGGAGCTACCTGTCACTTGGACCCCTCCTTGAGAAAGAGGGAGTGCGTGGAACCGGCGCTGGGCCAGAGGAACGAGTAGGCGGCGAGGCCGACGATGTCACCGGCTTCGTCCTCGACCAGGAGCGCGGGCGCCAGGGGTGGGGAGCCGAAGAGGGCGTCCTCCACCTGGGCCCGGCGTTCCTCGAACGGGCTGGATCTCCGTCGAGCTTGGTGGCGTCGTTGGCCACATCAGCGACGGCGTCAACCGGTAGCTCGGGTCAGCAACGCTTCTATGCGGGAGCGGATGGACGTGGCCCGGGGGTCGGTATAAGGGGTCAGGTGGGTCAGGGCCTCGATCCAGTGGCCACGGGCAGTCTCGGGGTCCTCCGGGTGAACGGCTGCGGCCAGGTGGTCGAGTTCCAGGGCGAGCTGCCACGTGTCCCCTAGGTCGCGGTGAACGGCCGCGGCCTGGCGGTGGAAGGTGGTGGCCTCGCCGTGGCGGTCCATCGCGGCATACGTCTGGCCCGTGCCACGCCAGGCCAGGGCTTCGCGGCTGCGGTCGCCGAGGCGTCGGTGGAGCATGGCGGAGCGCTGGTAGGAGGTCAGGGCGTCGCCGTGCTGGCCGCCGGTGCGCTGGATGTCGCCGAGGGTGAGGAGCCAGAAGCCTTCTCGGGTGTGGTCGCGGAGGGCGAGCGCGATGTCGAGCGCCTCGTCGATGGATCGCCGGGCGGCATCCGTGTCGCCCTCTTCGAGTCGCAGGGCGGCTGCGATCCGAAGGAGGTTTCCTTCACCGCCACGATTGGCCAGGGCCCGGTGCGCGGCAAGCGCCTCGTCGATGACCGAGGCGGCCTCGGGCAGGCGGCCGGCGCTCAGGCGAGTGCTGGCGATGTTGGACAGCGCGGTAGCGGCTCGTTGACCAATTCCCAGGTCTCGGAAGACGGACATGGCCTGCCCGAAATGCGCGTCCGCCAAGTCGAGTTCGCGCTGTCGTAGATGGATCAGGCCCATGAGGTTGAGGGCCTGGGCCTCGTCGAACCGGCTCTGCGAGCTGCGACCCAACGTGACGGCTCGCTCCAGAGCGTCCAGGCCCTCGGAGAAATTGTTCAGAGCCCTGTGCGCGATGCCCGTGTTGATGAGCAGCCGTGTCTGCGCTCTCTGTTCCTCTCGTCTTGTCGCTGCCTCCAATCCGATTCGGCCCAGCTCCAGCCAGTCCCGCTCCGACGAGGAGGCGGGACGTGCGAACCACAGGATGGTGGCCAACTGCCAAGCCGTCTCGTCCATTCCGTTTCGGGCGGCGTCGCGCACGACGGGGAGGAAGTTGCCCTGTTCCCGTTCGGACCAGTCGACGGCGGCGTTGTAGTCGGTGAAGACGAGGGGAGTGACTTCCGGCAAGGGTTCAGGCAGTGGCAGGTGGTCCTCTGACGGATAGAGCCACGTCTGGGCGGCGTCGGCGGTGTGGAGGTACCAGCTCAGGACGCGTCGTCGCGCAGCTTGCCTTTGGTCGGACGACTCCTCTGCCTGCGCAAGGTCGGTGGCGTACGCGCGTAAGAGGTCGTGGAACTGGAACCGGTCCGGAGCGGTCTGCTCCAGCAGGTGGGCCCCGACCAGATCGTCGAGTAGCTGGCGTGTTCGGCTGGGTGTGGCTTCACCGAGGGCGGCGGCAGCGGGGAGGCTGAACGCCGCTCCAGGGTGCAGGCCAAGGAGGCGGAAGAGGCGGGCCGAGTGCGTGGGTAGAGCGCGATAGGACCAGGTGAAAACCGAACGGATTGCTTCGGCCTCGTCATCGATGCCGGTGCTGAGGGCGTCCCAGAGGGCGGACTCGTCACGCAGATCGCTGATGAGATCGTCGAGTCGCATGTGCGGGTGGCTGGCGGCCCGTTCCGCGGCGATCCGCAGGGCAAGCGGCAGACGGGCGCACAGGCGCGCCAGTTCTGCCAGTTTGTCGCCGTCGTCCTCGGGTCGGTAGCCCCTCGTGACCGCGCGCAGCAGAGCGACTGCCTCCGGCTCCGGAAGCGTGCCAAGGGTGATCCTTTGGGCGCCGTCACGCACCGAGAGACCCGCCAGGCGGCTGCGGCTGGTGACCACGACGAGGCTGTCTCCTCCGCCGGGGAGCAGCGGCCGGACTTGGCTGACCGTGGCCGCGTTGTCCAGGAGGATCAGGACCCGGCGGTCGGCGATCAGTGAGCGGTACATCGCTGCTGCGTCGTCGACGTCCTGGGGAACCTCGGCCGGGGCCACGCCCAGGGCCCGCAGGAAGCGCTGAAGTGCCTGCGCGGCTGTGACTGGTTCTCCGGGATCGTACCCGCGGAGGTTGACGAAGAGCTGGCCGTCGGGGAACTGGTCCTTGACCTGGTGCGCCCAGTGCAGGACCAGCGAGGTTTTGCCCGCGCCCGCCGTGCCGGCCACCACGTGAACGGAGACGACGACGCGTCCGCCGTTTCGGTCGGCGAGCACCGCGTTCAGCTGTCCCAGTTCGTGGGAGCGGTTGACGAAGGTGTTCACGTCGGCTGGGAGCTGGCGTGGGACGGGCCCCGATGGCCCCGGGGCGGCGGCGTGGTGGAAGTGGATGTCACCAGTGACGCTCCCGGCCTGTACGACATCGCGAGACGACCCGGAGAGGTCGTTCTGCGAGTCTCCGGGTCGCCTGTTGCCCTCTGTAGGCACGTCGATCGATGCGCCCTGGTCAGGCCGCGGGCGGCGGAGGCAGGTCGGCCACGGCACGGCTGAAGTACGCCTGGACGTCCTCCGCAGCCGCGTACAGTTCCTGCAGATACTCCGCCCAGTTCCTCACGGTGCTGGGATCGGTGAAGCGCATCGCCCCGTCCGGTTGACCGGCAGCGGTGTACAGCACACGGTAGAGAACCCGACTGTCCAGAAGGTTCAACTCCGGCAGCAGCGCATCGCCCTCCGCGGCGGCGACCGCGGAAGCAGGCAGGACGCGAACGGAATGCCCGCATTCCGCACTCAGTCGTAGCCAGTGCAGCTCCCACTGCACATACGGCGTCAGCGGCTCCTCAACCACACGAATACGATGAAAGACCGCCCCGCGCGACACTTCGTCCCTGGCCCTTCGAACCAAGGCGTCACGTTCGGCCTCGAACAGCCGCAACACTGCTGGCCAGTCCCCCTGACGCAGCGCCTCCCGGCTGTCGTCGTTCGTCTCCTCGAAGTGCTGCAACCGCTCCAGTTTCCAGGACTCCCCATCGCGGATCGCGGCGCGCCGCTCCCGGAAGTCCCGCTTGTAGTCCTGGCGTGTGAGCCGCTCACCCAGCTCGTCCGGGAGCCCAGGAGCGAGGAGATCAAGCATCGGGAATGTCCACCTTCGCCGCACTCAGCATGTTGCCCGGGATGACGACCAACCGCTCGTCCGGCCCCAGGTTCACCTCGCTCGGCAGGCACGACCGGTAGTGCGCGGTGAGATCGCGGCCGATCACGGCAACGTCACCGTTGCTCAGCTGCCAGATGTCCGGGCACTCGTCGTCGTCCTTGGAGTTGCCCAGCTCCGCCGCCGACTTACCGAGGCGCTTGACGAATAACGCAGACGGATCGGCTTCCCATGCGCGGGCCACGACTGCCTCCAGTATCCACAACATCACTGACAGTGTCCTCAACGATACCGGGCACACCTGGATGCGTACATCAGGAAAACCGCCAGTCCACGCAGCACTCCCCCAGCGGACGCTCGGACGTCCTGAGCTACCGCTCAATACCGCACGGGTGATCCAAGTCATTCAGATGGTGGGACGCAACCCCCTACGTCGACGGCATCCGAACCGGGGCCGCCCGGGACGTCGCAAGGGTCGACCGAAGCCTTCAACTCTCCCGCGCGGGAGGAGCTGTAGGACTGTTGAAGGTGATGCCGGAGAAGTCCCGACCCTGGATCACCGGACCATGCTGGGTACCGCCACTGACTGTGTTGGTCACCGAGCCGTCAGCCAACGCTGGAATCTGGCCACGCCACGAGTCCAGCGCGGCAGCGAACTCCGGGTCAACGGCCGCCCGCGCGGCGAGGGCACCACTCAACGCTTCTGCCCGTGCCGGTTCGCCTGGCGCCTCGCTCAGCGCCACCAACTCGGCCTCCCCGGGTGCCGGGGAGGCCGCCTGCCTGCCGAACGGTCTCCGCACCAACTCACTCAGCGTTGCCCAGGCCTGCCGACCCAGCTCGCCCCCGGCCCCGCCTGCCAGCGCCGCCAACACTCCCACCGATACCGGATCCAAGGCGTCTCCTCGACTACACGTTCCCGGTCTCATTTCGACTGACCCACGGTAGAGGCGCAACCATCCTCACCGCAGCCCGAATCTCTGAACCTTTCCAGACGCCGCTCAAATGAGCCGAGTCAGACCACCCGCCGCTGTCCGGGGCGGCAGACTGCACCGAGCCCGAGACGATGCCGCGCAGGCCCTGCGCGCGGCCGGCAGTCCAGCCGGTGACATAGCCGAGCAAAACCGCTAGGCCGTGACGCTCGCTTCGGTCAACTGCGGGGCAGAGCGACAGCGTGATGTCCCATCGACCCCCAGCTCAGAGGCGTCATCCGCCCCTCCGCTCCAGGGACTTTTCAGGGACTTTCAGCGCTGTCCGAGGGACTTCCGAGGGACTTTCCGCCGCCTAACGCGGCAAGCCCCTGAAAGACCGGAAAGGGCCTCCGTCGCAGATCAGAGGCCCTTTCCAAGGCAAAGCCGCAGGTGGCGGCAGACGAGTCGGGCTGTACGCCGGGTTCTGTCGCCCGGCTGCCTCGCGGCGGCCGGGGAGACGGCCATCCATCTAGGGCCGGTGTTGCCACCGGCCTCGTGCGGTCTACCCGCGGACTCGGGCGGGCAGCCCTCGAACGTCCGCGCAGAGCGCGCCTTTCACAGCGGCTCCTTTTGACCTTGCTCCGGGTGGGGTTTACCTAGCTGCCCAGGTCACCCTGGGCACTGGTGGTCTCTTACACCACCGTTTCACCCTTACCCAGCACCGAGGTGCTGGGCGGTTTGCTTTCTGTGGCACTGTCCCGCGGGTCACCCCGGGTGGCCGTTAGCCACCACCTTGCCCTGTGGAGCCCGGACGTTCCTCGGGAAGCCCCCTAGGGGGACTCCACGCGGCCGTCCGCCCGGCTCGTCTGCCGTGTCGACCATGTTACCGGGCGCGCGTCCTTCTTCGGTCCCGCCGCCGTCGCCAGCACCGAACCCGCGAGGATCAGGGCGAAGGCCGCCAGGACGCCCGCCGTCAGGGGCTCGTCCAGGAAGATCGCGCCCGCCGCCACCGCGACCGCCGGGTTGACGTACGTGATGACCGTCGAGCGCGTCGGGCCTATCTCCTTGATCAGTTCCAGGAAGGCGACGAACGCCACCGCCGTGCAGATCACGCCCAGGGCCGCGAGGGCGCCCAGGACCGACGCGGACGGTGTCTCGGCCGGCCAGGTCAGCGCCGCCGCCGGGGCGTAGACCAGGGCGGAAAGGGTCAGGCAGGGGGCGATCAGTTGCAGGGTCGGGACGTCCTTCAGGCGGCGGGCGGCTATGAGAGGGGCCGTCGCGTAGCCCACCACCGTCAGCAGCACCTCGGCCAGGGACTTCGCGTCTCCGCCGGTCAGGTGGGGGATCGTGAGGACTCCCACCCCCGCCAGGCCCACCGCCAGGCCCGTCGTCCGGCGGGCGCCCAGCACCTCGCCCTCCCCGAAGAAACGGGCCGCGACGACGCCGACGATCGGAACTCCCGCGATCAGCAGGCCCGCCGTGGAGCTGGACAGGTGGCGTTCGGCGTCGGTGAGGGTGAACCAGGGTCCGACAATCTCTATGCACGCGAAGGCCAGCATCGGGGCCCAGTGGGCGCGGACGGTCGGGAGAAAACCGCCCTGCCTCATCGCGAAGGGCAGCAGGATCAGTGCGCCCAGCGCGCACCGTGTGAACACCACCATGGACGGGGAGAGGTCCTCCACCGCCACCTTGATCAGCAGATAGGGAATGCCCCAGACCACTCCCATCAGGGAGAACAGAAACCAGCCGCGTGCAGTCATACGCGCAGTCTCGGCCGGATCACGGTCGACTGTCTTGAACGCTGTTGCGGTACGCCGCCGGCGTCACGCCCAGGACTCTGCGGAACCAGCGGGTCAGGTGGGCCTGGTCCGCGAAGCCGACCAGGGGCGCCACCTCGGCCGGGCGCAGTCCCCTGTCCAGGAGGGCGCGGGCGCGGTGCACCCGGTGCTGGGCCAGCCAGGCGTACGGCGGTACCCCCATCGTCGTACGGAAGGCCCGCAGGAGCTGGTATCGGGAGAGGCCGAGGGAGGCGGCGAGGTCGGCCAGGGACGGGGGTGCCAGGAGTTCGTCGGCCAGGCGGTCGCGGACCACGAGCGCTATGCGGCCCGCGCCGGGGACGGTGTCCTCGACCGGGCGGGCCGTCGAGTGGCGGCGGGCCAGGGCCGTCAGCAGCCAGGGGAGGCGGGACTCCGTCTCCAGGGGGTCGGGGCAGGCGCTCAGGTCCGTGTGGGCCGAGCGGAGGGCCGCGGCGAGTTCCGGGTCGTCGATCAGTGGTTCGCGGAAGTGCGGTTCACCGCCGAGGACACCCTCGGTGAGCAGGGCCGGGCCGGCGTACAGGGCGCGGTAGGCGTAGCCGTCGGTGGTGGTGGCGGGGCCGCCCGTGTGCATCTCGCCGGGGGCCAGGACGACGATGGCGCCGGGGCCGTGGCGGAATTGGCTGCCCCGGTAGTCGATGATCTCCGAGCCGCCGGTGCACACGCCCACCGTGAACTCGTCGTGGGCGTGCGGGGCGTAGACGTGCTTGTCGAAGCGCGCCGTCAGAAGATCGAGCGGCGGGCCGCACCGGCCCAGCCTCGCCCTCGTCCACAGCGCCTGTTCCATACCGCACCCCTTTCCTCCGAAGGAGTGCAACACGGGGAGGGTCAGAGAAAGTCCGAGGTGTCCAGGTCGAAGGCGAAGGGCTCGGGGAGGGTGAGGGGCTTGCCGAAGGAGACGCCGCAGCGTTGGGTGTAGTCGCCGCCGTCGCTGGGGTCACTGAAGAGCGTGATCTCGGACGTGTCGCGATCGACAAGCAGGTAGAACGGGATGCCGGCGCGGGCGTAGCAGCGGCGCTTGACCTCGCGGTCGGCCTTGGGCTTGGTGGAGGTGACCTCCAGCACCAGGGTTACGCCGTCGCTGGGCATCCAAGAGTCGGCTCCCCGAAAGAGGCGCAGTGCCCTGGGGGCAAACGTCCCGTCCGGGATGACGTGGTCCTTCGGACACCCCTCCGCCTTCCCCAGCGTCAGCCCTTTGTGACCCGAGAACTGCATCCTGGTCTGTGACCGCTCAAGAACCTGCTCCAGGATGAGCCCGATGTAGTCCTCGTGATCCCCATCCGGCGGCGGTGTCACTACGATCTCCCCCTCGACAAGCTCCGCCCGGAAACCCTCCGGGGTGTCCAGGGCGAGAAAGCCGTCCAGCAGGAATTCTTCCTGCGTGAGCGGCTCATGGGCCATGGCAGTCATGTCACGCCCCTCCTTCTTCGGTCGCTCGCCAGACTCGGGCATCGGTGGATCACCTGTCCGTGAGATCGGGAACCGTTCCCTCGATCGTGGCACACGATCGGGGCCACGGTCAGGCACGGCGCCGCCCCGCCCGTGCTTGACCCTGCCGCGACGTCAACGTCTCTACTGGTCGTATGCGGATCGGAGAACTCGCCGAGGCCGTCGGCGTCACCACGCGGGCCGTGCGGCACTACCACCAGCTGGGGCTGCTGCCCGAGCCCGAGCGGCTGGCCAACGGGTATCGGGACTACACGCTGCGGCACGCCGTCGTCCTCGCGCGGATCCGGCGGCTGACCGAGCTGGGGCTCGGGCTGGCGGAGATCAGGGACGTCCTCGCGGAGGACGCGGGCAAGGACCTCGTGGAGGTGCTCACCGAGCTCGATCAGGACCTGGCCCGGCAGGAGGTCGCGATCCGGGAGCGACGGGCCCGGCTGCGGGTGCTGCTGGACGCGGGGCGGCTGCCCGCCGAGGGGCCGGTCTCGCCGGAGCTGTCGGCGCTGTTCGCCCGGACGGCCGACCGGTTCTCGGACTCGCCCATGGCCGCCCGGGACCGCGAGGTGCTCGCCCTGATCGAGACGGCCGCCTCCCCGGCGGAGCGGGAGCGGCTGCTGGCGGCGGTCGAGGCGATCATGGAGTCGCCGGAGGCGGTGGCCCGCGCCAACGAGGCGTACGCCCTGCTGGACGCGCTCGCCGACGCCGACCCCGACGACCCCAGGGTGGAGACGGCCGCCCGGCGGCTCGCCGACTGCACCCCGCGCGAGCTGCTCCCGGACGGCGCCGCCGTCGACCACGAGCACACCTTCATGCGCGCGCTCTACGCCGACTTCGCCCCGGCCCAGGCGGAGGCCGTCCGCCGGACCCTGCGGATCCTCATGGAGGAGTCGTGAGAGCGGCCCGGGCCCTCGTCCTGCACGAGATACGGCTCCTCGTCAGCCTGGCGCTGTGGGCGGCCCGGCGGCTGCACGGGGTCGGGGACGGGCGGGCGTTCGGGTATGTGCGGGGGCAGGGCGCGATGACGGCCGGGTTCGCCTTCGTGTGCCTCGTCGAGACGTTCACCATGTCGGTGCTGCTGCGCGACCGGCCCACCGCGCACCGGATCCGCCTGGTCGAGGTCGGTGGCGCCGGGCGGGTCGATCGTGAGGAAGGGGGTGTCAGTGGCGTCGTACGGCGGCAGCGCCGGGGCCTTCGCCGCGCTCCCCCACTCTCGGCTTCGCTCGAGCGGGGGGGGGACCCCCATCGCCTCGGTCAGGACGCCGAGCGGGAAGGCGAGCGGGACCTTGAGCTCGGTGCGCAGTGTGTCGAGGGCGGCCCGCAGGACGGCTTGGGGGGCGCGCCGGTCACATGGATGTGGCGGCGGGGCATACGGCGAGCGTAGGGCGAAGGCGGCTCGGTGGCACGCCGTACGCTGTCGCAGAGTTCTACAGAAAGAGTTCTACAGAAGTAGGGCTCTACAGAAGGAGACCCCGTGCTTGTCCTGCTGCCGCCCTCCGAGGGGAAGGCCTCGTCCGGTCGTGGCGCGCCGTTGAAGCTGGAGTCGCTGGCGCTGCCGGGGCTGACCGCCGCCCGGGAGGCCGTGCTCGGCGAGCTGGCCGAGCTGTGCGCGAGCGACGAGGAGAAGGCGCGCGAGGTGCTCGGGCTCAGCGAGGGACTGCGCGGCGAGGTCGCCAAGAACGCGGAACTGCGCACCGCGGGCGCCCGGCCGGCCGGGGAGATCTACACGGGGGTGCTGTACGACGCCCTCGACCTGGCCTCCCTGGACGCGGCGGCGAAGAGGCGCGCGGCACGGTCGCTGCTGGTGTTCTCGGGGCTGTGGGGTGCCGTCCGGGTGACGGACCGGATCCCGTCGTACCGCTGCTCGATGGGGGTGAGGCTGCCGGGGCTCGGGGCGCTGGGCACGCACTGGCGTGCGCCGATGGCGGAGGTGCTGCCCGAGGCGGCCGGGGACGGGCTGGTGCTCGACCTGAGGTCGGCGGCGTACGGGGCCGCGTGGAAGCCGAAGGGGGAGGTGGCCGGGCGGACGGCGACCGTGCGGGTGCTGCACGCGCCGACCCGGAAGGTCGTCAGCCACTTCAACAAGGCGACGAAGGGGCGGATCGTACGGGGCCTGCTGGCGGCCGGGATCGCGCCGAAGGGCCCGGCGGAGCTGGTGGAGGCGCTGCGCGGGCTCGGGTACGTGGTGGAGGTGCGGGAGCCGGCGGGGGCGGGGACGCCCTGGACGCTGGATGTGCTGGTGGACGAGGTGCACTGAGCCGGCGCCAAGCGCCCGGTGGGCACCTTTTGGACGCCTTTTGGGCGCCTGTTGCAACATACGCAATGGCCTTTGCGCGGGTTGCACCCCCGAGGGCAGGATGAGGCGCATGACCTCACCGTCGCCCTCCCCTTCGGCTGCCTCGGTACTGGATCTGGCCCCGGTCGTGCCCGTGGTGGTCCTCGACGACGTGTCCGCCGCCGTGCCGCTGGCGCGGGCGCTGGTGGCGGGCGGGCTGCCCGCGATCGAGGTGACGCTTCGGACGCCGGTCGCGCTCGACGCGATCCGGGAGATCTCCGGGGCGGTCCCGGACGCCGTCGTCGGGGCCGGGACCGTGATCGCGCCGGAGCAGGTGACGGCGTGCGCGGCGGCCGGGGCGCGGTTCCTGGTGAGCCCGGGCTGGACGGACGTACTGCTGACGGCGATGCGGGCGTCGGGACTGCCGTATCTGCCGGGGGTGTCGACCACGTCCGAGGTGGTGGCGCTGCTGGAGCGCGGGGTGCGGGAGATGAAGTTCTTCCCGGCGCAGGCGGCCGGCGGGACCGCCTACCTCAGGTCCCTCGCCGGGCCGCTCCCGCAGGCCCGCTTCTGTCCGACGGGCGGGGTCGGCCCGGACAACGCGGCGGAGTACCTCGCGCTGCCCAACGTGGCGTGCGTGGGCGGGACCTGGATGCTGCCGGCGGACGCGGTGGCGGCGCGGGACTGGGCCCGGATCGAGGACCTGGCACGCGCCGCCTCCGCGCTCAGGGCCGCAGGTGCGATGTGTCGTTGAAGAGGCGGACGCTGGCGTTGCCGTCGGCGTAGTACGCCACCGCCGACAGCGAGGCCGCCGACAGCTCCATGCGGAACAGGGACTCGGGCGGGGCGCCCAGGGCGAGCCGTACGAACGTCTTGATCGGGGTCACATGGGTGACCAGCAGGACCGTGCGGCCCGCGTACGCCGCGACCAGCTTGTCGCGGGTGGCGGCGACCCGGGTGGCGGTGGCCGTGAAGCTCTCGCCGCCGCCGGTCGGTTCGGCCTCGGGGTCGGCGAGCCACCGGGTCAGGTCGTCGGGGTAGCGCTCCTGGACCTCGCCGAAGGTGAGCCCCTCCCAGGCGCCGAAGTCCGTCTCGATCAGCCCTTCCTCGATCGTCACCTCCAGACCGAGGCGGGCGGCGACGGCACCGGCGGTCTGGCGGGTGCGGGCCATCGGGGAGGCGAGGATGTGCTGGATCGTGCCGCGCCGGGCGAGCGCCGCCGCGACCCGCTCTGCCTGCTCGCGGCCGACCTCGGAGAGCGAGGGATCGGTGCCACCGCGGCCGGAGAACCGTTTCTGGGGGGTGAGCGGGGTCTCGCCGTGCCGGAGCAGGACGAAGGTGGCGGGGGCACCCAGGTCGGGAGCGGAACCCCAGCCGACGGAGGGGCTCGTGGCCATACCACCGGCCGAGGTCGCGCCCGTACCGACCGGGGTGGCGACCGTGCGGGCCGCCCGCAGATCGGCGGCGGCCTTCGGGACGGCGGTGGGGTCCGTGTCGGCGGGGCCGGTGACGTCGGCTGAGCCAGTGGCGCCGACAGGGCGGGCGGGACCGGTGACGTCGGCTGAGCCAGTGGCGCCGACGGGACGGACGGGACCGGTGACGTCTGTTGAGTCGGTGGTCGCGGCGCCTGTCGGGGTGGGCATCTCCGCCTCCTTCGAGGGCTCCGTCGGGTGGGGCGTACGTGCCTGGGCCAGGGCCTCGCGGGCCTTCGCCGCGCCCGCCGTCGCGTCTCCGGGCGGGCCGGACGGCTCCGGCACGGCCCTGGCGGCCCTGGCGGAAGCGGCCGTGTCCAGGGCGGCCCGGGAGGCCTCCGGGTCCCACTGCTCGCCGCGTCGGCCCGCGTCCATCGCCTCGTTGGCGAGCCGGTCGGCGTGCTTGTTCTTCTCGCGCGGGATCCACTCGTAGCTGACCTGCCCGGGCGCGACGAGCCGGGCGGCCTCGGCGGCCAGCGGCTTCATGTCGGGGTGCTTGATCTTCCAGCGGCCCGACATCTGCTCGACGACGAGCTTGGAGTCCATCCGCACCCGCACCGTGGCCGACGGGTCGAGTTCGAGGGCGGCGCGCAGACCGGCCAGCAGCCCCCGGTACTCGGCCACGTTGTTCGTGGCGACCCCGATGAACTCGGCGCGCTCGGCGAGGGTCTCCCCGGTCGCCGCGTCGATCACGACACTGCCGTACCCCGCGGGCCCGGGGTTGCCCCGCGACCCGCCGTCCGCCTCGACGATGAACTCCCGCACGCCGCAGTCCCCCTACAGCCCGGACTCGGATGTGCGCACCAGGATCCGGCGGCAGTTCTCGCACCGTACGACGGTGTCGGGCGCGGCCTGACGGATCTCGTTGAGCTCGGTGATGGCGAGCTCCTGGCGGCAGCCCTGGCAGGTGCGGGCGTGCAGCTTGGCCGCGCCGATGCCGCCCTGCTGCTCGCGCAGCTTGTCGTACAGCTTGAGCAGGTCGGCGGGGACGGACCCGGCGACGACCTCGCGCTCCTTGGTGACCGAGGAGGCCTCGCCGTCGATCTCCTCGGTGGCGGCGTCACGGCGGGCGGTCGCGTCGTCGATCTTGCCCTGGACGGCGCCGACGCGCTCGGTCAGCTCGGCGACCCGCTCCTGCGCGGACTCTCGGCGCTCCATGACCTCCAGGACGACGTCCTCGAGGTCGCCCTGGCGCTTGGCGAGGGAGACGATCTCCTTCTGGAGGTTCTCCAGGTCCTTGGGGGAGGTGACCGCGCCGGAGTCCAGGCGCTGCTGGTCGCGGGCGGCGCGCTGGCGCACCTGGTCCACGTCCTGCTCGGCCTTGGTCTGCTCGCGGGCGGTGTCGCTCTCCTCGGTCTGCGCGGCCACGAGCAGGTCGCGCAGTTGCGTCAGATCCTTGGTCAGCGACTCGATCTCGGCGTGCTCGGGCAGCGACCTGCGCTTGTGCGCGAGCTGCTGCAGACGGACGTCGAGGGCCTGGACGTCGAGAAGGCGGATCTGGTCGGCGGGCGCGGCGTTCAGTTGGGGGCTCCCAGTGCGCTAGAGGTGGGGCTGGACGCCGCGTGGGCGGTCCAGGGGTCGGTGACCGTGTGCGAGACGTGGACCCTCAGGCCCCATCCGTTGCGGTCGGAGATCTCGTCGAGCTGGGCTGCGGCCAGCTCGCACCAGGGCCATTCGGTGGCCCAGTGCGCCGCGTCGAGCAGCGCGAGAGGACTGCGGGAGCGGGCCTCGGACGCCGGGTGGTGGCGGAGGTCCGCGGTGAGGAAGGCGTCGACGCCGGCGGCACGGACGTGATCGAAGAGGCTGTCCCCGGAGCCGCCGCTGACGGCGACCGTGCGCACGAGCGCCTCGGGGTCGCCGGCCACCCGGATGCCCTGCGCGGTGGCGGGCAGCCGTTCGGCGGCGCGGGCGGCGAACTCGCGGACGGTGACCGGGTGGTCGAGCTCGCAGATCCGGCCGAGGCCGCGCCGCCCCTCGGGGTCGCTCGCGTCGGGCACGAGGGGCCGCACGACCCGCAGGTCGAGCGCGCCGGCGAGGGCGTCGCTCACGCCCGGGTCGGCGGTGTCGGCGTTGGTGTGGGCGACATGCAGGGCGATGTCGTTCTTGATGAGGGTGTGCACGACCCGGCCCTTGAAGGTGGAGGCCGCGACGGTCGTCGTCCCGCGCAGATAGAGGGGGTGGTGGGTGACGAGCAGACCGGCGCCGAGCTTCACCGCCTCGTCGACGACATCCTGCACGGGGTCGACGGCGAACAGCACCCGGGAGACGTCCTGATCCGGCTCCCCCACGACGGTGCCGACCGCGTCCCAGGACTCGGCCCGCTCGGCGGGCCACAGGTTCTCCAGCGCGGCGATGACTTCAGACAGACGGGGCACGGGGAAAAGGCTACCTGGCCGCTTCGCGGACCTGGGACGGACGGGAGTGTGTGCACATGACACCGCCGCATCCGCCACCGGCGTCGGCCACATCCGGCGGGACTCCGGGCGCCGGACACCCGTCGGCACCGCGGCCGCGTCCGGCGCCGGCGCATCCGGGACCGCCGCATCCGGCGGGGAACAGCACAGCCACCCCGTCCGCCTCTGATGAATCGCTTCTGCACCACTCGTACGAGGGAAGCCCCCCGGCTCCCGCTCGCCCGGCCGCGCGTACGAAAACTAGCTTCTTCGGCGGAGGTGACCGACCCATGACGGCCTGTGCGATCGAACCCACCGCGGAGGGCGGCGACGAGGACCCCACCCCGCCCGTCCTCCCGACCCCCTGTGTGATCAGCGCGGACGGCGCCTACGCCGCGCGCCTCGCCCGCGGCCCCCACGCCGACGCCTGGTTCCCGGAGCGCTGGACCCTCGACGGCCCCGAGCCCTACGCGGTACCCCTGCCCGTCCACCAGCCCGAGGAGCCCGGCACGGAGGTGCAGCCGCTGGCCGACGGCCGGGTGCTGGTGTGCCGGTCCGTCCAGGACCGGCACACCTTCTCCCTCCTCTACCCCACCGGCCCGGGCACCGGCGAACTCCCCCTGGGCGCCGTGGAGTGCCGCGGCGAGGGGGCCCGGCTGCACCTGCTGGCGCCGGCGCCCTGCGGCGAACGCGCCTACGCCCTCGCCGTGGGTGAGCGCACCAGCACCGTGTGGCTGGTGGCAGGCGGCGCCTTCGGCCCCGAGCGCCTCGCCGACGTCCCGGGGCGCTGCTCGGGCGGCGTCTGGCTGGACCGTACGGGCCGTCTGCTCGCCCTGGACCGGGAACTCGACGGCCGGACCAAGACGGTCGTGGTGGACCTGGAGTGCGGCGAGGTCTCCCCGCTGCTGCAGATCGCCGCCGACAGCGACGACCGTCTCCTGCTCGCCGACCCGGACAGCGGCCTGCTGGTGATCCGCTCGGACGCCCCCTCCCCCGGCACGCCCCGGCTCGGGTGGGGCGTGGTCGGCAGCACGCTGCCGGTCCGGTTCCCGGAGTCCCTGCGGCTGCCCGACTGCACGCTCACCCCGTTCGCCGTCCAGCCCGGGCAACTGCTCCTCCCGGAGGGCTGCGCGGTGGCGCTGCGCATCGACGGCCCCTGCGGCACCTGGGTCGGCACCTGGCGCGCGGCGGAACGGCGGCTCCACCAACTCGCCGTCCCCGAGGGCTGGCTGGCGGGCAGCGGCCTGTGGACAGCGGACGGTGTGCTGCGCCTGCCGTACGCCACGGCGGACGAACCCTGCGCGGTGGCCCGGCTGACCCCGCCCACCGTCCCCGCCCCCACCGCGGAACCGGAGCCGGCCCCACCGGAACCGACGGCTCCAGAGCCCACGACTCCGCGCCCCGTGCCCTTGCAGGAGGCTCCTCTGAGCCGACTTGTAACGAACTAGCTGCGGTTGGCGCGGCTGCCTGGATTCGCCCCGTGGTGCGCCGGATAAAATCACCCGGCTGTAAGAAGATCATGTTGACGGGGTGAACTCACCAGATGAGCGACGCAAGCACGACGCAGCCGCTGTCCGCCGACGCCCAGGAGGCGGCGGGTCACGGCCGGCACCGGGGGCAGATCTCGGCCCAGGACGGCAACGCGGCCCCCAGCGGGCGGCACCGCAAGCCGGCCGAGAACAAGGCCGAGGCGGCCGCAGCCGCAGCCGCCTGACAAGTACGCGGCAGGGGCCCGGNGGGGCCCGGTCGTCCGCACCCGGACGACCGGGCCCCTGCACATGCACCGCTCTCCTACTGCTGTTCTCTCTTCAGTCCCAGCACCTCCGCCGCCGCGAACGTCTCCCCCTCCGGCCGGTCCGCGAAGTGGGCGCCCAGGACGGTGTCCAGCTCCTCGAAGCCGAAGGTGTCGCCCTTGCTGTCGAACTTCGCCCGCACCCGCGGCCGTTCGACCACCGCGACCATCCCGCCGTGCACGACGAGCAGCTGCCCGTTGATCCGCGCGGCGGCCGGTGACGCCAAGTACCCGACGAGCGGCGCCACATGCTCGGGGGCGAGCGGGTCGAGTCCTTCGGCGGGCTGCTCGAACCCGGCGAAGACGTCCTGCGTCATCCGGGTCCGGGCCCGCGGGCAGATCGCGTTGACCGTCACGCCGTACTTGGCGAGGGCCAGCGCGCTGGACGTCGTCAGGCCGACGATCCCGCCCTTCGCCGCCGCGTAGTTGGGCTGCCCGGCCGACCCTGCGAGGAACGCCTCCGACGAGGTGTTCACGATCCGCCCGTAGACGGGGGCGCCCGTCGCCTTGGCGCGCTCCCGCCAGTGCGCGGCAGCGAAGCGGGTGGTGTTGAAGTGGCCCTTGAGGTGGACCCGGATCACCGCGTCCCACTCCCCCTCCGCCATCGAGAAGACCATGCGGTCGCGCAGGATGCCCGCGTTGTTGACGACGACGTCCAGCCTGCCGAACTCGGCGATCGCCGTTTCGACCAGTTCACGGGCCTGCCGGAAGTCGGAGACGTCGCCCGTGTGGACGAGGGCGGTGCCGCCCGCCGCCCGGATCTCGGCCGCGACCTCCTCCGCCGGGGCGGCCGACGCCTCGCCGGAGCCGTCGCGCCCGGGCTGTCCGTAGTCGTTGACGACGACCGCCGCGCCCAGCCGGGCCAGCTCCAGTG
Organism: Streptomyces sp. T028; assembly: GCF_048159505.1. Classification (NCBI taxonomy): domain Bacteria; kingdom Bacillati; phylum Actinomycetota; class Actinomycetes; order Kitasatosporales; family Streptomycetaceae; genus Streptomyces; species Streptomyces sp. T028. The sequence goes on from NZ_JBLRVZ010000075.1 coordinate 20,800, forward strand.
CCTCGGCCCGGCCGAGCCCGCGCCCGGCACCGGTGACGACCGCCGCGAGCCCCTCCAGTGGCAGTTCCGGAGGCAGTTCCGGAGGCAGTGACGTCCGTGGGCGTGACATCCGTGGGCCCGCCCCTCAGATCTCTATGCAGGTGCGCAGGGCCGTCCCGGTGCGCATCTGGTCCAGCGCCTCGTTGATCTCGGCGAGCGGGACACGGTGGGTGATCAGCCCGGCGAGGTCGATCCGGCCGGCCCGCCACAGGGCGATCGTGCGCTCGTAGGAGGTCAGGACGTCTCCGCCGCCGTACATCGAGGGCAGGATCCGCTTCTCGTCGAAGAACAGCTCGAACATGTTGAGCTGGAGGTGGTCGTCCATGGCGCCCGCGCCGACGACCACGAGGGTGCCGCCGCGCCGGGTGTTCTCGTAGGCGGTGCGGGCGGTGGCGGAGCGGCCGACGACCTCGAAGACGTAGTCGAAGCCCTCGCCGCCGGTGACCTCCTGCTTGGCGCCGGGCAGTTCCTCCGGCGGGACCGCCCTCGTGGCCCCGAACCTGAGGGCGGACTCGCGGCGCGAGGCGACCGGGTCGACGGCGACGATCTCGGCGGCGCCCTTGAGCCGCGCGCCCTGCACGGCCGAGATGCCGACCCCGCCGCAGCCGATGACCGCTACGGACGACCCGGCCTCCACGTCCGCGGTGTTGAGCGCGGCGCCCAGACCCGTGGTCACCCCGCACCCGATGAGCGCGGCGATGTCGAAGGGCACGTCATCGGGGATCGGGACCGCGCAGCCCGCGTCGACGACGACCTCCTCGGCGAAGGTGCCGGTGCCGGCGAAACCGAACACATCCCCTCCGGGGCGGCGGAAGTTGGGCGTCCCCGCGTTCATGAACCCGGCCAGGCACAGCTCGGTCTGGCCGCGCTTGCAGGCGGGACAGGCGCCGCAGGCGGGCAGCCAGCAGACGACGACCCGGTCACCGGGCTTCACCCGGGTGACGCCCTCCCCCACCTCCAGGATCTCGCCCGCGCCCTCGTGTCCGGGCACGAACGGCGCGGGCTGCGGCAGCACCCCGCCCATCGCGGAGAGGTCCGAGTGGCACAGCCCGGTGGCCCGGACCCGGATCCTGACCCGGCCCGGGCCGAACCCCACCGCCTCGACGTCGTCGAGGACCTCCAGCTTGTCCTGGCCGATCTCGTGCAGTACGGCTGCGCGCATGGTGCGGCTCCCCTCGGTGCCCTTACGGGGCGATCCCCTTACGGAAATGGGTGGTTCAGGAGTGCTCTACGACGGTGTCGGCGAGGACGGGTGCGTCGTCCCGCTCGACGGCGCTCACGGCCACCCGCACCTCGCCCTGCCCGCGCCACATCCGGACGCGCAGGGTCTCGCCGGGGAAGACGACACCGGCGAAGCGGGTGGTGTACGACCGCACCCGGCTCACGTCCCCGTCGAGCAAGGTGTCGACGACCGCCTTCAGGGTGATCCCGTAGGTGCACAGGCCGTGCAGGATGGGCCGGTCGAACCCGGCGCGCTTGGCGAACTCGGGGTCGGCGTGCAGCGGGTTGTAGTCGCCGGAGAGGCGGTAGAGCAGCGCCTGGTCCTCGCGTACGGCCCGCTCGACGGTCCGGTCCGGCTCCCCGGCGGGCGGGTCGAGGCGTCCGGACGGCCCCCGGTCACCGCCCCAACCGCCCTCCCCGCGTACGAAGATCTGGGCGTCGTTCGTCCACAGCGGGCCCTCGGCGTCGGCCACCTCGGTGCGCATGACGAGGACGGCGGCCTTGCCCTTGTCGTACACGGCGGCGATCCGGCCGGTGGCGGTGGCGGTGCCCTCGGTCGGCAGGGGGCGGTGGATCTCCAGGCGCTGGCCGCCGTGCAGGACGCGGGCGAGGTCGACGTCGACACCGGGCATGGACAGTCCACTGATCACACCGGGCGAGCCGGAGCCCGCGACGGTGGCGAAGCTCGGCAGGACGTGCAGGCGGGACTCCAGGGTGTAGCGCAGCTCGTCGGGGTCGGTGGCGGGGAGGCCGGCGCCGATCCCGAGGTGGTAGAGCTGGACGTCCTTGCGGGTCCAGGAGATCTCGCCGGACCGGGGTTCGGCGGCGACCGCCTTGGCTGCGTCGATGGGCATGGGGCTCCTGAGTGTCCGTCGAGGTCCGTCGAGGTCACGGTCCTGTCCAAGACCTCGGTGCGACCGTCCGCACCGATCGGGCGCACCGAGGCCGTCGCGCACCGATCTAGAACGCGTTCCAGTCCGGCGCCTTTTGTATAGCCCAGGGCTCGACAGTTGTGAAGGCTCCTGACGGGGTGTCAGAGAGGGCGGGCGGGGAGGCTCGCCAAGCGTGAACCGGTGACGTCCGGATCTGCCGAAGCGCCGTCCGCGGTTGTAGCGTCGAAGGAGTGGACACCGCTGGAACGCAGGGAGCAGAGATGGCACTGCGGGCGGAGCGACGGTCGCCGACATCGCGGCAGGACAGGGCGGGATCCCCCGCCCCCGGCGAACAGCCGGTGCCGGAGGGGTGACAGCGGCCGCCAGCCGTTCGAGCGCCCGTGAACCTCAGCCCGCCCGGGTTGGAAGCCCCCTCTCTCCTCGGCCATCGGCAAGACGGACACCCGCAACCGCACGGAGGCCCTGCGCGAGGCCCGCCGCCAGGGGCTGGTTGTAGCGGACCGGGGCCGCCGGGACCGGGGTTGTCAGGGCCTAGATCCCGGCGCCGCCGGTTCGCCGCAGTACGCGCAGCGAGCCGGTGTCGGAGACCTCGGTGAAGGCGCCGGAGGCCAGGGCGCGCAGGTAGACGCGGTAGGGGGCCTGCCCGGTGAACTCGTCGACGGGGTCGGGAAAGACGTCGTGGATGACGAGGAGGCCGCCCTCGGCGACATGCGGGGCCCAGCCCTCGTAGTCGGCGGTGGCGTGCTCGTCGGTGTGACCGCCGTCGACGAAGACGAGGCCGAGGGGCGAGTTCCAGATCTTCGCGATCTGCGGGGAGCGTCCGACCAGGGCGACGACATGCTCCTCCAGGCCCGCCCGGTGCAGGGTGCGGCGGAAGGTGGGCAGCGTGTCCATCAGCCCGATCTCGGGGTCGACGGTCTCCGGGTCGTGATAGTCCCACCCCGGCTGCTGCTCCTCGCTCCCCCGGTGATGATCGACGGTGAGCGCGACGACTCCCGCCTCCCGAGCCGCGTCGGCCAGCAGAACGGTGGACCGCCCGCAGTAGGTCCCGACCTCCAGCAGCGGCAGCCCAAGCGCTCCCGCCTCAACAGCAGCCGCATACAACGCAAGCCCCTCGTCCAAGGGCATGAACCCCTTCGCCGCCTCAAACGCGGCAAGAATCGAGGGCTTGGGGTCGGCGGCAGCCATGGGGCGCTTCCTCTCGGTCGTACGACGCTCTGGCGCCCCATGCTCGCCTATTCAACGACGGGTACCAACAGCGCCCCGAAGGGGCGTGGGGCCGTATCGACATGCGGCTCCGCCGCGATGGGGGTCCCCCCGCTCGAGCGCAGCCGAGAGTGGGGGAGCGACCAGCCACAACCAACCCGCAGCCGCCACACAACACAACCCACCGGGCGCTACGCCGTCACCGTCTCCCCGGGGAGCTGCCGTCATCCCCCGAGACGGTGGCCCCCGCCTCCCGCCCCCGATGGTCGATCAGCGTGACCTCGGCCCGGGCGCGCAACGCCTCCTCGCTGCCGGCGAGCAACTGCGGAGCCCGGTTCGCCTTCGGCAGCATCAGGGCGAAGAGCAGTCCGACGGCGACGGCGGCGGTGGCGATCAGGAAGGAGACCCGGAAGCCGTGCATGGTCGGGACGGCGACCCCGTTCACGTGGTTCGCGGTGTTGGCCAGCACCATGCCGATGACGGCGCTCGACACGGACGTGCCGATGGACCGCATCAGGGTGTTGAGGCCGTTGGCCGCGCCGGTCTCCGAGGCCGGCACCGCGCCGACGATCAGCGCGGGCAGCGAAGAGTACGCGAGGCCGATGCCCGCTCCCAGCACCACCGCGATGACGAGGCTCTGCCAGGCCGCGTTCATCAGGCCGAGGCCGGCGCCGTAGCCGATCGCGATGATCAGCATGCCGATGATCAGGGTGACCTTGGGGCCGTACTTGGCGGACAGCCGGGCGTAGACGGGCGCGGTGACCATCATCGTCAGGCCCAGCGGCGCCACGAGCAGACCGGCGACGACCATGGACTGGCCGAGGCCGTACCCGGTGGCGGTGGGCAGCTGGAGGAGCTGCGGCAGGACCAGCGAGACGACGTAGAAGCTGACGCCGACCATGATCGAGGCGAGGTTGGTGAAGAGGACGGCGGGTCGGGCCGTCGTCCGCAGGTCCACCAGCGGGGCGGCGGCGCGCAGCTCGTACGCGCCCCACAGGACGAGCACGACGGCCGACGCGGCGAACAGGCCGAGGGTGGTGCCGGACGTCCAGCCCCAGTCGCTGCCCTTGGTGATCGGGAGGAGGAAGAGGACCAGGCCGGCGGAGAGGCCGAGCGCGCCCGGCAGGTCGAAGGTTCCCTCGGCGCGCGCCGGGGACTCCGGTACGACGAGGAGGGTGAGGGCGATGGAGAGGGCGCCGAGGCCTGCGGCGCCGTAGAAGAGGGCGTGCCAGTCTGCGTGCTGGGCGACGAGCGCCGCGGCGGGCAGGGCGAGGCCGCCGCCGACGCCGATCGAGGAGCTCATCAGGGCCATCGCCGAGCCGAGCCGCTCGCGGGGCAGCATGTCGCGCATCAGACCGATGCCGAGCGGTATCGCGCCCATCGCGAAGCCCTGGAGGGTGCGGCCCACGATCATCGTGAGCAGGTCGCTGGTGAGGGCGCTGACCAGCGCGCCGACGACCATCACGGCGAGGCTGAGGATCAGCAGGCGCCGCTTGCCGTAGAGGTCGCCGAGGCGTCCCATGATCGGGGTGGCGACGGCGCCGGAGAGCAGGGTGGAGGTCAGGACCCAGGTGGCGTTGCTGGGGGCGGTGTCCAGCAGCTGCGGCAGGTCCTTGATGACCGGGACGAGCAGGGTCTGCATCACCGCGACCACGATGCCCGCGAAGGCGAGCACGGGGACGACGGCTCCGCTCGCTCCGCGGGTGGGCCGGTCGGTCGTGTGCGTCATGGGGTGGGGCCTCCGGGGCGGGGCGTTCAGGGGTACGTGGAAGCTGAACCTGTATGCACGGGCAACTATTCCGATGCTTTGGCGTACTAACGGTTTCTTTAGCTTCTCTTGGGAGTCCGGGCCTCCTCGGACTTCGCGAAGAAAGTTTCCCGGTCGAGGCAACGGTCCTGGCCTCTCATGGCCTCCTTTGCATATCTAGGAGGTGCTCATGGGGGATCGGAAGCAGGCCCGGGACATGGAGTTCCAGGCCTTCGTCATCGGCCGCTGGCCGCGGCTGATGCGCACGGCATTTCTCCTCACGGGGGAGCAGCACACCGCGGAGGACCTGGTCCAGTCGACCCTGGAGCAGGTCTACGTGGCCTGGCGCAGGGTCGCCTCGGCCGAGGACCCGGAGGCGTACGTACGGCGCGTGATGATCAACGCGCATGCCCGCAGGTACCGCAGAAGGCTGCGCGAGTTCCTCGCTCCGAGGGACGACTCGGGGCTGACGCACGAGGTCGCCGACTCGGGTGACCGCATCGCCCAGGCAGACGACCGGCATGCCCTGCTGAAGGCGCTGGCCCAGCTGCCGGCGCGGCAGCGGGAGGCAGTGGTCCTGCGCTACTGGGAGGACCTGACGGAGACGCAGACGGCCGAGGCGATGGGCTGTTCGGTCGGCGCGGTGAAGAGCAACGCGGCCAAGGGGATCGCGAAACTGCGCGCCATACCGGGACTGGCGGAGATGGTGACGCACGGAGGGCGGAAGTGATGAGCGCGGACCGGGAGAAGAACCACAACATGACACAGCAGGACATCGCCCTCCTCATGGCCGACGCCGCCGACGAGGTCGAGATCGGTATAGCCCCCACCCAGGCGCTGATCCGCGGCGGCCGCCGTCGCAAGGCGCGGCGCTGGGCGGTCGCCGCGGCCACCGCTCTGGTCGTCGCCGGCTCGACGGGGGCGCTGGCCCTGACCGGTCTGCCGGGCGGCGACGGGCAGCGGGTGACCCCGGCCGGGCAGCCGTCGGCCGAGGTGTCGCGGGACGTCCTGCGGCCGTACCGCACGACGCTCGCGCGCGGCGTCGACGAGGGCAGTCACTGGCGGGTCTACGTCGACGTGTGGCCGGCCCCGCGCGACGCGGCGGAGGCCGAGGGCCAGCTGGCGGCCATGTGGGAGTACGGCGAGGCGCCGGTGGACGAGGACGAGGGCGCCGAGCTGGTCGGCAAGACCTCGTACTTCGTCCAGCGCGCCTACGGCGGCTTCGCGAGCCAGGGCTCCGTGACGCTGCAGGCCTCGGTCCCCGCCTCGGACACCCAGTCGGGCACCGACAACGAGACGGTGGCCATGCCCCTGGACCCGGCCGACGACGACGGCCCCTCCCGTCTGGTCATCGGCCATGTCTCCCCGACCACCCAGCGCGTCACCTGCGCCTGGAAGGACGGCACGACGACCAAGCTCACCAAGGCCCCCGCCAACACCGAGGTCGCCGCCGACGAGCCGGCGATCCGCACCGCCGAGGGCTCCCCGTACGGCTGGTTCGTGTGCCTGGCCCCGCAGGGCACGGAGTACGAGTCGGCGGAGGTGACGGACTAGCCTTCTGAGTCAGGAATTCCGTTCAGATGTGCAGGGGGAGGAGTGGGTGCGGCGCCGTTCCACGCCGCAGGCATGGGCTTTGCGGTGCCGAATCATCCTGGCGTGCGCCGCTGGCCCGCTGCCCGGCTCCACACCCAGATGCCTTCGACAGGGTGCCCGCTAGGGTGGCAAGCGTGTCGTACACAGGCCCGGACCCCAGCCCCTTCGATCCCCGCGACCAGCCCAGCGCCCGTCGCTCCCCGCTGCGCCGCCCGCCGGCCATCGCGCTCGCCGTGCTGGTGCCCGGCGCGCTGCTGGGCTGGCTGGCGTACGGGGTGCTCGGCGGGACCGGTGGCAGCGGGGACGGCGGGACGAACGCGGCGGCGGGGGCAGGGGCGGGGGCGGGGGCCCAGACAAGCACCCCCGGCTCACCGGCCGACTCCGACTCCGGTTCCTCCGACAACCCCGGCACCCTCTCCGCCTCCCCCAGCCAGGAGACCGTCCCCCTCAAGGGCAAGGTCGTCGTCATCGACCCCGGCCACAACGTCACCAACTCCCAGCACACCGCCGAGATCAACCGCAAGGTGGACATCGGCACCAACCTCAAGGAGTGCGACACCACGGGGACGTCCACCAACTCCGGTTACAGCGAGGCGAGGTTCACGCTGGACGTGGCGCACCGGCTGGTCACGCTGCTGCGGGAGCAGGGCGCGACGGTGAAGCTGACCCAGGACGGGGACCGGCCGTTCGGGCCGTGCGTCGACGAGCGGGCCCGGATCGGGAACGCGGCGCACGCCGACGCGGTGGTGTCGGTCCACGCGGACGGTTCGGCGGAGGGCAACCGGGGCTTCCATGTGATCCTGCCGGGCACGGTGCGCGAGGGCGCCGCGGACACCCGCGGGATCGTCGCCCCGTCGAGGGAACTCGGAGAGCTGATCGCGGACGACTTCGCGCACAGCACGGGCAGTTCACCGTCCAACTACATCGGCGACGGCACCGGCCTCGTCACGCGTGAGGACCTCGGCGGTCTCAATCTGTCAACGGTTCCCAAGGTGTTCATCGAGTGCGGCAACATGCGCGATACCAAGGACGCGGCATTGCTGACCAGCGGCGCCTGGAGGCAGAAGGCGGCGCAGGGGATCTCTGAGGGAATCGTGAGTTTCCTGCGCGGGTAGTGATCGGGGCGCTGATCCCGGCGGACAGTCCGATCACACGGGCGATAGTGTCGTCCCTGCGATCAGGGGGACCCACGCGCTTCACACCGGGGCCCGAGGGCGGCATGGTGACAGCGACGCCTCTACCGGACGTACCGATGACGACGAGACGACTGACGAAGGACCTGAAGTGAATATCCGCTCCCTCACTCGGGGCGACGGCGTGGTGATCGGAGCAGCGGTGTTGCTGTTCATCGCGTCGTTCCTCGACAACTACTCGTACGACGACGCTCCCGACAGCCTCGACATCCCGAGTCTGTGGTCGAACGGACCGGTTCTCCTCAGTGTCGTCCTGGCCGGCCTCATCGGTGCCGCGCTCGTCGTCGTGGCCCGCGCCCTGCCGCAGCCCCGCAAGGTGGCCGGTCTGGAGCTCGGTCCCTTCGGTGTCGCGTTCGCGCTGTTCGCCGCGTGGAGCGCCCTCGGCAACGTCATCGACCCGGTGGGCGGTCTGGACAACTTCGGCGGCGACAACTCCAACGCCCCGAGCGCGGGCACGGGCCTGATCATCGCCCTGATCGCCACGCTGCTCATGGCCGCCGGCGCGGTGGCCACCCCCCTCGTCCCCGCCCTCCAGGCCGGTCTCGTCCCCGCCCCCAAGCCGCCGACGCCGCAGCCCTACGGCGCCCAGCCGCCCGCCGGCTACGGGTACCCGGGGGCGCAGCAGCCGCCCGGGTTCGGTGGGCAGCCGCAGCAGGGGCAGCCGTTCGGCGGGCAGCCGGGTCCGGCCGCGCAGCCGCCGGCGCCGGACTTCTCGCCGTTCTGGTTCGCGGTGCCGGTGCCGCGCCCGCTGTACGCGGAGGACGGTGCGCCGATGCCGATCGCGGAGCTGGCGCCGGGTACCTGGTACCTCGCGGTCGAGCAGGGCGCCCAGGGTCTGATCGCGCAGACCCAGGACGGGCGGCGCGGCGTGCTGCGGGACACCTCCGGTATCCAGCGCGGCTGAGTTTCGCGGTCCTCGCCGACGGCCCCTCGCCCTTCCGGGCGGGGGGCCGTTGTCGTACAGTCGCAACCCCCGTATCTGACGGATCGTCAGGAGGCAGGTATGCGGCTCGGTCTCGCGCTCGGTTACTGGGGCCGTGGCCCCGACCCCGGCCATGTGGAGCTGGCGCTGGAGGCGGAGCGGCTCGGGTACGGCTCGGTGTGGACGGCGGAGTCGTGGGGGTCGGACGCGTTCACTCCGCTGACCTGGATCGCGGCGCGGACCTCGCGAATCGGGCTGGGGACGGCCGTCGCGCAGATGGCGGCGCGCTCCCCCACCACGACCGCCATGCACGCGCTGACGCTGGACCATCTGTCGGGCGGGCGGATGACGCTGGGGCTCGGGTTGTCGGGCCCGCAGGTCGTGGAGGGGTGGTACGGGCGGCCGTTCCCGAAGTCGCCGCTGACCGCGACCCGGGAGTACGTGGACGTCGTACGGCAGGTGCTGGCGCGCCGGGCGCCGGTGGAGCTCGACGGGCGGTTCCACTCCCACCCCTATCGTGGCGCGGACGGCACCGGGCTCGGGCGGCCGCTGAAGTCCATCACGCATCCGCTGCGGTCCGGTCTGCCGGTGCTGCTCGGGGCCGAGGGGCCGCGGAACGTGGCGCAGACCGTGCGGATCGCGGACGGCTGGCTGCCGTTGTACTGGTCACCGAGCCGGCCGGACGCGTACGGGCCGGGGCTGAGCGAGCTGCGCGAGGGGTTCGTCGTCGCGCCGCTGGTGCGGGCCAAGGTGTGCGCCGATGTCGCGGAGGGGCTGCTGCCGGTCAAGGCGATGCTCGGCTTCTACATCGGCGGCATGGGGCACGCCACCCGCAACTTCCACGCCGATCTGATGGGGCGGATGGGGTACGAGGAGGAGGCGCGGCGGATCCAGGAGCTGTTCCTCGCGGGGCGCCGGGAGGAGGCCGTGCTGGCCGTGCCCGACGCGTTCGCCGACGAGATCTCCCTGGTCGGCCCGCGCGAGCGGATCGCGGAGCGGCTGGAGCTGTGGCGCAAGGGTCCGGTGACGGACCTGCTGGCCGTGGCCCCGGACCCGGACACTCTGCGGGCGCTGGCCGACCTCAGCTCCTAGCGCCGTTCCGGTCTTTCACGTCAGCCGCAGCAGTCCACCTCAAGCCCCCAAGGCAGTTGCTCTCCCCCGAACACCGCACACGTGGCCTCGTGCCCACCCAACGCGGCCACCGCGAGCAGCAACGACCCGGCGGTCCAAGTCGTCAGCTCCCGGGGCCATATCGCCTCGTCCTCGAAGACATAACCGGTCCAGTACAGCCCCGACTCCGCGTCCCGCAGATGCTGGATGGACTGCAGGATCTCCAGCGCCCGGTCCGACTCCCCCATCGCCCACAGCGCCAGGGCGAGTTCGGCCGACTCCCCACCCGTCACCCACGGGTTGGGCACGACGCACCGCACACCGAGTCCGGGCACGACGAAGCGCTCCCAGTCCGCCTCTATACGGGACTTGGCCTCCGCGCCGGTCAACGCGCCGCCCAGCACCGGGTAGTACCAGTCCATGGAGTAGCGGTCCTTGTCGAGGAACCGCTCCGGGTGGCGCCGTATGGCGTGCCGCAGCGCGCCCGCGGCCAGTTCCCAGTCCGGCTGGGCCTCCTCGCGCTGCTCTGCGATCGCCAGCGCGCAGCGCAGCGCCTGATGCACGGAGGAGGACCCGGTGAGCAGCGCGTCGGCGGTGGGGGTGCCGTCGTGGTCGCGCCGCCAGCCGATCTGCCCGCCCGGCTGCTGCAGCCGCAGCACCCACTCGACGGCCGCGTAGACGGCCGGCCACATGCGGTCGAGGAAGGTGTCGTCGCCGGTGGAGAGGTAGTGGTGCCAGACGCCTACGGCTATGTAGGCGACGAAGTTCGACTCGCGCCCGGTGTCGGTGACGTCGTCGTGGGCTCCGTCGGCGTAGGCCGCGTACCAGGAGCCGTCCTCGTTCTGGTGCCGGGCGAGCCACAGGTAGGCCCGCTCGGCGGCCTCGTGCTCACCGGCCGCGTCCAGCGCCATCGCGGCCTCGGTGTGGTCCCACGGGTCGAGGTGATGGCCCCGGAACCACGGGATCGCGCCGTCCTCCCGCTGTACGGCGAGGATGCCGGCGACGGTCGCGGCGGCCTGCTCGGCGGTGAGGACCCCGGGCAGGACGAGGTGTTCTGTCCGGGGGGTGGTCACTGGTCGGCCACCTCGGCACCCACCGGGGGAAGATGCGGCTTGGTGGCGTAGGCGACGAAGCTCTTGCCGACGACCGGGTTCAGCGCCTGCTCGGCGAGCCGGGTGGCCAGCGGCTTCTTCATGATGTCCCAGACCAGCAGCTTGTGGTACGCCCGCACCGGCAGCGCCTTGTCGTTGTCGACGCCGAACGCGCACTTCAGCCACCAGTACGGCGAGTGCAGCGCGTGGGCGTGATGGGTGCCGTACGGCCTCAGTCCCGCCTCGCGGATCTTCCCGAGCAGTTCGTCGGCCTTGTAGATGCGGATGTGGCCGCCCTCGACCTCGTGGTAGGCGTCGGAGAGCGCCCAGCAGACCTTCTCTGGGCCGTAGCGGGGCACGGTGATGGCGATGCGGCCGCCGGGCTTCAGCACCCGGACCATCTCCGCGAGCACGCCCTTGTCGTCGGGGATGTGCTCCATGACCTCGGAGATGATGACGACGTCGAAGGACTCGTCGGGGAAGGGCAGGGCGAGGGCGTCGCCCTCCATGGCCGTCGCGGTGGCGCCCTCGGGAGCCTCGCCGGCCTCCTTCATCGCGGCGAACCACTTGGCGACCTCGCGGATCTCCTCGCCGTTCTGGTCGAGGGCCACGACCTGGGCGCCGCGCCGGTAGCACTCGAAGGCGTGCCGGCCGGCCCCGCAGCCGAGGTCCAGGACTCGGTCGCCCGGGGCGAGCGGGAACCGGGAGAAGTCGACGGTCAGCACGTGGCCCTGCTTTCGCGATCGGATGCTCGGTTTACGACGTCAACATCTTGGGGCACCCCGGTCGCCGGCCGGCGGGCGCCCCCGGCTATGGCCTCGCGGTAGCGGGCGACGGTTCCCTCGGCGGCCCGCGCCCAGGTGAAGTTCGCGAGCACGCGCTCGCGTCCGGCCGCACCGAGCCGGGCGCGCAGGGCGGCGTCGCCGAGGAGCCGGCCGAGGCCGGCCGCGAGCGCGCCCGCGTCGCCCGGGGGTACGGCGAGGCAGGTCTCGCCGTCGCGTCCGGCGACCTCGGGGATGGCGCCGCCGGTGGTGGCGAGGAGCGGGGTCCCGGTGGCCATGGCCTCGGCGGCGGGCAGGCTGAAGCCCTCGTAGAGGGACGGCACGCAGGCGACCTGCGCCGAGCGCACCAGGTCGACGAGTTCGGCGTCGGAGATGCCCTTGACGAACTCGACGGCGCCTTCGAGGCCGTAGCGCTCGATCGTCTGGGCGACGGGCCCCTCGGCGGGACGCTTACCGACGACGACGAGGTGGGCGTCGGGGTGCTCGGTGCGCACCTTCGCCAGCGCCTCGACGAGGAACACCAGGCCCTTCAGGGGCACGTCCGCGCTGGACGTGGTGACGATCCGGCCGGGTACGACGGGCACGGACGGGTCCGGGGAGAACAGATCGGTGTCGGCGCCGATGTGGACGACGTGAATCCGGTCGTCGCGGACGCCGAGGTGGTCGACGATCTCCTGGCGGGAGGTGCCGGAGACGGTGAGCACGGACGGCAGCCGGCGGGCGACGCGCTTCTGCATCCGGGTGAACGCGTACCAGCGGCGCACGGAGTAGCGGCGCTGCCGGCCGTCGGCGGCGTCGAGCTCCAACCGCCGGTCCACGGTGATGGGGTGGTGGATGGTGGTGACGAGCGGTGCACCCACGTCCCCCAACAGGCCGTAGCCGAGGGTCTGGTTGTCGTGCACGACGTCGAACTCGCCGCGCCGGGCGCGCAGATGGCGGCGGGCGCGCAGGGAGAAGGTCAGTGGCTCGGGGAAGCCGCCGGTCCACATGGTCGCGACCTCGAGGGCGTCGATCCAGTCGCGGTACTCGTCGCGCTTCGGGGTGCGGAAGGGGTCCGGGGAACGGTAGAGGTCGAGGCTCGGCAGCTCGGTCAGACTCAGGCCGTCGTACCCCTCGTCGAGCACGGGGTACGGCTGTGAGCCGATGACCTCGACGCGGTGGCCGAGCCGGACCAGCTCGCGCGACAGGTGCCGTACGTAGACGCCCTGGCCGCCGCAGAACGGGTTCCCCTTATAGGTGAGGAGCGCGATGTCGAGCGGTCGCCCGCCGTCAGCGGCGAGGTCACGTCGGGACCCCTCCTGACTGGCCTCAGCGGTCACTCCGGGCCCCCTTCTGCCTGCACTGTCCCGCGAGGTTACGACGAGACGCTAATCTAGAACAAGTTTCAGACTTGATCGTTCGGGAGGCTCCGAATCTACCGGCAGGTAGGGGTGCTGGGAGAAGTGGATCAGGTGATTCACGCCACGACCCGCGCGGCCCGGGCGGCCCTGCCATGCTGTGTGATCACCGAGCCTCACCGACTGTCACGGAACGGTGCCCATGCCTGCGGAAGAGACCACCCAGCGCCCCGCCTCCTCCTCCCTCACGGAGCGGCAGGAGGCCCGCCGCCGGCGCATCCTGCACACGAGCGCGCAGCTGGCCAGCCGGGGCGGTTTCGACGCGGTGCAGATGCGGGAGGTCGCCGAGTCCTCACAGGTCGCCCTCGGCACGCTGTACCGCTACTTCCCCTCCAAGGTGCATCTGCTGGTCGCCACCATGCAGGACCAGCTGGAGCACATGCACGGCACGCTCCGCAAGAAGCCCCCGTCCGGAGACCGCCCGGCGGAGCGGGTCGCGGAGACCCTGATGCGCGCCTTCCGCGCCCTGCAGCGCGAGCCGCATCTGGCCGACGCGATGGTCCGCGCCCTGACCTTCGCCGACCGCAGCGTCTCCCCCGAGGTCGACCAGGTCTCCCGCCAGACGACGGCGATCATCCTCGACGCGATGGGTCTGACCGACCCCACGCCCGAGCAGCTCTCGGCGGTCCGCGTCATCGAGCACACCTGGCACTCGGCCCTGATCACCTGGCTCTCGGGCCGGGCGTCCATCGCCCAGGTCCGCATCGACATCGAGACGGTGTGCCGCCTGATCGACGTGACGGACCCGAAGCGGTCGCCGGACCTCGCGTCGGACTGATCACCGCAGGTCGCGCAACCGGAGGCCGGCCGACCCAGCGGACTCCGCGCACGCCGACCCGCACAGGTCCAGCGAGCCCAGGTCGGCGGTGATCGCCGCGCCGGGCGCGAGAAGCGCCTCGTCGAGCTCGAACTCCACCCGTGTCCCCGCCCCGGCCGGCGGCACGAACCGTTCCGGGTCCCCGAGCGGCCTGCCGACCGCCAACTCCTGGCGGAAGCCGACGCCGTCCCGCCAGACCTCGACCACCGTGCGCGAGCTCACCGCGGAGGCGGCCCAGCCGCACCAGCGGTGGGGGCCGATCAACGAGCCGAAGCCGATGATCGGCACTCCGTCCACGCCCAAGGCGTCGGACGCGTCGTCGAAGACGGAGAAGGCGAGGTCGCCGCGGATCTCCGCCTCGACGCGCAGGGTGTGCGCGGGCGCGACCCGCGTGGCCGGGTGCAGGGACCAGCCCACCACCTGGCCGAACGCCCGCGAGGGGAGTTCCGGGCTGTCCAGGCCGACGCCGAAGTACATGCCCGGCCTGCGGCGCACGGCTTCGCCGCCCTCTACGACACGGATATCGGCCGCGCTGTACCAGTGCTCGGTCACGACCGCACGCTACGGCACCCCACCGCACGACCGCATGCGAAAACCTACGAGACGGGTTCCCTTCGCCGGCATGGTCCGGATCAGGTGTTGGGGGTCGCCTTCCAGCCCGACTGCTGCTTTCCGGCCTCTCAGCCCAACCGTCGACGTCGGCCCCAGCGGATGCCTTCGCGTCTCGCCAAAGTCGGCTACTCCGGTTGGACTCCCTCACTCGCCTCGTAGGCCAATACCAGGATAATACGGACAGAAGTGAATGGAACCCCCTGAGGGCAAGATTTTTCCGCCCCCAGGGGTCGTCTCAAGGGCCGCTCAGTCCTCCGGTGGAAACACCGCCTCCCCGCTCCCCACCAGCGTGATCGCGATCGCCTCCACCGGACAGCTCTCCGCCGCCGCCAGCACCCGCTCGTTCGCGTCCGTGTCCGGGTCGACCGGGTGGGACTGGCGGGCGGTGTCGAGGCGGAAGCCGTCCGGGGCGTGGTGGACGCACTGGGCGGAGCCGATGCACAGGGAGCGGTCGACCTCTACGTGCCAACGGTCACCCATGGCCCCCGTCAGCCTTCCCAGCCCGCGGGCAGATGGATCATCTTGTGCTCGAGGTACTCGCCGTACCCCTCGGGCCCGAACTCGCGCCCCAGCCCGGAGTTCTTGTAGCCGCCGAAGGGTCCGAGCATGTCGAGGCTGAAGGTGTTGACGGAGTACGTCCCCGTGCGGACCTGCTTCGCGACCTTGATGCCGTGCGCCACGTCCGCCGTCCAGACGCTGCCGCTCAGCCCGTAGTCGGAGTCGTTGGCGATCTTCAGCGCCTCGGTCTCGTCGCCGTAGGGCAGGAGGCAGATCACGGGGCCGAAGATCTCCTCGCGGGCGATGCGCATGGAGTTGTCGACGTCGCCGAAGAGCGTCGGCTCCACGTACCAGCCACGCTCCAGCCCCTTCGGCCGGCCCCCGCCGGTGAGGACCTTCGCGCCCTCTTCCTGCCCGATGCGGATGTAGTCGAGGTTGCGGCGCTGCTGCCGCTCGGCGACCAGCGGGCCCACCTGGGTCGCCGGGTCCAGCGGGTCGCCGACGACGAGGGCGCCCGCCGCCGTGGCGAAGGCGTCGGCGAACTCGTCGTAGCGCGAGCGCGGCAGCAGGATGCGGGTCTGGGCCACGCAGGCCTGCCCGTTGTTCATCCAGGCGGCCGGGACGATCCCGGCGACCGCGCTCTGCAGGTCGGCGTCCGGCAGCACGATCGCCGCCGACTTGCCGCCGAGCTCCAGTGTGACGCGCGTGAGGTTGCGCGAGGCCACCTCCATGACCCGCCTGCCCGCCGCGACCGAGCCGGTGAAGGAGACCTTGTCGACACCGGGGTGCCCGACCAGGTACTCGCTGACCTCGCGGTCCGCAGGCAGGATCGACAGCACGCCCTCCGGCAGCCCGGCCTCCCGCGTGATGTCCGCCAGGAGGTACGCGTCCAGCGGCGACTCCGGCGACGGCTTGAGGATCACCGAGCAGCCCGTGAGCAGCGCGGGCGCGAGCTTGGCGGCGGCGACGAACTGGGGGACGTTCCAGGGGACGACGGCCGCGACGACCCCGACCGGCTCACGCCGTACGAGGATCTTGCCGAGCACGCCGTCGCGGCGCTCCTCGTAGGTGAAGTCCCGGGCGACGGTGATCGCCGCGTCCCACACCATCATCGCGCCGAGGGCCTGCGCGAGGACGCTCCAGGAGTACGGGGAGCCGTTCTCGGAGGAGATCACCCGGGCGATCTCCTCGTGGCGCATCGCGATCCCGTCCTTGATACGGGTGACGACCGCGATCCGCTCGTCGAGGGTCATCCGCGGCCAGGGCCCCTCGTCGAACGCCCGCCGGGCGACCGCGACGGCCCGGTCCACATCGGCCGCCGAGGCGTGCGGCACCCGCCCGATGACCTCCTCGGTGTGCGGCGAGACCACCTCGAGGACGGCATCGCCCAGGGGGTCCGTCAACTCTCCGCCGATGAACAGCTTTCCGTGTTCCACGAGCTCAGCCATGGCCACTGCCTTCGTCCGCATCATTTCTGACGGTGTTTCAGAAACTGATACCAGTTCTAGTTATAGTGGGCAATGGCCATGGATCGGCCGACGGCCGGGGGACGGAGGGCAGATGACGGCGACGTTCGATCATGGTGGGGGTGTGCGGTCCCTGCGGGTGCCCATCCCGGACAACCCCCTGGGGTTCACGCTGGTGTACGTCGTGGACACCGACCGGGGGCCGGTGCTGATCGACACGGGGTGGGACGACCCGGAGTCGATGGACGCGCTCGTCGCCGGGCTCGCGGCCTGCGGTACGGCGGTGGCGGAGGTGCACGGGGTGGTCATCACGCACCACCACCCGGACCACCACGGCCTCTCCGGCAAGGTCCGGGAGATCTCAGGGGCGTGGGTCGCGATGCACGCGGCGGACGCGTCGATCGTGCGCCGGGCGCGCGAGACCCGCGCCGAGCGCTGGTACACGTACATGGCCGACAAGCTGGCCGCGGCCGGCGCCCCCGAGGAGCACATCGCCCCGCTGCGGACGTCCCGGCGCCGTAGGCTCCCCGGCCTCTCCCCCGCCCTGCCCGACCGGGAGATCGTCCCCGGCGAGTTCCTCGAACTGCCCGGCCGTAGGCTGCGGGCGATCTGGACGCCGGGCCACACCCCCGGCCATGTCTGCCTCCACCTGGAGGAGGAGCACCCGGCGGGCCTCCCCGGACACGGCCGCCTGTTCTCCGGGGACCATCTCCTCCCGGAGATCAGCCCCCACATCGGCCTCTACGAGGACCCCGACGACACCACCGTCACCGACCCCCTCGGCGACTACCTCGACTCCCTCGAACGCGTCGGCCGCCTCGCCCCCGCCGAGATCCTCCCCGCCCACCAGCACCCCTTCACCGACGCCCCGTCCCGGGTACGGGAGCTGCTCACCCACCACGAGACCCGCCTCAGCGATCTCCTCACCCTCCTCGCCACCCCCCTCACCCCCTGGCAGCTGGCCGAACGCATGGAGTGGAACCGCCCCTGGGACCAGATCCCCTACGGGTCACGCACCATCGCCGTCTCGGAGGCGGAGGCGCATCTGCGGCGCCTGGTCAAGCAGGGGCGGGCGGAGGCGGTGACGGGGAGCGATCCGGTGACGTACGTGGCATGCTAGGGCCTGTCGGCCTAGGGGCAACTCCGCACGGCGTGTCCGGGAAACGGGTCCCGTGGGTCCCGGACACGCCGTGGTGCCCTCGCCCTGTTGGACGGTGAGGGCTACTGGACCGTGAGGTAGGCCCGCTCCACGGTCTGGACCAGGGTGTTGCCGTCACGGTCGGTCAGCTCGGCCCGCAGCGAGACGGTGCCCGGCTCGGCCGGGTGCTTGAGCGACAGCCGGTCGCCGGCCACCACCTTCGCCGCGGTCCAGGTCCTGCCCTCGTCGTACGACACCTGGAACTTCAGCTTCTTGACGGTCCGTCGGCCGGCCGCGCCCTCCACGGTGAACGGCACGTCGAACCGCTCGCCCGCCTTCGCCGTGCTGGCCTGCGACAGCTCGGGAGAGAAACGGACCACGGACAGCGGCAGCCTGGTCCAGCTGTCCTCGGACACCTCCGCCGAGCGGAACGTCCACTTCGCCTGCACCCGGGTGCTGACCGGGTACAGCTCGGGGTCACGGGACGCGTCGAGGGTCAGCTCGTACGCACGGTCCCCCGCGGGGACCGTGTAGCTGGCCCGGTACAGCGGATCGCCGTCGGCGGGGATCTCCTCGCCGTCGGCGCGGAGCGAGGCGTCCACCGTGTAGAAGCTTTGGCCCGGGTTCCCTTCACCGTCGCCGAACAGGGGCAGGCTCGCCTTGACCGTGTTCCCGCGCCGCGCGAGCCCGGGATACACATCCGACGGTTCGCCCTCGCCCGGGGGCAGGGACGGACCGAAGACGCCGATGTTGAGCCTCTTGGTGTAGCTCCTGCCCGGCTCGTACGCCCTGAACTGCCCCTGCAGCGAGGACAGCGCGTTCCGCTGTTCCGCGGAGTACGCCCACTTCACGCCGTTGCCGAGGACGTATTCGGTGGTCTGCAGCGGCAGTTCCCGCCAGACGACGGTGCTGAAGTCGGCCGCGATCCGGTCGTCGGGCGAGAGGGGCATCGCGAACAGCAGCCCGGTGTCCGGGGTGGGCGCGCCGAACGTGAGGTCGATCTTGGCGAGGTCCTCGCGCCGGACGTCGGCGGTGAAGGCGCCGAGCGAACCCGTACGGTTCCACGCCATGCGGTAGTTCACGGCGCGCCCGTCGGCGTCCTCACGCGTCCAGAAGCCGCTGTACTGGGCGTATGCCGCGTCCTTCGCCGCTTCCGGGCCGACGTGCGCGACCTTGAAGCTCTGGAAATCGGGGTAGGCGTAGACGGCCCAGGCGTCGAGGGCGTTCCCGTCGGTGTCGGTGTAGCCGGGGACGAGCTGGGCGTGGTTGTTGGCGGCCTCGGTGTCGGGCATGGTGATCGCCGCGGACTCGGCCTCGCGGGCGTCCATGACGACCGTGGTGTCCTTGTCCAACTCCACGGCCGGAGCCAGGAAGTACGAGTCGACGGCCGACTCGGCACCGCCCCCGAGGATCCCGGTGAGGGCGTAACTGCCCTTGGGCAGGCGCACGGTGACCTCACCGTCCGAATCGGCGAGATCCGCTGTGTAGTCGCTGTCCCGGCCGTTGATCATCGTCCAGCCGTTGCCGGAGGGTTTGCCCTCGTCGTCGAGCTGCTTGATGGTCAGGTTGTACGACTCGGCCTCGCGCTCCACGCCGAACGCGGTGCGCACCGAGGTCCCGCCGTCGGCGGAGGCCGCGGTCACCGAGCCGCCCCAGGAGCCGACGGTGTCGCCGCCGACGCGGGTGTCGGCGGTCACCGTGACGCTCGCCGTACCGCCCGCGGGGACGGTCACCTGCCGCGTCGAGATCTCGAACATTCCCTCGGGGGCGGGCTTGCCGTCCACCCCGAGCGCCTCGGCGGACAGGTCCAGGACGGCCGGCTCGGTCCCGAGGTTGCGGTAGGTGATCTCCTTGGCCACCGGCTCGTCGTCGGTGTGCGGCCAGGCGGGGCGGCCGAAGCTGATCGGGCCGTTCTCGGCGACGACGGTCTGCCCGATCGCCCGCGCCACATCGGTACGACCGGTGCCCTGCTGGTACGCGCTGTACGGGCCGGGCTTCGCCGAGCCGGTCAGCGCCGCCTTGATCCGCTCACCGGACCAGTCCGGGTGCTCCTGCGCCAGGAGGGCGGCGGCACCCGCGACATGCGGGGTGGCCATCGAGGTACCGCTCAGGCTGGCGTAACCGGCCGTCCCCGCGGGGTACCACTCCTCCATGTCGCTCGCGGTGGAGGCGGCGGCCGCGATGTCGACGCCCGGCGCGGTCAGATCCGGCTTGAGACCGCCGTCCCCCACGCGCGGGCCGCGGCTGGAGAAGTCGGCGAGCTGGTCCGCCTTGTCCACCGCGCCGACCGTCAGCGCGGAGTCGGCGCTGCCCGGTGATCCGACGGTGCTCTCGCCGTCGCCCGCGTTGCCCGCGGCGATGACGAACAGGGTGTCCGACTCGGCGGAGAGACGGTTGACCGTCTCCTCCAGCGGGTCGACGCCCATGGTGTCGGTGCCGCCCAGGCTCAGGTTGACGACATCGGCGCCCTCGGCGACCGCCCACTCCATGCCCGCGATGATGTCGGAGTCCCAGCCGTAGCCCTGGTCGTCCAGGACCTTGCCGGCGAGGATGCGCGCCCCCGGCGCGACGCCCTTGTACTTCCCCTCCGACCTGGCGCCCGTACCGGCGATGGTGGAGGCCACGTGGGTGCCGTGCCCGTTGCGGTCGACGCTGTCCGCCACGTCGGAGAAGTTGCGTTCGGCGATCTCCTGGCCCGCCAGGTCGGGGTGGGTCTCGTCGACGCCGGTGTCCAGCACGGCGACCTTGGCGCCCGTGCCGTCGAATCCGGCGTCCCACGCCGTCGGCGCGCCGATCTGGGGCACGCTCTTGTCCAGGTCGGCCTTGCGCTTGCCGTCCAGCCAGACCTTCTCGATCTTCTTCGCCGCCGGTGAGCCGGCCAGCCGGGCGGTGCCCTCGCCGTGGTCGGCGCCGTCGGTGAAGGTGTCCCAGAACGCGGAACCACCGCGCTTTTCGGCCCGCAGCGCCACGCCGTTGACGCTGTCCAGCGTCTGACTCACCCGGGCCCGTGCGTCACGGAAGGCGCTCGCCGCGGGTGTCTCGTCCCCGCCGTAGGTGGCGATCAGCGGCAGGTCGGACCGGCTCGCGTCGTCATAGCCGTACGCCAGCAGCTGGGTGATGTCGAACAGCCGCCGGTCCAGCTTGCCCTGGACCACCGGCAGCGCCGCGTCGCCGGGGGTGACGTAGGTGTGCCCGTCGACCTTCCGGACCGAGAACGAAGCGCCCTCGCGTCCCTCGGCCCGCTCGATCCCGGTGACCGAGCCGTCCCCGGCGACCGTCACCTTGTCACCGGTGATCAGGGTCACCGTCCGGACGGCTTTCCCGCCCGCGCCCGCCGAACTGTCGGGGGAGGCCGCGACGGCCCGACCCACGCCGGGAACTCCGGTCGCGGCCAGTACGACGGCCAGGGCGATCACCGCCAGCGGGGTCGCCGTACGTAAATGTCTGCTGGGGGGTGTGGGTATACCCATTACCTGTCTCTCGCCTCGGGGGGTTCTCGGATCTCTGATCTCGTGATCTCTGAATCTCGGGATCTCTGGATCTCTGGAACCCGGGAATGATCACGCCCCACGAGGCTGCAACCGGCGTGTGACCGAGCCTGGACCGGTCGATAACGGAACGGCAACGGCGCCCTCGGCGGGACTCCCGTGAGCGGTGCCGTTCACGGAAGGGAACCACGCCGTTCACGACGCGCCCCTACGGTGCTCACCACACCCGTCCCGGACCCCTAGGTGCCGACACCCATGGACCCGATCGCGCAGCTTCTCGCCGAACGAGCCTGCCAGCGCCTGCTCCTCGACCTCGTCCGCCGTCTCGACCTCGACGAACCCGGCTCCGTGGCCGAGCTGTTCACCGAGGACGGCGTCTGGACCTGGCCTGAGGGCGACCGTCTGGTCAAGGGACGCGCCGCCCTGCGCGCCCACTTCGGCTCCCGCCCCGCCGACCGGCACGCCCGCCGGCTGATGGCGGACGTACGCGTCGAGGTGACCTCCCCGGACACGGCGCGGGCGATGTCGTACTTCACGACGTACCGCGTGGACGCCGAGCCGCCCACGGTCCCGGCCCCGACCCCCGTAGGGATCGGCCACTACGAGGACACCCTGCGCCGCACCCCCGACGGCTCCTGGCTCCTCGCGGCCCGCACCCTACGCCTCCCCTGCGACCGCCCCACGCCCCGCCTCTGAGCAGCCCGGGCGAAGTCCGCTACGGTACGGCAGCGCCCCAAAGGGGCGCGGGGCTCTATCGACATGCGGCTCCGCCGCGTGGGCGCGACCAGCCACAACGAACCCGCAGGTAACGCACTGGACTTCCAGCGGAGCGCCGGCGCGTAGGGCTCGGCGGAGACGGCGGCCTGGGCGAGGATCACCGAGGACATGCCCCAGTCGAGGCCGGGGTCGCCGTCCTCCGAGGTGCCCCAGTCGATGACCCGCGGGCCGTCGGCGGTGAGGATCACGTTCTCGGGGTGGAGGTCGAGATGCAGCACGCGCAGGCCGGGTGCGTCCGGCGAGCGCCCGGGCACGGCGTGCAGCTCGCGCAACAACCGCGCGAGGAGCGCGCCCGCCTCCGCGGAGTCCAGCTCGCCCGCCGCGAACGCCTGGAGCATCGTCGGCCCCTCCAGCCGCTCCATCACCAGGTCGGTGCGCGAGGCGGCGCCACGCACGGCGGGCGCGGGATAGCCGTGCCGCCGTACGTGCGCCATGACCGCCGCCTCGACCGCCGCGTCGAACCAGCCCTCCCGGTCGCGGCGCAGCACCCACGCCTCGTCGATCTCGTACACGTCCGCCGCACGGCCGGAGCCGGGCCGTCTTCGAGGCGCCCGTCACATTCGACGCGCCCGCTCCGTGAGCCTCCGTACGCCCGCTGTCACACGATCATGGTTGAGCGGTGAAGCACCCCACATGACTCACATCACCTACTAACCACCCTAGTGGTGCATATCGGACGCCATGTCCACGCCATCAGCCCCTCTGACCTGCACTTTGAGAGCCAGGTCACACAAACGGCGTTCACCCCAAGTACGGCCACAACTAGCAAAAGGGGTCTTTGCGGACGGCTGCCGATCCTGCTTCTCTGGATGACGTCGCACGGCGCCGACAAGCCCACGGGCCTCGGCGCCGACGCATGCAGCCACCTACCGCACCTCACGCGGAGCGGCCACGCACCGCGTGACTCCGGCATGCAGGCGACCGCACATGTCCCCGAAGAAAAAAGGTTCTCCGTGTCCGTCTCCGTCATCCGCCGCATCGCCAGCCCGAAGAAGGCCATCACCACCGTCGCCCTGGCCGCCGCCACCGCCGGCATCGCCATGACCGCGGCGCCGGCCCACGCGGCCACCGTGACCAGCGCCTCCCAGGCCCAGGCGATCGCGCACAAGATGATCCCGGACGCCGGCCAGTACAACGCCTTCGCCAACATCGTGCAGCACGAGAGCAACTGGAACGTCAGCGCCACCAACGCCTCCTCCGGCGCCTACGGCCTCGTCCAGGCCCTCCCGGGCTCCAAGATGGCCTCGGCCGGTTCCGACTGGAAGACCAACGCCGCCACCCAGATCAAGTGGGGTCTGGACTACATGAACTCCCGCTACGGCAGCCCGGCCGCGGCCTGGAACTTCTGGCAGGCGAACGGCTGGTACTGAGCCACGACGACGGCGTGAACACTTGAGGCGGCGGCCCCCGGGGATCGGGGGCCGCCGCC
>NZ_JBLRVZ010000076.1:0-39859 GCF_048159505.1 Streptomyces sp. T028
TCCGACTCTATCAGATCTTTTCTCGATCCGATTTCCTCGGTGCTTTCCAGGTTCCCGCTTTTGTTTCGCGGTTTCCTTTCCGGCGGTTCCGACTCTATCAGATCCTTTCGGCGTCTGATTCCCAGTCGGCGGGTGTTGTCTTCCCAGCCCTTCGGCCGTTCCGACGTCCCAAACCTTAGCGGATCCGTCCGGCGGTTCCTAATCGAGCCGCCGGCCCCAAATCGAATTGAATTCGGGCGCGCCAAATTCGACCCCGTTGGGAGATCGTGCTGATGGTTTGAGGTGCCGCTGCTGCGGCGGGAGTGTCACCGAAGAACCGTTCCGGCTCCCCGACAACCCGAAGAACTTTACTCACCTCGCGGAAGCGTGTCAAGCGTCCCGCGTCAACATCTTTTCTGTCCTAGTCGGCTCGGGTCAGTCCAGGTCGCTGAGCCGACCGCCGGCGTCCGGCTGGGCGTGCTCCACCCGGCGTAGGAGCCTGGTCAGCACGTCTCCGAGGGTCGTGCGTTCTTCCGGGGAGAGGTCCTGGAGCAGATCCTCCTCGAAGACCGAGGCCAGGCGCATCGCCTCCAGCCACTTCTCCCTCCCCTCCGGCGTCAGCTCCACGATGACGCGCACCCGGTTGGACTCGTCCCGTTCCCGGGTCACCAGTCCCTCGGTGACCATGCGGTCGATCCGGTGGGTCATCGCGGCCGGCGTCAGACCGAGGCGCTTGGCCAGGTCGCTGGGGCCCAGGCGGTAGGGGACGCCGGAGAGGACGAGGGCCTTGAGGACCTCCCACTCGGCGCTGCTGATGCCGAGCTCGGCGGTCTGGCGGCCGTAGGCGACGCTCATCCGGCGGTTGAGCCGGGAGAGCGCCGAGACGATCTTCTCGACCTGGGGGTCGAGGTCCCGGAACTCGCGCTGGTAGGCGGCGATCTGTTCTTCGAGCGTCGGCTCTGTGACGCCGGGGGTCTCGGCCATGTGCGCAGTATCGCATGCACTTCCTTTGCCTTGAAGTCCTTCGATCTGTACTCTTTAGTATCGAACTTTAGGATTGAAGTCTTCACTCCTAACTAGTGAGAGAGGTGAACGTGACCAGGGCCAAGGGCGCAGCGATGCGCCGGATCCACGTGGGCAACGCACTCAGCGCGTTCGGGCTCGGCTTCACGGTCCCCTACCTGTACGTCTATGTGGCGCAGGTGCGGGGTCTTGGGGCCATGACGGCGGGGCTGGTGCTCACCGTCTTCGCCGTGGCCGCGCTGATCGTGCTGCCGTTCGCCGGACGGGCGATCGTGCGGCGCGGTCCACTGCCGGTCCTGCTGGCCGCCCTGGTCACCGCTGCCGTCGGCGCGCTGGGCCTGGGAGTGGCCGGCACCGCCACCGCCGTTCTGGCCGCGTCCGCCGCGCTCGGTGCCGGGCAGGCCGTGATGCAGCCGGCGCTGGCGACGATGATCGTGGACTGCTCGACGACGGAGACGCGGTCGCGGGCGTTCGCCATGCAGTTCTTCCTGCAGAACCTCGGGCTGGGCATCGGCGGGCTCATCGGCGGTCATCTCGTCGACGCCACGCGCGTGTCGTCGTTCACGCTGCTGTTCGCGATCGAGGCGGCGATGTTCCTGCTGCTGGTCGTGGTGATGGCGACGGTGCGGGTGCCGTCCGCGCCGCGGGTCGGGGACGCGCCCCGGCGGTCCGCCCGGGGCGGCTGGCGGCAGCTGCTCGGCAACCGGGCCATGGTGCAGCTGTCCGTACTGGGCTTCGTGCTGTTCTTCGCCTGCTACGGGCAGTTCGAGTCGGGGCTGAGTGCGTACGGGGTCGAGGCCGCCGGGATCTCGACGTCGGCGCTCGGTACGGCGCTGGCCGCCAACACGGCCGTGATCGTCGTCGCGCAGTTCGCCGTGCTGAGGTTCGTCGAGCGGCAGAAGCGGTCGCGGGTGATCGCGGCCGTGGGGCTGATCTGGGCCGTGGCATGGGTCGTGGCGGGGTACGCCGGGCTGGGGCACGGGAGCCAGGAGATGGCGACGGCGGCGTTCGTGTCGACGTACGCGCTGTTCGGGCTGGGTGAGGCGATGCTGTCGCCGACGGTGGCGCCGCTGGTGGCCGATCTCGCGCCGAACGGGATGGCGGGGCAGTACAACTCCGTGTTCGCCCTGGTGAAGCAGCTCGCGCTGGCCGTGGGGCCGGCGGTGGGCGGGCCGATGGGGGCCTCGCTGCACGCGCCGTACATCGTGACGTTCCTGCTGTTCTCGCTGGGGATCACCTGCCTTGCGCTGCGGCTGGGGCGGCAGCTGACCGCCGTACAGGATCAGCCGTGGCTGGCGCGGAACCGGGTGGTGGCCAAGGGTGGGGCCGCTGTGGAGCCGGTGGCCGCGGAGGCGTAGGACGTGTGACAGCGGCCGTCGTTCCTGGGAGGGACCGACGGCCGCCCCTTTTGTGTGATCAGCGGACCGCTGTCACCAGGGTTGCGGTGAAGGGGAAGGTCGCCGTGCCCGGGGGGAGGTGGGCGTGGATGGTGCCGGCGGCTTCCGTGAGGGTCTGTTCGGGCAGCGCGCTGGTCACGGAGAGGGAGGAGAGGTGGGCGGGGACGTACTCCTCGAGCGGGGAGAGTTCGATGTCGTACGTGAGGTCGCGGTGGGCCGTGGTGCGGTAGCCCGCCTGGCGCAGGGCGTCGGTCAGGCGGTCGGCAGTGCAGGCGAAGCCCGCTCGGTAGCGGGCCGCCGCCTCGGGACCGGCGTACGTCTGCAGGGCGTGGTGCTGGGCGACGCAGTACGGGGACTCGTCCATGCGGGTCCAGACGGTGGCGGCGAAGCGGCCGCCGGGGCGGGTGACGCGGGCAGCTTCACGCAGGGCCGCGTCGAGGTCGGCGAAGTACTGGGCGGCCTGCTGACAGAGGACCACGTCGAAGGAACGGTCGGCGTGGGGGAGGTCGTCGGCGGGGGCCGCGGTGAACTCGATGTCCGGGTAGAGGCGGGGGTGGCGCTCTCGGGCGACCTCGAGGCGGCCCTCGTCGATGTCGATGCCGTGGACCCGGCCCGCGGGGCCGACCTGGGCGGCCGCGGCACGGGCCGCGAAGCCAGTGCCGCAGGCGAGGTCGAGAACGGTGGCGCCGGGAAAGAGGTCCGCGGCGTCCACCAGTGCGGTGACGAAGGGCGCCATGAGGGGCGCGACGTAGTGTTCGTAGCGCTCGGGGGCGCTTCCCTTGAGGTGAAAGCCCGTTGCATCTGCCATTGGGAAGCAATTAGCACCGGGGAGCGGGTTCGCCTAGGTGGTCGGCAGGACGAACTCGCACCACACCGCCTTTCCGCCGCCCGGAGTGCGTCGGCTGCCCCAGTTGGAGGCGATCGTGGCGACGATCGCGATGCCCCGGCCGGACTCGTCGCCCGGTTCGGCGCGGCGGCGGCGCGGGAGGTGGTCGTCGCCGTCGGTGACCTCGATGATCAGGCGGCGGTCGGTGCGGCGCAGCCGCAGCCGCATGGGCGGGGTGCCGTGCTGGAGGGAGTTGGCGACGAGTTCGCTGGTGGCGAGGACGCCCGCGTCGTGGAGGTCGCTGGGGAAGCGCCAGCTGGTGAGGACACCTGAGGCGAAGGCACGCGCGCGTGGGGCCGCTTCGACGCCGCCGAGCAGTTCGAGGGCGGCGTTGCGGAAGAGTTCGCTGTCGGCGCCGGTGCGGGCGGGGTGCTGGAGGACCAGGACGGCCACGTCGTCGTCGTGGTCGGCGGTGACGCCGGCCGAGCGGACCAGGCGGTCGCAGACGACCTGCGGGGTGCCGGTGGCGCCGGCCAGGGCGCGCTCCAGGGCGGCGATGCCTTCGTCGAGGTCCTCGTCGCGGCGCTCGACCAGGCCGTCGGTGTAGAGGACGGCGGTGGAGCCGGGGCCGAGGGGGACGGAGCCGGATGCGTGAATCCAGCCGCCGGTACCGAGGGGCGGACCGGTGGGTTCGTCGGCGCGCTGGACGTGGCCCTGGTCGTCGCGGACCAGGATGGGGAGGTGACCGGCCGAGGCGTACACCAGGCGGCCCTCGTTGGGGTCGTGGACAGCGTAGACGCAGGTGGCGATCTGGTTGGCGTCGATCTCGGTGGCGAGGCCGTCGAGGAGCTGGAGTACCTCGTGCGGAGGGAGGTCGAGGCGGGCGTATGCGCGTACGGCGGTGCGGAGCTGGCCCATGACGGCCGCCGCGCGGACGCCTCGGCCCATGACGTCGCCGATGACGAGGGCGGTGCGGCCGCCGCCGAGGGTGATGACGTCGTACCAGTCGCCGCCGACGGCGGCCTCGGTGCCGCCGGGCTGGTAGGTGGCGGCGATCCGCAGGTCGTCCGGTTGTTCTAGTTCCTGGGGGAGGAGGGAGCGCTGGAGGGTGACGGCGGTCTCGCGCTGGCGGCGTTCGCTGGCGCGCAGGCGTTCGGCGGCCTCGGCGTGGTCCGTGACGTCGGTGGCGAATACGAGGACGGCGCGGTCGGCGCTGCCCGCGCCTTCGCCGTCGGCCTCGGCCACGGGGGTGCAGGTGAACGTGTAGTGGCGGCCGTCGGGGGCCTTGCGGGACTTCAGGGTGCGGGGTTTGCCGCTGCGCAGGGCCTGGTCGAGGAGGGGCATGAGGCCGAGGTCGCGCAGTTCCGGGAGGGCCTCGGCGGCGGGTTCGCCGCAGGAGCGTACGCCGAAGGCCGCCGTGTAGGCGTCGTTGACGTAGGCGAGGCGGTGGTCGGCGCCGTGGACGAGGGCGACGAGGGCCGGGACGCGGTCGAGGACCTCACGGACCGGGAGTTCGTCGACTGCGGGCACGGGCGGCGGCTCGTCGGTCAGTTGTTCGGCGCGGGCCGCGGGTACGGAGCCCTCGCTCCGCCGGTCCGTGGTGGTGACCGTGTGCTCGGCCCGCGCGGCGGCGCGGCGCTGAGTTCCGGGGAGCCGGGCGCTCCAGCGCGTGAAGTTCACGAATCCTTGCCTCGTGTAGTCGTCGTCGGCCGGCTCCGGCCCGGCCTGGGCTCCGGGGGCCGCGTGGCGGTGGCCGCACATTGTCGCAGCACCCGGGTGGTGGAGCAGGTGGGAACAGCCTCGTGGGTGGGGGCCATGAGCAGGGAGCAGTCTGGCAGGGTGGCCGCGGTCCGGGCCGACATTCGTCAGACGTGGGGGCGGCCGGTGGAGTTCCTGGATCGGGTCAGGACGACCCCTTCGGGTCGTCGGAGGACTCGTCAGAAGGCTTTCCACCGGCAGCGAGTTCGAACTCGGCGCGGGGATGTTCGAGGGATCCCAGAGAGACGATCTCGCGTTTGAAGAGCCCGGCGAGGATCCATTCGGCGAGCACGCGTGCCTTGCGGTTGAAGGTGGGCACGCGGCTGAGGTGGTAGGCGCGGTGCATGAACCAGGCGGGGTAGCCCTTGAGCTTGCGGCCGTAGAGGTGGGCGACGCCCTTGTGGAGGCCGAGTGAGGCGACCGAGCCGACGTATGTGTGGGCGTACGTCCGGAGGGGTTCGCCGCGCAGGGAGTGCGTGATGTTGTCGCCGAGGAGCTTGGCCTGGCGGACGGCGTGCTGGGCGTTGGGGGCGGTCTCCCTGCCGGGTTCGGCGGCTGTGACATCGGGGACGGCGGCGGCGTCTCCGGCCGCCCACGCGTGCGTGACGCCGTCGATGGTCAGCTCGGGGGTGCATTTCAGCCGACCTCGTTCGGTGCGGGGGAGGTCGGTGGCGTCGAGCAGGGGGTGGGGTTTGACGCCGGCGGTCCACACGACCGTACGGGTCGGGAAGCGGGCGCCGTCGCTGAGGACGGCGATACGGTCGGCGCAGGACTCCAGGCGGGTGTTCAGGCGGACGTCGATGTTGCGTCGGCGCAGTTCACTGACGGTGTAGCGGCCCATGTCCGCGCCGACCTCCGGCAGGATCCGGTCGGAGGCCTCGACGAGGATCCACTTCATGTCCCCGGGCTTGACGTTGTGGTAGTAGCGCGTGGTGTAGCGGGCCATGTCCTCCAGTTCGCCGAGGGCCTCCACGCCGGCGAAGCCGCCGCCGACGAAGACGAAGGTGAGGGCGGCGTCACGGATGGCCGGGTCGCGGGTGGAGGAGGCGATGTCCATCTGTTCGATGACGTGGTTGCGCAGCCCGATGGCCTCCTCGACGGTCCTGAAGCCGATGGCGTGGTCGGCGAGGCCGGGGATGGGGAGCGTGCGGGAGACGGAGCCGGGCGCGAGGACGAGTTCGTCGTACGTCAGCTGCTGGGCGCCGGTGCCCTCCTCCTCGGTGGCGAGGGTGGTGAGGGTGGCGGTGCGTTTGGCGTGGTCGACGGCGGTGACCTCGCCGACGACGACCCGGCAGTGCGGCAGGACGCGGCGCAGGGGGACGACGACGTGCCGGGGGGAGACCGCGCCGGCGGCCGCCTCGGGAAGGAACGGCTGATAGGTCATGTATGGCTCGGGGGTGACGACGGTGATCTCCGCGTCGCCCCTTGCGAGTTCCTGTTTCAGATTCCGCTGGAGCCGCAGTGCCGTGTACATCCCGACGTAGCCACCGCCGACAACGAGAATGCGCGCACGTTCCTTCACCATCCCATGACGCACCCGTCGCCGGAGTTTGTCCACAGCCCCG
Organism: Streptomyces sp. T028; assembly: GCF_048159505.1. Classification (NCBI taxonomy): domain Bacteria; kingdom Bacillati; phylum Actinomycetota; class Actinomycetes; order Kitasatosporales; family Streptomycetaceae; genus Streptomyces; species Streptomyces sp. T028. The sequence continues at coordinate 6,549 of NZ_JBLRVZ010000076.1, forward strand.
ACCATTTGTGTGACCGCGAGTCGTGTGGGCGCGGGGTTGGCCGAAACACCGGCGTGCGGGGAAGGTGTGCAGGTCAGAAGGTGTGCGCCGGGGTGCGGGAAGGGGTGCAATCGGGACGTAAACGACCCGTACTCCGATCGGGGGGCGCTCCGTGCGGAACGTGCCCCTTCTGAATTGACTGCCTCTCAACTATGTTCGTGTCGACGGGGTGTCAGGGGGAAGCGTGCTCCATGGATCCGCGACGGGCGGGTCCGGGAAGCGGTCCCCGTTCCATGCGCCCCGGAATTCGATGGCGGGGAGTGTCTCCGGGGGGAGACGACATTACCGGGGGATCAATCATGCACATTCAGGACACGCATTGGTCGTCCGCCGCCGCGCTCGCGCACGGCGGCGGCGTGAGTGCGGCGGTGGGCAACGGACGCGGGGACGGCCCGCGGACCACGCCGCTGCGCGTGGATGCACAGCGCAATCTTGAGCACGTCCTGCGGGCGGCGCGCGAGGTGTTCGGCGAGCTGGGCTACGGCGCGCCGATGGAGGACGTGGCGCGGCGCGCGCGGGTGGGTGTGGGGACCGTGTACCGGCGGTTCCCGAGCAAGGACGTCCTGGTCCGGCGGATAGCCGAGGAGGAGACGTCCCGGCTGACCGACCAGGCGCGGGCGGCGCTCGGCCAGGAGGACGAGCCGTGGTCGGCGCTGTCGCGCTTCCTGCGGACCTCGGTGGCCTCGGGTGCCGGGCGGCTGCTGCCGCCGCAGGTGCTGCGTGTCGGCGCCTTCGCCGAGGACGGCGCGGAGGGCTCGGCGGTCGAGGAGGCGCGGGTGCCGCAGCAGCGGACCCAGCCGGGCGGCGGTGAGCTGCGGCTGGTCGCCGAGGACGGTGCGGTGACGGGTGCCTCGGTGGGCTCTGCGGACCCCGCGGGTTCGGTGGGCTCCGTGGGTGATGACGCGGGGGCGGCGGCGCTGCTCGACGTGGTGGGCCAGCTCGTGGAGCGGGCGCGGGCTGCGGGTGAGCTGCGGCCGGATGTGTCGGTGTCGGACGTGCTGCTGGTGATCGCGACGGCGGCGCCCTCGCTGCCGGACCCGGCGCAGCAGGCGGCGGCGTCGGCTCGGCTGCTGGACATCCTGCTGGAGGGGCTGCGCTCGCGGCCGTCCTCCTGAGGACCCGCACTCGTGGCCGACCCCTTGAGGGGCGGGCCACGGATCACTCGAAGGGGTGGGCGGGGTGAGGGTGTGTCGACGCTCTCGCTCCGGCCCGCCCCGCTCGAGCATTCGGGACATTTCACCCTGGTGGCCCAACTCCTGCCCGTAGCACGACAGTTGAACCTTCCCCGTACGGGTGAAGGTTAGTGCTGGAATGCGACAAGTCCCCACGAACGAGTGGCCGACCCTTACCGCCCGGTTCTGAACAAAAGCCAATATGGCACTCTGGCCCGGTATCGGAACCGACAGGGCAGGCGGCGGGGGCTTTCCGCGATGAGTGGTGACGGGCGGGACGAACAGGTGCCGAGCCAGGGCAGACGCACCGACTCGCCGGAGGGCGGCGTCCCCGCGCAATGGGAGCGGTCCGGCGACGGCGTACTGCCGCCGCCCCGGGATCTGCCGCCCGCCGACACCGACCTGATCGCCCGGATGCGCGGGGGCGAGGACACGGCGTACGAGGAGTTGTACCGGCGCCATGCCGACGCCGTGCGCCGCTACGCGCGTACCTGCTGCCGGGACGCCCATACGGCCGACGACCTCACCGCCGAGGTCTTCGCCCGCATGCTCCAGGCCGTACGCGGCGGCTCCGGGCCCGAGTACGCCGTCCGCGCCTATCTGCTCACCTCCGTCCGGCGCGTCGCCGCGGGCTGGACGCAGTCGGCGAAGCGCGAGCAGCTCGTCGACGACTTCGCCCTGTTCGCCGCCCGGGCCGGCCGCTCCTCGGAGGTCTCCGACGACGACACTCAGGACCTCGGCGCCGATGTGCGCGCCCTGCACGAGGCCGAGCAGTCCATGGCCATGCGGGCCTTCCGCTCACTGCCCGAGCGCTGGCAGGCGGTGCTCTGGCACACCGAGGTCGAGGACGAGTCGCCGAGCGAGGTCGCGATGCTCTTCGGCCTCGACGCCAACGGCACGCGCGTGCTCGCCAGCCGCGCCCGCGAGGGCCTCAAGCAGGCCTACCTCCAGGCCCACGTCAGCGCCACCCTCACCAGCGACGAGGAGTGCGCCCGCTACGCCGACCAGCTCGGCAGCTACGCCCGACGCCGACTGCGCACCCGGGCCGAACGCGGGCTGCGCAAGCACCTGGAGGAGTGCGCCAGGTGTCGGCTCGCCGCCCTGCAGATCGAGGAGGTGGCGAGCAGCATCCCGGCCGTCGTGCCGATCGCGGTCATCGGCTGGTTCGGCGCCGCCGGGTACGCCAAGGCGCTCGGGCTCATCGCGGGCGGTGCCGGGGCCGGGGCGGCGGGTGCCGCCGGCGCGGCCGCGGCGGCGGGAAGTGGCGGGGCCTCCGGCGGGGCCGGCGCCGGTGGGGGTGCGGCGGCCTCGGAGGGACTGGGCGCGCCCGTGAAGGCGGGGATCGCCGCCGGTGTCGTGGCTGTCGCGGCCGCCGCGGTGGCCCTCGCCCTCGTCGGCGACGAGAGCCCCGCGAGGGCGCCCGGGGCCGCGCCAGCGGCCTCCGTGCCCGTGGTCCGCCCGCAGGACCCGACGCCCACTCCCACGCGTACGACGAAGTCGCCCGAGCCGGAGCGACCGCCGACGATCGTCCCCGCGGCGGCCCCGACCCCGACGCCCACCCCCACTGCACGGCGGACGTCCGCACCGGCACCCGCCCCCACGCCGTCCGTCACACCCACACCCACGGCGACACCCACGCCCACCCGGACGTCGGCACCCACTCCCCCGCCCGCCCCGGCCGTCTACCCGCTGAGCGAGCTGTCCTTCGACGTCAACGGCGACGGCACCGGCCCCGAGATCCGGCTGAGCGGCAGCAGCTGGGTGTGGCAGCGGAACGAGGTGTCCATCGCCGACCTGCAGTACGCGCGCGGGGTGACCGTGCACGGCCGGTCGTCCGTCACCGTCGACCTCAACCGACCCTGCACCTCCTACGACGCGCTGGTCGGCCTCGACGACCTGACGCTGAGGCTCGGCAAGGTGACCTTCTCCGTCTACGCCGACGGCGTCCGCCTGTGGACGTCCGGGACCATGAAGGGCGGCGACCCCGCCGTGCCCGTCCATGTGGACCTCGGCGGCCGGACGTCCGTCCGGCTCGTGGTCGAACCGCACAGCCACGTCGACGGGGTGGCCCTCGCGGACTGGGCCGAGTCGACGTTCACCTGCTCGTAGCGGCCGGCGGGCTCACGGCTTCCGCCGGGTGGGCCCGTACGCCCTCGGCGAGCTCCTCCAGGACGCCGGTCACTGTCAGGTCCGCGCCCCGGGCCCGCTCGGCGGCATGACGCTCGGCGCCGAGGGCCCGACGGGCCTCGGACTCGGCGCGCTCGGCACGCTCGTGCTGCAGGGCGGCACGGGCGTGGGGGCCGCGCAGACGGTCGGCCGCCACCAGCAGCCTGACCGTGCGCGGGTGGTCCCCCAGCCGGGCCAGCAGATCCGCCGCGCCGTCCACGAGGGCCGAGGTGATCGCCTCGGCACACTGTTCGGCCACCGCCCGGCGCAGCCCTTCGGCGAGCATCGGCAGAGCCTGCTCCGGGCCGGACTCCTCGGCGGTGAGCTGCGCGTCGAGCAGGGTCACCGCGGCCGTGAACTGCGGCGGCGGAGTCCCTTGCCGCGCCTCCTCGATGGTCGCGTCGCACAGCTCGCGCGCGTGGACGACGTTCCCCTCCTCCAGCGCGATGCAGGCGCGCAGCAGGATCACGAAGGCCCGGGCGTCCGCCACTCCGTAGTGGTCGGCGGCGGTGCTCGCCTCGTCCAGGACGGCTACGGCACCGGTGAGATCGCCCGAGCGGTAGGCGATCTCCGCGAGGCGGGCCATCAGGAACGGCGCCTCGGTGTACGCACCGACCTCGTAGGCGAGCCGCAGCGCCTCCCGGTACTCCGCCTCCGCCTGCGCGAACCGGCCCCGCGCCATCTCCGCCTCGCCCGCCGCGCTGCACACCTGGGCCCGCATCCAACGGTCGCCGACCCGCCGGCTGATCGCGCGCAACTCCGCCAGGTCGTCGTCCACGCCGACCAGCCCGCCGGAGGAGTCGACGACCGTGTGCGTACGGAACATCAGGGTGCAGCCCAGCTCCCAGTCTCCGCCGTGGGCACGGCAGTTGGCGACGGCCGCGTCCAGGATGCGGCGGACGTCGATCGTGCCCCGCAGCTGGAAGGCCGCCGCCACCGGCCAGACCAGCCCCGGCATCCGGGCCGCTCGGGGGCCGCCCGGCTGGAAGCAGGCCTGGAGGCGATCGAGGTAGGTCCGGTGACGGGGGTCGCCGTCGACCTCCCTGGGATCGGACTCGGAGAGCAGGAACACATGCAGCATCCGCAGGTCCAACCGCTGCTCATGCCTCGGGTGACCGCCGGATTCGTCCTCGTCGGCCGGTCGGTTGTCGGCCGGCTCGGCGAGGAAGGCCTCGATCAGGTCCACGGCGGCCATGCGTTCGGCGAGGTCGGCGGGGACGGGGAGGGAGCGGCAGGTGAGGGCGGGGCCCTTAGTGGTGGGGGGTGCGGTGTCCGCGGGCGGGGCGGGGAGCGTGTCCAGGGCCGCGCCCAGGCGCAGGGTGCGGTCGGCCCAGGCGGCGCCCTCCCGGCGGTAGTTGCGCAGCCACCAGAACCAGCCCATGGCGAGGCAGAGGGCGGCGGCCTCCTCCTCGTCGGCCGTCGTGATCGCGCGCTGGATCGCCACCCGGATGTTGTCCAGCTCGGTCTCCAGTCGGGCGATCCACGGGAGTTGCTCGGCGGAGCGGAGCAAGGGGGCGGCCCGCTCCACGAGCGCGCGCACCCACGCGCGGTGCCGTCGCTCCGCCGCCACACGCGCGTGCGGGTCCTCGGCGGCGCGCTCCACGGCGTACTCGTGGATCGTCTCCAGCATGCGATAGCGCATGCCTTCGTCGCCGTCGCCGCCCTCACCGCCGTCGTGCGCGTACGGGGCGGCCACCACCAGTGACTTGTCGACGAGCGCCCCGACGAGGTCGGCGACCGGGCCGGAGCACACGGCCTCGGCGGCCTCCAGGTCCCAGCCGCCCGCGAAGACGGACAGCTCGCGCAGCAGGGTCCGCTCCGGTTCGTCGAGCAGGTCCCAGGACCAGTCGACGACGGCCCGCAGGGTCTGCTGGCGAGGCAGGGCCGTGCGACTCCCCGACGTGAGGAGGCGGAAGCGGTTGTCGAGGCGGTCGGCGATCTGGCGGGGCGTGAGCAGCCGGAGCCGGGCGGCGGCAAGCTCGATGGCCAGGGGCAGGCCGTCGAGCCTTCGGCAGATCTCCGCGACCGCCTCCTCGTCCCGCTCGTGCAGGGCGGTGGCCGCGGTGGGGCGTACGGCCGCGGCGCGCTCCCTGAAGAGGCGGTGCGCCTGCTCGGGAAGCAGGGGCTCCACCGGGCGCACCGACTCGCCGGGGACACCCAGGGGTTCACGGCTGGTGGCGAGGATCGTGAGCCCCGGGCAGCGGGTGAGGAGCGTCTCGGCGAGGGTGGCGGCCGCGTCGATGACATGCTCGCAGTTGTCAAGGATCAGGAGCTGGCTGCGCGGGGCGCAGTACTCGACGAGCAGAGCGACCGGGTCGTCCTGCGGGGTGGCCAGGTCGGTGGTCATGAGGGCGGTCTCGCGCAGACCGAGGGCGCTGACCACCGCGCCCGGTACCGCCTCCGGCCGGTCGAGCGGCGCCAGCTCGACCAGCCAGGCCTGCGGGAGCCCGGCGGCGGCTTCCTCGGCGAGACGGGTCTTTCCGGAGCCGCCCGGTCCGGTGAGGGTGACGAGGCGGGCCCTGTGCACTTCGGAACGGATGGCGTCGAGCTCGGGTTCCCGGCCCACGAAAGAGGTAAGACGCGGACGGATGTTGCCGTTTCGCTCGGGGGGCGGGGGTGGTGTGAGAGGGGCCGTCCGGGGCCGAGGCCGGAATCGGGGCAGGGGCTCCGGGGGGTCGAGGAGTTCGGTGTGGAGGGTGCGCAGTTCCGGGCCCGGGTCGGTGCCCAGGGCGTCGGCGAAGGTGCGGCGGGCGGTCTCGTACGCGACGAGGGCGTCTGCGGAGCGGCCCGTGTCACGCAGGGCGCGGATGAGGAGGGCGTGCAGGCGTTCGTCGTACGGGTGTGCAGCGGCGAGTTCCCTGAGGCGGGGTACGGCTTCACGGGCGCGGCCGAGGAGGAGGTCGGCCTCGGCGCGGGCGCGGGTGGCTTCGAGATGGAGTGCCTCGGGGCGGACGGCGGCGGTGCGGTCGGGGAGGTCGGCGAGGGCGGGGCCGCGCCAGAGGGCGAGGGCCTCGTCCAGGGTGCGGGCGGCGGTCTCGGGGTCGCCGCCCTGCTGGAGGGTGGTGGTGGCCTCGCGCACGAGCCGTTCGAAGACGTGGAGGTCCACGTCTTCCTCGGTGGCGGTGAGGAGGTAGCCGCCGGGGGTGGAGGTGACGATGTCCTTGCCGAGGGTGCGGCGGAGGCGGCCGATGAGGGCCTGGAGGGCGGCGGGGGCGTCCTGGGGTGGGGTGTCGGGCCAGATCTCGTCGATGAGGGTCTCTGGGGGTGTGGGGTGGCCCGGGCGGAGGGCCAGGGCGGTGAGGAGGGTGCGGAGGCGGGGGGCGGTGAGGGGTATGGGGGTGCCCTGGTCGTCCTCGGTCTGGGTGATGCCCAGGATTTTGAACCGCACGGGGTCATTGTCGCCGGGGGGTGGGGTGGGGGCACGGGGTTTGTGGTGCGGGGTGTCGGGACCGGGGGTGGGCTGGTGAGCGTCGGTTTCTGGTTGCCCGGGGTCGGTGCCGGCCGGGGGTGGGTTTCGCTCCCCCGCGCCGGCGGGGTGCCGCCGCGCCCACCCGTGCCGCCCCAGCGGCACGACTGCCCGCAGCGGCGGCAGGTTTTCAGGAGACCCGGCTGCGACCCCCCAGGGGCGCGGGGAACTGCGCGACCAACCCCCGACGGCCCGCACCCGAAAGGCGGCTTCGGCTGCCCGCGGTCCCCAGGTTCAGCCTCCGGAGGACACCGCGCGGCGTTGGGGAGCGATGCCTGCCGGTACCGCGCGGGCGCGGCCCGGAGTGCCGGTCCAGCAGGTACCCCGGCGGGAGAGGAGGCGGTGGAGCCAGAGTTCGAGGGAGATGAGGTCGGCGAGGCCGGGCAGGGGGAGGGGTTCGCCGGAGGCCGCCGCGCGGACCGCCTTGCGGACGACCCGGGCCTCGATCAGGCCCGCCTCCGCGAGGAGGGGCGCGTCGAAGAGGGTGAGGAGGGGGTCGATGGCGAGGCGCAGGCCGTTGCGGGCGGCCGTCGCGGTGGTGCCGTGGGCGGGCGCGCCCCAGCCGGGCGGCAGGTCGGTGATACCGGCGCCCTTGAGGACGGTCCGGAGGATCGCGGCACGCGCGCCGGGCTGCACGCGCAGGGTCTCGGGCAGCGCTCGGCACGCGCGCACGACCTGGTTGTCGAGGAAGGGGGCGTGCAGCCGCTGGGAGCGGATCTCGGCGGCCTGTTCGAGGATGCGCAGGTCGGCCGCGTGCCGGGTGAGGGCGGCACGCGCGCGGTAGTCGCCCGGACGCTGGCCGGGGCCGACCCCGGCACGATGGGCCGAATTCTGCAGAAGAACCGATACTTCAGCCAGCGCCTCTCCCGTCAGCCAGCGCGCCGCCGGGCCGGGTCCGGCCCAGGTGAGCGCCGCCAGCGAGGCCCCGACCGCGCCTCCCGGGTCGTCCTCGAAGCTGCGGTGCAGCAGACGGTCGGCGAGGTTCTCGACGCCCGCGCGGTACGGCGTACGGGCGAGTCTTCGAGCCGCTCCGTACACGCGCGCGGGGACGAGGACCGAGCCGTCCGCCTTGGTGAGGGCCGCCACGGGGCGGACCAGGTGGCGGCGCTTGCGGTCCATCAGGAGATCCGCCAGGCGCGCCGGGTGGGCGTCAAGGACCTGCCGGGCGCCGTAGCCGGTGAAGTGGTCGGCGCTGCCCGCCGCGAGACGCGCGCGGTGGCGGGCGGCGGTCACCAGGCTGGGGCCGGGTTCGTCGGTCAGCGGGCCGTCCAGGTCGGCGTACGGCAGGGTCTCCTCGGCGCCGGTCACGACGACGTGGTGCAGGCGCGGGTTGGCGGCCAGGGCGCCGGCCCGTTGCAGTTCCTCCTCACGCGCGCGTGTCGTCAGGTCGTTGAAGGTGACCGCCAGCAGCCGCTCCCCCGCGCCCGTGCCGTGGCCCAGGACGGTACCCGGCATACCGGGCAGGCCGGCCGCCAGCAGGGCCAGCGTGCCGGAGGCCGGGCCGCCGGAGAGGTCGGCGCCGATGCCCGGCACCGGCATCCCTCGCGCCGCGCGCCGCTCGGCGGGACCCATTCCGGGCACGGGACCGGGATCGATGTCGGGCACGTGTCTGGGCGCGGACAGACGCGCGCGTACGGCGTCTACGAGCGCGTCGCGCACCGCGTCGACCGCCGCGTCCGGGTCGGCCGGCGGTGCCGCCACGGCGAGGGACGCGACCGGGTCGTACCCCGCGATCTCACGCGCCCCGGCGCGCAGGATCAGCGCGTGCCCCGGCGGAACGCGCCGCACACCGTCGTACGGGGTGGAGTCGTGCAGGGCGGCCGGGACGTCGGGGGCGGCCAGGAGCGCGGCGAGGTGGCCGAAGTCGAGGTTGGCCTCGATGAGGTCGGCGAGCGGCAGCGCGGCCGTGGCGTAGGCAGTTCCGCCGGCCCAGGGGGTGTGGAACACCGGGCGGGCGCCCGCGAGGTCGCCGCAGACGGTGATGCGCCGGCCGACCTGGACAACTGCGGTGTAGCTGCCCGGCCAGGCCGTCAGATGGCGCAGCGCGCCCCCGCGCGCGGCGAACAGTCCGACGCGCAGCTGCTCGTCGCTCGCCCCGCAGGTGCCGAGGACCGCGATCCGGGTCTGCGGGTCGGCCTTCACCACCCGTACCTCGTCGGGGCGCCAGTCACCGACCGCCCACAGCGGATCGGGGTCGCCCCACAGGAGTTGGGAGCCGACGGGGTGCAAGGTCTCGCCGTCGTAGCCGACTTGCCCGCCGTAGGTGTCGCCGCCGTCGTAACGGCCTTCGTCGCGGCCGCCGTGACCGACGGCTCCGCCCAGCGCACCCGCGGCGGTGCTGCTCCACCCCACCAACCACCGCATCGACGCCTCCACGGGCTGTGGACAACCGAGTGCACCGTACGAACGGTTCACCATGCTGCCACGAAGAACGCGCCACAGAGGGAGGCGACGCCGCTTGTGATCCGGGGAGTGCGCCCGCGTCGACGCGTCGGCGCCGGACTGGGCGACCGCATGCACCCCGGTGTCTGCGGCATGAATGCGCCCCCGGTACGCTCCCCCAAGACGCCCTGTGCGCCCTCGATTTCCATGGTCGGAGGCGTTGTCACCCATGGAACGCAGGGTCGATTTTCAGCCAAATCCGGCACGGGCGCGCCGCGTTGACCATTCCCCGCGCAGGCTCCGCACACGCTCCGTACACACGCGCGTACCCGTCATGAGCCGCGCCGGTCCGGGAGGCGGAAGGCGCCCCCCGGACCGCTCCGCCGCCCGCGGGGATGAAGGCGGCGGTGTCCCCCAGCCCACTGGATCCAGTACAGCGGGCCGACCCACGCACGACCCATGGAACCGCTCCCCCGATGGCCGGAGAAGAGCGCACGCACGGGCGCACGGCCACACAGCGGGAGCACGCGGCGACGGACCGTACCGAAGCCCGCACTTCAGCACGGACCACAATCCCGCCAACCGGCAGAATGCCCCTTAACGCTTGGGATGCGGCGAACTACGCTGGGTTTACGAATGCCGCGTGGTTATGCCAGAGCGGCAGCCGGATGTGTCGAGGGGTGGCGCAATGTCCAGGGAGCAACGCGGGCCGAACGAAAAGCTCGGCGCCGTTCTCGCCCTCGCGGGAATCAGCAACGCAGGACTCGCGCGACGCGTCAACGACCTTGGCGCTCAACGCGGGTTGACTCTTCGCTACGACAAGACGTCCGTGGCGCGCTGGGTGTCGAAGGGCATGGTGCCGCAGGGCGCCGCGCCGCACCTCATCGCGGCCGCCATCGGGCAGAAGCTCGGCCGCCCGGTGCCGCTCCACGAGATCGGCCTGGCGGACGCGGACCCCGCCCCCGAAGTGGGCCTCGCCTTCCCCAGAGACGTCGCCCAGGCCGTGCGCTCGGCGACGGAGCTGTACCGCCTCGACCTCGCGGGCCGGCGGGCCGGCTCGGGGGGCATCTGGCAGTCCCTGGCCGGATCATTCGCAGTAAGCGCATACGCAACGCCCGCGTCGCGCTGGCTGATAACCCCGGCCGACAGTTCGGTGGCGCGTGAGGCCCACTCCCTGGAGGGGACCGGCGCACCGCTCAAAGTCGGCCACAGCGATGTGCAGAAGCTGCGGGAGGCCGCCGAGGACGCCAGGCGGTGGGACTCCAAGTACGGGGGCGGGGACTGGCGTTCGTCGATGGTTCCGGAGTGCCTGCGGGTGGAGGCGGCACCGCTGCTGCTCGGCTCGTACTCCGACGAAGTCGGGCGGGCCCTGTTCGGGGCGAGCGCCGAACTGACCCGGCTGGCCGGATGGATGGCCTTCGACACCGGTCAGCAGGAGGCCGCTCAGCGGTACTACATCCAGGCGCTGCGGCTCGCGCGCGCGGCGGCGGACGTACCTCTCGGCGGGTACGTGCTGGCGTCGATGTCGCTGCAGGCGACGTACCGGGGCTTCGGCGACGAGGGCGTCGACCTCGCGCAGGCCGCCCTGGAGCGCAACCGGGGGCTGGCGACCGCCCGCACGATGAGCTTCTTCCGTCTCGTCGAGGCACGCGCGCATGCCCGCGCGGGTGACGCGCAGGCCGCGGGTGCGGCGCTGAAGGCCGCGGAGAGCTGGCTGGAGCGGGCGCGGGAAGGGGATCACGACCCTTCGTGGCTCGGGTTCTACTCGTATGACCGGTTCGCAGCCGACGCGGCCGAGTGCTACCGGGATCTGAAGGCGCCTCGGCAGGTGCGGCGCTTCACCGAGCAGGCGCTGTCGAAGCCCACGGAGGAGTTCGTGCGGTCGCACGGGCTCAGGCTGGTCGTTTCCGCCGTCGCCGAGCTGGAGTCGGGGAATCTTGACGCGGCGTGCGAGCAGGGGGTGCGCGCCGTGGAGGTGGCTGGGCGGATCTCGTCCGCGCGGACCACGGAGTACGTGAAGGATCTTCTGCATCGGCTGGAGCCTTATGGCGACGAGCCGCGGGTTGTGGAGCTGCGGGAGCGGGCTCGGCCGCTTTTGATGGCTCCGGCCTAAGGAGCTTCGCCTCTCGTCTGCCTGGTGCTGTGGTCTTGCGGGTTCCGGTGCGTGGTGGCTTGTCGCGCCCACGCGGCGGAGCCGCATATCGGGCACAGCCCCGCGCCCCTGACCGGTACTGCCGTTTCCCTCGGTTTGAAGGCGCTGTCAGTGGTGCAGTGCACTATCGGAGGCGGAGGTGGTGCTGGTGGTGGCGTACGACTGTGACGTGCTCGTGATCGGTGGGGGGATCGTCGGGCTGTCGACCGCGTATGCGATCTCCCGTGCCGCGCCGGGATCCCGGGTGACCGTGCTGGAGAAGGAGCCGGGACCGGCCCGGCATCAGACCGGGCGGAACAGTGGGGTGATCCACAGCGGGATCTACTACCGGCCCGGGTCGCTGAAGGCGCGGTACGCGGTGCGGGGCGCCGCTGAGATGACCAAGTTCTGCGCGGAGTACGGCATCGCACACGCCGTCACCGGCAAGCTGATCGTCGCCACGGAGCGCGACGAGCTGCCTCGGCTGCACGGACTCGTGCAGCGCGGCCGGGAGAACGGGATACCGGTGCGGGAACTGGGCACCACCCAGATCGCGGAGTACGAGCCGGAGGTGCGGGGGCTCGCCGCGATCCACGTCGGGACGACCGGGATCTGTGACTTCACCGCGGTCGCCCGGCAGCTGGGGGAGGCGTCCGGGGCGGAGATCCGGTACGGCGCCGAGGTGGTGCGCGTCGACCGGCGGGCCGACCGGGGCGTGGCCGTGCTCACCGCGCGCGGGGACGTCGTCCGGGGACGGGTGCTGGTGAACTGCGCCGGGCTGTACTGCGACGAGATCGCACGGCTGACGGGGGACGAGCCGGGCGTGCGAATCGTGCCGTTCCGGGGCGAGTACTACGAGCTGGCGCGGCCGGATCTGGTGCGGGGGCTGGTGTATCCGGTGCCCGATCCGGCGTTCCCGTTCCTCGGGGTGCATCTGACCAGGGGCATCGACGGTGGGGTGCACGTGGGGCCCAATGCGGTGCCGGCACTGGCCCGGGAGGGGTACGGCTGGGGAGTCGTACGGCCCCGGGAGGCACTTGCGACGGCGGCGTGGCCCGGTGTGTGGCGGATGGGACGCCGGCACTGGCGGTACGGGGCCGGGGAGCTGCGGCGGTCGGTGTCCAAGGGGGCGTTCGTGGAGGCGGTGGGGCGGTTGTTGCCGGCGGTGCGGGAGGGGGACCTGGTGCGTGCGGCGGCGGGTGTGCGGGCGCAGGCCGTCCTGCGGGACGGGGGCCTCGTGGACGACTTCCTGATACGGGAGGGCGCCCGGGCGGTGCATGTGCTGAACGCGCCCTCGCCCGCGGCGACGGCCTCGCTGCCGATCGGGCGGGAGGTGGCCCGCAGGGCTCTGGAGGTGCTGGGGACCCGGTGAGAGCCTGTGAGCCCGGTGCACGGCAGTAAAATCGACCTCACTGTGTCTGATTCCGTGAACACCCCCGAAGTCCCCCGGCCCGCTCCCGGCGGCGAGCACCACCCGGGTCAGTCCGTCCGGCATACCCGGGCCAAGGGGGAGCCGCGCTTCCCCGACGGTCCCAAGGCGGACCCGGCCGGGTCGCACTTCGAGCGGCGGATCAGGAGCTTCCAGCCCCGGCGCAGCCGGGTGACGGCCGGACAGGCCGACGCCCTGCAGCGGCTGTGGTCGCGGTGGGGTCTCGACATCGACGGGCATGCCGTCGACCTCGCCGAGCTGTTCGGGAACGACAGACCCGTGGTGCTGGAGATCGGGTTCGGGATGGGCGAGGCCACCGCGCAGATGGCCGCCGCCGCCCCCGACACCAACATCCTCGCCGTGGATGTGCACACCCCCGGCCAGGGCAATCTGCTCAATCTCGCGGACCGGGGCGGGATGGACAACGTCCGGGTGGCCAACGGCGACGCGATCATCCTGCTGCGGGAGATGCTGGCACCCGACTCGCTGGCCGGGCTACGCGTCTATTTCCCCGACCCCTGGCCCAAGAAGCGCCATCACAAGCGGCGCCTCATCCAGCCGGAGTTCCTCAGCCTGGCCGCGACGCGGCTGCGGCCGGGGGCGATCGTGCACTGCGCGACCGACTGGGAGCCGTACGCGGAGCAGATGCTGGACGTCCTCACCGCGCACTCCGACTTCGAGAACACACAGGCCGACGGCGGATTCGCGCCCCGGCCCACGTTCCGGCCGCTGACCCGTTTCGAGGGCCAGGGGCTGGACAAGGGTCATGTGGTGAACGACCTCCTCTTTCGTCGCGTACAGCACGGCGACCGCTGACCGACAGCCCGTCCACCACAGTCCCCTCCCTCGTTAGGGTCGATGCCGTGGCCATCAGTCACCCGTTTCCGCCGTACCCACCGCACCCGGGCGGCCCAGCCGAGGACGCCGGGAGCAGGCGAGTGCACTGGTGGCGGAGGAGATCGGTCCGGTACGGGGCGCTCGTCACGCTGCTGACACTGTCCGGGCTGGTGATCCTGGCGCTGGTGCGGGAGCAGACCGGCACCGAGGGGTTCCTCGTCGGGCTGGGGCTCGCGGTGCTGCCGGTGCCGCTGTTGATAGCCGCCTTCCGGTGGCTGGACCGGGTGGAGCCCGGGCCCTGGCGGAACCTGGTGTTCGCCTTCGCCTGGGGCGCGTGCGCGGCCGCGCTGATCGCGATCGTCGCCAACAGTTTCGCCACCCGGTGGATAGCCACGGCCACCGCCGATCCGTCCGGCGCGGACACCCTCGGGGCGACGGTCATAGCACCCGTCGTCGAGGAGTCCGCCAAGGCGGCCGCGATCCTCCTGGTCTTCCTCTTCCGCAGACGGGACTTCACCGGGCTGGTCGACGGGGTGGTCATCGCCGGGGTCACCGCCACCGGCTTCGCGTTCACCGAGAACATCCTCTACCTGGGCACCGCGTTCGGCACCGACCAGCTCAGCGGTGACAGCGGCATCGCCTCCGTCACGGCCGCGACGTTCTTCGTGCGGATCGTCATGTCGCCGTTCGCGCACCCCCTGTTCACCGTGCTGACCGGTCTGGGCTTCGGGTTCGCGGCGCGCGCCGGGGACCGTCAACATCTGCGGCGGATCTTCGTCCCGCTGGCCGGGCTGCTCCTCGCGATGGGCATGCACGCCCTGTGGAACGGCTCCTCGACCTTCGGCGAGCTGGGGTTCTTCGCGGTGTACGCGTCCTTCATGGTGCCCGCGTTCGGGCTGCTCACCTGGCTGGTGGTGTGGACCCGCCAGCGGGAGCTGCGCACGGTCCGCGAGGAGCTGCCCGCGTACACGGCGGCGGGCTGGCTCAGCCCGGCCGAGCCGTACGCGCTCGGCTCGATGCGGGCGCGGCGGCTGGCCCGCGAGTACGCCAAGCGGCATCTGGGCCGGCCGGCCGCGCGGGCGGTCGCCGAGTACGAGGCCTACGCGACCTCTCTCGCGTTCCTTCGGCACCGGGGGCGCAGCGGGCGGGCGGGCGCCGACTTCGTCGTACGGGAGAGGGAGTTGCTGAACGAGCTGTGGCGGCGCCGGGAGGTCGCACGGCCGGCGCTGGATCACGCGGCGCGCATGACGGTGCCTGCGGCGCCCGGTCCGGTGTACGGGTACGGCATACCGCAGGGGTACGGGTACGGCGGCCCGCAGGTGTACGGGTACCTCAGCAGCGGCCCGCAGGAGTGCTACGGGTACGGGTACGGGTATCCGGCGGGGCCGTATCCCGTCCAGAACCCCTACCAGTCGTAGCGAGTCGTAGGGGTCGGGGCGGTTCGGCACCACCGGAAAGCACCACCGGAAAGCACCGCCGGAAAGAGAGATGCCTAGGCCGAGGCCACCGTCAGCCTCGTGATCTCCTCCTCCGTCAGCTCCAGGTCAGCCACCGCCAGCAGGGCCGGCAACTGCTCCAGGGTGCGGGCCGAGGCGATCGGGGCGACGACCGTCGGCTGGGCGGCGAGCCAGGCCAGGGCGACCGTGGCGACCTCGGAGCCATGGGCCAGGGCGATCTCGTCGAGGGCGGCGAGGACGCGGACGCCCCGCTCGGTGTCGAGGTGCTTGCCGGCGCCCGCGGCGGCCCGCGGTCCCTCCACCGTCGTACCGGGCCGGTACTTGCCGGTGAGGAAGCCGGAGGCCAGGGCGAAGTAGGGGGCGGCGGCGAGGCCGGAGCGGGCCGCGAGGTCCTGCAGACCGCCCTCGTAGGTGTCGCGGGAGACCAGGTTGTAGTGCGGCTGGAGGGCGACGTACCGGGCGAGGCCCTCGCGGTCGGAGAACTCCAGGGACTCACGGAGGCGTTCGGGGGAGATGTTGGAGGCGGCGATGTGCCGCACCTTGCCCGCCTTCACCAGTTCGTCGAGCGCGCCGATGATCTCCTCGACCGGCACCTCGGGCTTGTCGAAGTGGGTGTAGTAGAGGTCGATGCGGTCGGTGCCGAGGCGGGTGAGGGAGGCGTCGGCGGCGGCCCTGATGTTGGCGGCGGTCAGGCCCGGGAAGTCGGGGTGCTGGCTGACCTTGGTGGCGATGACGACGTCGTCGCGGTTGCCGCGCTTGGTCAGCCACGTGCCGATGACGGTCTCGGACTCGCCGCCGCTGTTGCCGTCGACCCACGCGGAGTAGGAGTCGGCGGTGTCGACGAAGTTGCCGCCGGCGGCGGTGTAGGCGTCGAGGACGGCGAAGGAGGTCGCCTCGTCGGCGGTCCAGCCGAAGACGTTGCCGCCGAGGGAGAGGGGGAAGACCTCGAGGTCGGAGGAGCCGAGCTTGCGCAGAGAAGTCATGTCCTACGTCAACAACTGCTTCGGAGCGGCCCATTCCGTCCGCCGTACGGAAGAGTACGAAGAACGTGTGAACGGAACCGCTGCGAGCGGGACGAGCTCCCTTACGGGTTGAGGCCCTTGCTCCGCAGCCAGGCCAACGGGTCGATGCCGTCGGCGGCGCCGCCCGGGTGGACCTCCAGGTGGAGGTGGGCGCCGGTCACGTTGCCGGTGGCGCCCACGCGGCCGATCACGTCACCGGTCGAGACCTTCTGGCCGGCGCTGACGCTGATCGAGGACTGGTGGCAGAACCACAGCTCGGTGCCGTCGTCCAGGGTGAGGATGGTGCGGTAGCCGTAGGAGCCCGCCCAGCCCGCCTCGGTGATGGTGCCGCTGTGGACGGCCTTGATGAGGGTGCCGGTGGGAGCGGCGAAGTCCAGGCCGGTGTGGTACCCGGAGGACCAGTAGGCGCCGGCCTGGCCGAAGGTCGCGGTGAGCGTGTACGAGGAGGTCGGCAGCGTGTACTGCTTGGCGAGCTCGGCCAGGCGGGCGGCCTCGGCCTTCTCCTTGGCGGCCTGCTCGGCCTTCTCCTTCGCGGCGGCGGCCTCGGCCTCGGCCTCCTTCTCGGCCTTGGCGACGGCGGCAGCCTCCGCCTTGGCCGCGGTGGCCTCGGCGGCGGCCTGGGCGCGGTCGGCGACCTGGGTCTGCTGCGACTCGGCCTGCGCCATGATCCGCTCGCGCAGCGCCTCGCCGGCGTCGGCGGCACCGCTCTGGTCGGTCGCGGCGGGGGCCTCGGAGCCGAAGTTGGCCAGCGCGGGCCCGGCGTCCTGGCCGGAGTCGTCGTCGGAGATCAGGGAGCCCACGGAGGGCAGGTCCGGCATGGAGATGGAGACCGGGGGCTTGCCGGTGTTGGCGCTGGCCATGCCGCCGGCGCTGAACGCGGCGATGACGCCGACGCCGAGGACGGTGGAGCTGCGGGCGAACCCTCCGCCGCCGGTGCGCTGCTTGGCGACCCGGTGCTTGCCCCGGACCGGGGCGATGGACTCCTCGGTGGGATTCCACTCCTGCCAGGGGCCCTCGTCGCCGTGGTAGCTGCCGTAGCCGAAGGTCTCGGAATCGGAAGAGGAACGCTGGCTCGGCACGAAGGGGGCTTCGGGAGCAGGGCGGTTGGACGCCACGCGGGCGTTCTCCTTTCCTTCCGTCGCCTACCGGGTTAGCTGACGGGTTCGGAGCGGGAAGGTCTCCTACGCGCGTAAACCGTTCGTGACTCTGCGAGTTCACGGCGGCTTCCGCGTGATTCACCCCAAGGTGGTGGTTCCCCGGTTCCCTTACGGGATTCGGCGCGTGCGCACGGAGCCGCCTCTTGTGACGGCTGGGACGACCGCGCTGCGTTATCGAACGTTAATAGACCCGGGTGCGGCTTTCCAAGCTCTCCAGCTTGATCAACAACCTTTTTTGGCCTGGACTTTCGGGCCATGACCGGTGAAAAACGGGCGAGTTGCCGGAATTCACAGTACACACACAGCCATCGCGTGAGCCTTGCCGCCCTTGCCGGCCTTGCCAGAAAACACACCGAGGGCCGGAACCCTTTCGGATTCCGGCCCTCGGCCTTCAGTAGCGGGGACAGGATTTGAACCTGCGACCTCTGGGTTATGAGCCCAGCGAGCTACCGAGCTGCTCCACCCCGCGTCGGTGACACCACTGTATCACCCGCTCAGGATCACCCCGTCAGGCTCACCCGGTCAGGTGCCGGTTCGGCGCCTGCGCCCGCTCCGCGTACTCCGGGAGTACGACGACGTCGACGCCCTCGGCCGCGAGCAGGCCGTTGCCGTCGGCGGCCGTGACGAAGGTGTCCGGCTCCTGCCAGGCGGTGACCACCCGGCGCACCCCCGCGTCGAGGATGAGACGGGCGCAGGGCTTGGGGCGGGAGGCACGGCGGGCGCAGGGTTCGAGGCTGCTGTAGACGGTGGCCGTGGCGAGGCGGGGGTCGGCGGGGTCGAGTTTCGCGAGGGCGGCCTCCTCGGCGTGGACGACCGGGTCGCCGTCCTCGCGGGAGTGGCCGCGCGCCAGTTCCGTCCCGTCGGCGGCGACGATCACCGCGCCGACGCTGAAGGCGGTCCCGGAGGGCGGGCACTCGGCGGCGAGCTCGCAGGCGAGTGCCAGCCAGCGGTGGTCGGCGGCGGAGGGGAGCGGGCCGGCGCCGGGGGCGGTGGGCTCGTAGCGCATGAGGACGACGTCCTCGATCCGCCGGGCCTCGGCCAGCCGCAGGCGTCCGCCCTGGTAGGCGCCGGGACCGAAGAGGCGGGGCGCGTCCTGGTCGCCGACGAAGAGGGGGGCGAGGACTAGCTGGAGTTCGTCGGCGAGGCCCTGCTGGAGCAGCTGGGTGTGGATCGTGCCGCCGCCCTCGACCATGAGCCGGCGTACGCCGCGCTCGTCGTGGAGGTGCGTGAGGAGCCGACGCCAGTCCAGGCCGGGGCCGAGCGGGACGAGGTCGGCGGCGATGCCGAGCGCCTGGGCGCGCCGGGCGCCCTTCTCCGTCGTATAGACGACCTTCTCGCCGCCGGTGTGCCAGAAGTTCGCGGCCGGGTCGAGGTCGCCGGAGCCGCTGACCGTGACCTTGAGGGGGTACTCCGGCTTTCCGGCGGTCACGCGCGCGTGGCGGCGTTCGGCGGAGTTCACCAGCAGGCGGGGGTTGTCGGCGCGGATGGTGCCGGCGCCGATCAGGATCGCGTCGACCGAGGCCCGTACCTCGTCGACCCGGTCGAAGTCGGCGGGGCTGGAGAGCAGCAGGCGCTCGGGGGTGGTGTCGTCCAGGTAGCCGTCGAGGGAGACGGCGGCGGACAGCAGGACGTACGGGTACGGCATCGGCGCGGCTCCCCTTGGACAACGAGCTGGTTCGACAGCTGGCTGGTTCGACAACGAGCTGGGGTCTTGGTTCAAGTTTGAAACAAACCTACACTGGGCGCATGACGACCCGCTGGCTCACCCCCGAGGAGCAGCGCGCCTGGCGCGCGTACGTCGCCGGCTACCTCCTCCTGGAGGACGCCATCGACCGGCAGCTCCAGCAGGAGGCCGGCATGCCCCACCTGTACTACTCCATCCTCGCGAACCTGTCCGAGTCCCCGGAGCGGCGGCTGCGGATGACCGATCTCGCGGAGTCGCTGAAGATCACGCGCAGTCGGCTGACGTACGCGGTGACCCGGCTGGAGAAGGACGGGCTGCTGCGGCGCGAGGACTGCCGCTGGGACAAGCGCGGCAGTGTCGCGGTACTGACGGACGAGGGCATGGCGGTGCTGGAGCGGCTGGCCCCCGGTCATGTGGAGACGGTCCGCACCGGTCTGTTCGACCGCCTCACACCCGAGCAGGTCCGCCAGCTGGAGGAGATCTTCACGCAGGTGGTGGGCGGGTTCCAGGACGACGGCGAGGCGGTGCCGGAAGAACTGCCGTGGCGGCGGCGTTCATCCGGGTGTTCGGGAAGCACGTGAACCCCTCGTGAACCGGGCCACAATCCCGTTGCTTCAAATTTAAAGCATGGGGTAGGGTCTCACCCGGCACACTGCTTCAAATCTGAAGCAGCTGTCCGTACCGACCGCACTCGCCCCGGGAGACCCGCATGCCCGACACCCCCGCCGCCACCCAGCGCGCCCGCGTCCGGGTCCCGCTGCGCTTCCACGACGGGTACTCCGTCGACGCCGAGCTGGTCACCTTCCACGGCCTGGCCGACGGGCAGGAGCACGTCGCCGTCGTCCTCGGCGAGCCCGCGCCCGGCACCGTCCCGCTGGTGCGGCTGCACTCCGAGTGCCTCACTGGGGACGTCTTCGGCTCCGCCCGCTGCGACTGCGGCCCGCAGTTGCGCGAGGCCGTCGAGCGGATAGCCGAGACCGGCGGGATCCTGCTCTACCTGCGCCAGGAGGGCCGTGGCATCGGCCTCTACAACAAGCTCGACGCGTACGCCCTCCAGGACCAGGGCCTGGACACCTACGAGGCGAACGCCGCCCTCGGACTGCCCGAGGACGGCCGCGACTACACCGCCGCCGCCCAGATGCTGCGCGCCCTCGGCGTCACCAGCCTGGACCTGCTGTCCAACAACCCCGACAAGGCCGACCAGTTGCGGGCGCTGGGCATCGACGTCCACGACCGGGTCCCGACGGGCGTGTTCACCACCCCGCACAACGTCCGCTACCTGCGCGCGAAGGTCCTGCAGACCCAGCACACGCTGCCGCTGGCCCAGCTCAGCGCCGGCTGAACGCTCCACGACGGTGATGCCCTCGCCCTCGGTCGCCACACCCACGGTGTCGGCGCCGGGGGCGAGCCGTCGTAGGGGTCGTACGGGTTGTACGGGTTGTACGGGTCGAACAGGGGTTCCGGGGATCCTCGATCAGCCAAGATGCGCCGCCCCCTCCCCGCCCACAGGATGGGAAGGAAATCGACTTCCCCGGACGGCCTCTCCGGACAGCTTCCCCGAAAGGTGTTGGCGGGACTCGCCTCAGCCACATCGACCTCGGAGCGGCTGCGATCGACGGCCTCCCCTCGGTCACGCGCCGTAGACCGTGGAGCGATGTCCGACGTGGACGACCCACACCACCAGCTCGCCGTTGTCGATCGTGTAGACGACGCGGTAGTCGCCGACGCGCAGTCGGCGCCGCTCCGGCTGGGAGACGAGCGCGGTGGTGTGGAAGCCGAACGGGTCGGTCTCCAGTTCCGTGAGCTTGGCCAGGACACGGAGAGCGACATCCCGGGGAACCTTGCGGAGTTCCGCCTGGGCCTCGGGGCGGAAGACGGTGCGGTACTTACTCACTGCGCGCCAGCGTCTCCCTCATGACGTCCTCGATCGGGATACCGGGCGCCGGATTCGCCATGCGCTCGTCGATGATCCGGTTGATCTCCCGCTCTTCCCACTCCTGGTACTTGCGGAGAACCTCGATGGACACGACGGCTGCGACCTGCTTGCCGCGTCGGGTGATGACGGTGGGTGTGTCGTCCCGGTCGGCCCGTTCGACCACCTCGGCGAGGTGGGCGCGCACGTCACGGATGGACTCTATGGGCATCTGGGTCATGAGCCCAAGAGTACCGGGGGTACCGTGTGTACACAAAGCGCCTCTGGCTGCCGCGGAGAACGGCAGCCAGGGAAGGCGCGCATCAAGTCGTGCACCGCTTGATCTCGTCGAAGCTGTGCGAGTCGAGCTGTTTGCTGTTCTTGACGAAGTCGCCTTGCGGGCTGTCGGTGTTGTAGCCCGTGTCCCAGTAGCCGTTGGGGCGGTAGGACTTCTTCTCCCTGACATCCCAGACGTTTCCACGGGTGTCCGTGAGAGACACGACACGCTCAGCCGCGCCGCCGGGCAGGGCGACGCCCATCGACTGCAACTGCTGGAACTCGAACTGCCGCTGTTGGGTGGGAGGTTGTGGGAGCCGGGGGAGGCTGGTCGTCTCGACGACAGACACTGGATCGCCCTCATCGTCCAGCGCGTGCGCGAATACCGCGAGCGGGCCGCAGACCTGCGCCGTGCCGTCGAACGCTGCGTCACCGACGAGGACCAACTACGGCTCGCTCGCGACATCGAAGGCGTGAAGTACCAGCTCCTTGAGCGCCTGGGCCTGCGCAGGGCCGAGATGTCTCCCATGGAGCAGGAGCTGGTGAACTCCGTCGCCTCCGTCACCCAGGTGGCGACGGGCGTCCCCGCCGTCAGTGGCCTGTGGTTCGGGGCTCGGACCCTGGGCAAACAGTTCGCTTTCGTGGGCGCGCAACCCTTCCAACGCTTCCTCTACAAGGAGTTCGTCAACGCGTGGAAGCGGGCGGGCCGCTGATCTGCGGCCCGCCGAGCGCCGGCCGCCCGGTGGGGCTTTGCCGCCACGAGGTGGCCGACGTCAGGTCAGAGGTACGTGACCTGCAGTACGTAGACGCACTCGTGCCGTGGGATGACCTGGTAGTTGAGGAAGCCGCCGGGAACGTGGGCGATGCCGCCCTTCGGATCCTGCTCCCGGTATCCGGTGCCGTCGAGGTAGAACGCGGAAGCGGCACGAACCAGTTCGTCGGCCCTTTTCTCGATTTCGGCCACAAAGGCCGTCGGCGCCCCGCCGATGACGTGTTCCTCGTCCGGGTCGTACTCCCACGTCCAGGTCACGCGGACACCGCCTGCCAGGCCTGGGCTTCGACGGCTCGCAGTTCGTTCATGGCAGGGCGGAACGCCGGGTCTTCTCGGCCGCTCGTACCGTGCACCACGGCGAGCGCCGCGTGGTAGCGGGCAGCAAGGTCGGGGCGCCGTTCGATCTCGACCTGCGCTTGCCAGTGGGTGAGCCAGTGCTGGAGGTGGCCGATCTTGCCGTCCTGGAGGGCCGCTGCCAGAGCCTCTTCCTTGTGGCGTTCCATCTCGCCCAGGCGGTGGGGCGCGATGCGGGCCAGAGCGACTCGGACGGAGTCGGGGGTTCGTTCGGGGCGCGGGATCAACTCACGCCCGTGGTCGGGCTGTGTCGTCACGGGTGTCTGCTCCTTGAACGGCGATGTGCTGACGACGATAGCCGTGGTCGTATGCCGGGTGGGCGGCCGGAACGGACGTGCACGGTACGTGTCTGTCATTGGTCGGGTCCGCTCCTCTTTCCCTGCGTAGGCCGTCCGTGGGGGCCCTCACTCTCTTCGGTGTCCTCGGTGTCCTCGGTGTCCTCGGTGTCCGGTGCGGGCAGGCGCAGGCCCCGGGACTCCGCGACGCGCAGGACGTCGGTCAGGCACTCGGCGAGCCGGATGCCGGCGTAGCGGACCTCGGTGTACGGCGACGCGTGGTCGTCCAGCACCTTGCGGGCGAGGACGAGCACGTCGGCGCCGGTGGCGAGCTGGATGGCCTCCAGGTCGTCGGCGAGGCGGGAGAGGCGGCTGCCGTTGTCGTCGGTGACCAGGTAGCAGGGTTTGCCCTCGGGGGTCGGCCAGGGCAGGAGCCGGGGAATGGTGCCGTTCATGTGTTCCATCAGGCGGCCACCTCCTGCGCGCCGATCAGGTGCTCGTCGAGGTCGATCCCGTAGTCGACGGCGAGGACGAGGGCGAGGCGACGGCGTTGCTGGAGTCCGGCTTCCTGGTCGTGGGCGGCGAGGTAGGGGCGTACGAGGGCGGAGTCGGTGCCGTTGAGGGGGGTGGGGAGTCCGTACGGGGAGCGGTGGCGGGGGAGGCGCGGGGGCTGGGGCAGGGGGGTGGCGGGGCGTACGGCGGTGAGGTGGGGGTGACGGCGGGGGCGGCGGCGTTTGCCTGTGCCGGGCGCGAAGAGAAGGCGCACCCATTCGAGGGTGCGACGGATAAGGTCGTGCATGTCGACGCTCCTATGCGGCGTTGGCCATGCCCCGGGAGGTCTTGTCCACCTCGCCGGGGTCTGTCATTTCGACCATACCGGCAACTGCGTCCCCCTGCACCCCCCTGATGAATACTGCGGCCCACTGCGGCGAGACGCGTTCCAACCCTGCGTTAAGCGTTGGGCTGCGGCACGGTAGAAGGATGAGTGAGCTTCCGCGCTACGAGTACGTGAAACTCGCCGACGCCATCGCGGCAGACATCGCGTCCGGCAAGTTGCCGCAAGGGGCCGCCCTACCCGGTGAACGAGCTATGACAGATCTGCACCGCGTAAGCATCGGCACCGTGCGTCGTGCCATCGTCGAACTCCGGAGACGAGGGCTCGTCGCAACCCTGCCCGCAAAGGGGACGTACGTCATTGGGATGCCGGAGCCGCCCAGCGATGCACCCGGAGAGGGCGCGTCGAACGGCTGAAGGGGGCCGCGCGCTGTGGCGCGGCCCCCTTCAACATCATCGCGCCCCGTCGGTTACTCGGCGCGCCCCGGTTCAGCCCGGTCTGGAACTCCTCGGCGGGGTTGCCGCCCCACTCCTGGTCGTCCTCGTCGTACCACTGGTGGACCCAGGGCATGAGCCCAGCCGAGCAGGAGCGAGGGGTCACTGTCTGGACCCCAGGCCCGCAGAGCGGCGGCCCCACGCATGGGGCGCACCCGCCCCACATGGGACGGCGTCCGAGTCGACCGAAGCCGACCCGGACGCCGCGTAGCAGGTCAGAGGCCATATCCCCCGATCACCACCGGTAGGCCGTGTGGGACTCGAACCCACAACCAATGGATTAAAAGTCCTGGCCAAAGCTTGCCGGGTGGTTCCGAAGGGTTCTTCGATGTCCGGAACCACCTGGTCAGGGCACACCTGGAATGATCGCCAGTCTGCCCCATGACAGCCCGTGCTATCCCGTCCGCTCACGCACGGCAAGCTGGTGACCAGCGCCTTTCTGCCCCTCTGCCTGACCTCCCCATTGCGTTCATGGCAGGGTCAGAGGCTGTCTCTCAACCTCGGTACCGCTTGTCTGGCGTCCCGGCGGCAATCACGGCGAGCGAGGGTGGGAAGGAGTCGCCCATGCGACATCGACGGCGGCGGTAGTTCTACGGAAATCCCAAACCGCACGAATGTCAGCTGTCCCCCCGCCCCCCATTGTCGTCATCTCTGTTGCGCCAGAAGGCGGGGCACTCTGTCTTCGCCGCTGCAGGGAGATCCTTCTCGATCCGGCGTCGCATGGCTTTCAAGGTTCGTGACGTGCCCGCCCCGTCATCGCGGAAGGTGTCGGCCGGCTCGTCAGGGCGGTGCATGACGACCACCAGCAGGTGCTCTCCCTTCGTGTAAGGGGGCTCGCCCTTCCACTTGGCACTCATAGTGGTGAACTCGATCTGTTGCTCAGTGCCCCGGCTCGGTTTGATCCAGTCCGTCACGTTCAGAGTCATGGTGACTGCGTCGGCCTGTCGAGGATGATCGCGTACTGCCACTACGTCTCCTTCGACGATCGTCGGCGAGCAGGCAATCCACTCCGTGTTCGTCAGGGCCCGTGCCTGGTCCTGCTGAGCTCCGCCTGAATCGCCGCCTTTCGTTGGTCCGAACGTCAGGAGGCCGAGAGTCAGGAGGCCGAGAGTCAGGAGGCCGAGAGTCAGGGCTGCCGCGGCGACCAGGGCACCCACGATGGTGCTGGGGCGCTTCGGCCAGGCAGGCCGCGGGCTGGACGCAGTGGCGGGTTCGTCACCGCCGGCCGCTTCGCCGATCATGCCGAGAGCCAGGCGCAAATCGCCGGTGTTCGGTTCGATCCCGATGAACAGTAGCGGCACGTCAGCGTCCTTCCACTCTGTGTGCACCCTTCTGCATCGGCCCGAGGCCCGCACCGACGCGAACCGGCATGCCGGCGGGACGAGCGCCGTGTCTATCGAGACCGACAAGCAGGTCGAGCAGGCGCTTCGCTTCCCCTTATCACTCGTGAGTAGTGAAGAATAGGAGTATCTTTTGGTACCAGAGAGGTGGTGCGAGCATGAGGATCACGGAGGAAGCCCGCAGTCGGACAACCCGGACGACAGCACCGTTGAAAGTCGATGCGGCCATAGACGAGCTGATCGCGGACGGCGCCCACTTTCTGGGGATGACGAAGAAGGACCTGGTCGCGGAGGCGGTCCGAACCTACTTGGAGATCCGCCGTGAGGAGGTTCGGGCCAACATGCTGGAGAAGATGCGCAAGCTCGACGGATCCGTGGAATCGAGCGTCTCCCTGCTCACCGGACTGTCACCGGAGCGGATCAAGGAACTCGGCGGAGCAGGCGAGGACGACTGACCCGTGCGGCCCGCTCGACCCACCCTCCGCGCACTCCGCGAGGACTTGAAGCTACCGCTTCCGTCAGCCCGGGAACCGCTCGATGAACTGGATCATCCGATCTTGGCCAAGGCCCGGGAACACTTCGCCGGCGACGAGGCAGGACATGAGCGGATCCGCTCGGTCGATGATGAGGTGCTCTTCAAAGTCAAGGTCCGACGCTGGCGCGGAGCGGTCTGGACCGACGAGGATCTGCCCTGGCTCATCGCTGCCGGACAACGCGAGGAGGGGGCACCAGACGACTTCTACTCAGCCCTGGAGACGACCGCGAGGGCTGCACGAGCCCGCTACAACGCCGACAACCGCCAGCCCCTGAGCACCACAACGTACGTCGGGCACCTCCTCCCTGACCAGAACGACCGCGACCGCTACCAGCTCGAAGCCGGTGCCCGGCTTGTCCGCCATCTCGCTGCGGCCGTCCGGGAACTGGCTCGTGGATCACTGCACGACGGGCATGAGCACGCCGCCGACTTTCCCACCTTCCGCCTCGGCATCCTCGCACGCGCCGACGACGGCCATGAGACCTATGCAGCGGTGCGCATCACCGGCTCCGTCCCCGACGATCTCATCGCGGTCATCCTGCGCCATGTCCCCGGCTGCGATCCCACCGCCTGGTACCCCGAGTACGCCCTCCCCAGCCGCCCCCTTCTTCCCGCCGAACAAGCCTGGTCGACCCTCATGGATCCGAAGGCCGCGGCTGAACTCCTGAACGAGGAATGAGCCGGGATCCCCACCCCAACGCCAGCCCAGGCCGATGACTACCGGAACAAGGAACCCGCTCATGCCGAGTACATGGGCAACCGAGTCAGGGTGCATCCACCGCGGCCCAGTCGTCATCGCCGAACCGGTCGTCATGGGTGAACTGACGGGCACCCAACGCGGCCGCAACTGCACCACGCATCCGAGGGCCTGGGCTTTACGGCAGCTCCTCGACGGTGAATTCCCCTCCACCTGCCTCATCAACTGCCCGCTTGAGTACGTCGAGATCCAGGCCGACTCCGATCGCGCACAACACTCACAGAGCGTCATGACTCCATGATCACCGAGATCTGTACCCGCCCTGCTGCCGGGGCACCTGCATGCCGCCTATCCGCGCGGGCTCCAAGTCGAAGAAGGTCAGCCCGACCATCTCCGGCTGCGACCGCCACTACGGCTCGGCCAACGTCTGCGTTCCCGGACGAGGCCAAGAAGACGACGGCGTCCCGCTTCGAGTGGCTGAAGGAGAACGACTACGGCCGCCTGAAGGTCAACGGCAAAGACGATCCCTTGAAGCTGGACCGCAACAGGGACGGCCTGGGCTACGGAAAGACGGACCTCAAGCGCCGCTGACGATCAGCGCGGACAGCCGTGGCATGACATGGTATGTATATATTTGGCGGAAATCATCCATGATGTTGCTGAGCGGTGGTGACTGGTGCACCCGTGCGTCGACCGCCCCGCGTACAACCGCCGATCAGTGGGGCGAATGAGCGTTCGGATGTGGTTCGGAGTCGGCGGGAGGCGACCGACGTGACCGTACCGGCGTCACGAACAGGCAACCTGCCCGAGGCGTTCACCACGTTCGTGGGCAGGCGCCATGACATCGCCGAGGTCCGCCGCCTCCTCGGTTCGGCGCGGCTGCTGACCCTCACCGGGGTGGGTGGCGTAGGCAAGACGCGGCTGGCGCTGGAAGTGGCCGCCGCGGCCAGGAAGGCCTTCCCCGACGGGACGTGGCTGGTCGACCTGGCGCCGGCGCGGGACCGCTCCGCGGTGGCGACCGCGGCCGCCACCGGTGTGGGCATCGTGGACTCGGGCGCCAGACCCGTGCTCGGCATGCTGGCCGAGCACCTGGCCGAGCGCCGGGCGCTGATCGTGCTGGACAACTGCGAGCACCTGGTCGACGCCTGCGCCGAACTGGTGGACACGCTGTTGTCGGCCTGCCCCGGACTGCGCGTCCTGGCGACGAGCCGCCAGACGCTCGGTATCGCAGGCGAGCACGTCTTCACCGTGCCGCCCCTGAAGGTGCCGGACGACGCGGTCGAACTCCTGCGGGACCGTGCCTGTGCCGTACGGCCCGGCTTCCGCGTCACCGACGCCAACTGGGACACGGTCACCCGGCTGTGCGCCGATCTGGACGGGCTGCCGCTCGCCATCGAGTTGGCCGCGTCCCGGCTGCGTACGCTCACCGTCGAACAGGCCGTGGACCGGCTGGAGGACCGTTTCGCGCTGCTCACCGGGGGCAACCGCACGCCCCCGGCAGCGCACGCTGCGCGCGGCGGTGGACTGGAGCTACGAGCTGTGTTCGCCGGCCGAGCGGCTGCTGTGGAACCGGTTGTCGGTCTTCGTCGGCGGCTTCGGTCTGGACGCGGCCGAGGGCGCCTGCGCCGGAGAGGGCATCCCCGCGCGGGAGGTGCTGGACCTCCTCGACCGGCTGGTCGTCCAGTCCGTCGTGCTGCCCACCGAGGACGAGGGCCTGCCCCGCTACCGGCTGCTGGAGACCATCCGCGAGTACGGCCGTGAGCGGCTCGCCGAGTCCGGAGAGGAAGAGCGCCTGCTGCGGCGCCACCGCGACTTCTACCTCGCCCTCGCCGAGCGCGTCGCCGACCGCTGGTACGGCCCCGGCCAGGAGGAGGCCCTGACCCGACTGCGCGCCGAGCACCCCAATCTGCTGGCCGCGCTGGCCTGCGACGACGACCCGCAGGCCACCCTCGCGCTGGCCGCGGCGCTGCGCTTCCACTGGTGCTCCGGCGGATTCCTCGCCGCGGGGCGACGACAGCTCGACCGCGCGCTCGCCGCCGCCCCCGAACCCACCCCCATCCGTGCCCTGGCACTGTGCGCCGCGTCCTGGGCGGCACTGCTGCAGCGCGACCACGCGGCGGCCGACCGATGGCTGGATGAGGCCGGAACGCTGGGCGAGCGGCAGGACGATCGGATGGTGCGCGCCTACGTCGTGGGTCTGCGCGGCTCGTCGGCCATGTTCCAGGGGCGGCTGGCAGAGGCCGCACCCTTGTTCGAGCGGTCGATCGCTGCCTACACGGCGGCGGAGGACGCCTCGGCGGGGTTCATGCTGTTCCAGTTGGCGGTGGTACACATGCAGGAGGGGAACCCGCAGGCGGCGGAGACCGGCCGACAGACGATCGCCCTGGCGGAGGCGCACGGTGAGCGGTGGACGCGCGCCCACGCGATATGGGTGCTGAGCTGCGTCGCCTGGAGGCATGGCGACTGGGAGGAGGCCCTGGAGCTGAACCGGGCCGCGCTCGAGATGGAGCGGGGCTTCAACGAGCCGCTCAGTGCCGCCCTGATGCTGGAGACGCTCGCCTGGGTCTTCGCTTCCCGCGAGGAGTACGAGCGAGCGGGTCGGCTCCTGGGCTCCACGCGCAGGCTGCAGCGTGATCTGGGTGGGGACATCTCGACTTTCGGTCCGGTGATAGCGAAGGTCCACACCCAGTGCGAACAGTCGGTCGTACGAGCACTGGGGCCGGAGGCGTACGAGAGGGCGCTCGCGGTCGGCGGCGGCCACGACAGTCCCGGCCAGGCCATCGATCACGCCCTCGACCACGTCCTCGACAACGGCGTCGAACCAGCCGCTCAGGCCCACGCTCCCAGTCCGCTGACGCCTCGGGAACGGGAGGTGGCCGCGTTGGTGGCCAAGGGAATGAGCAACCGGCAGATCGCCGCCAGGCTGGTCCTCTCGCTGCGCACGGTCGACTTCCACGTCGGGAACATCCGCACCAAGCTCGACTTCGGAACCCGCGCCCAGATCGCGGGCTGGTGGGTGGCGACCCAGCGGCGGACGGAGTGAGCGCCGGACGAGCATCCCGCTGACATCGATCCGGCGCGCGACGCGGCGCGACGGCCCGCCGGCGGAACCGGCGGGCCGTTGTGCGTGCGGGAAGGAACGCCCTTCGTTCGGCCGATCAGTTGTTGACCAGCACGATGTCCCACTTCTGGCAGTCATTGTCGAGCTTGGGCCACTGACGCACCACACCACCGTCTGCCGTCGAGCAGTTCTTCACTTCGAGGGCCTGTCCGCTGGTGACGTTGGTGATGGTGTAGTGGCCGTCGGCCTCGGCGAAGTCCCACTTCTGGCAGTCATTGCCGAGGGGGCCCACAGGTCCACCAACGCGCCGTCCCACGTTCCGCAGTGCAGGTTGTCGAGGACCTTGCCGCTCTTCACGTTGGTGATGGTGTAGTGGCCGTCGCTCGTGGGCTCGAACTGCCACTGCTGGCAGGTGTTGTCGAGCGTGGCCCACTGGTTGACCGCGGTTCCGTCGGCGGTTCCGCAGTCCGCCGCGTTGAGGGCCTTGCCGCTGTTGACGTTGATCATCCGGACGTTGTTGCTCGGGCTGGGCTTGACCGTGATCATGTCGGGATAGTCGCTGCGCAGGGGATCGGTGAGCGAGGCCGGAGCGGCGGTGAGGACCACGATCCGGTCGCTCTCGCCGTCGTAGTAGACGAACGTGTTGTACGTGTTGTCGCCGTTCGGTGCGAGTCGCGCGTAGGCGGCGTTGCTGACCTCCTGCACCTTGGCGGAGGTGAACTGCACACTGCGCGCGGTGGTGGGGGTGGGCCAGCTGGTGGGGGCGTTTCCGTCGGCGTCGGTCCATTCCGTCGGCTTCGGAAGGTCGTTGATGTCGCCGGCGTAGTCCTTCGGGAAGATGATCACCGGCCCGATGTTGGCGTCGTTGAAATACGACAGGGCGCAGTTGAAGTTCGCCAGCTCTTTCAGCTGGGTCAGGGGATCGGAGATGTATCCGGACGCCAGGGGACCGCGTGCCGAATTGCACTTGGGGGCCTCCGACTCGGCTGTCGTTGTCCTGTTGACAACGAGCTTGCCGGAGTGCGCGGCGACCAGGGGGTCCGTGACCGAGGCGGGGGCATTGGTCTGCACCAAAACCCGGTCGGTCGGCCCGTCGTAGCCCACGAAGAGCTCGTACGTCAGGTCACCCTCTGGTTGCACCGCTTCGTAGGCCGCGCTGATGAGGACGGAGATGTCGTCAGTGGTGAAGTTGGCGCTCTTCGCGGTGGTGGGAGTGGGCCAGCTGGTGGGCGTGTTTCCGGCGGAGTCCTTCCAGTCCGGCGGTGGCTGGAGGTTGTTGATGTCCCCCGTATACTCCTTCGGGAAGATGATGACCGGCCCGATCTGGTCGTCCTCGAAAGCGGCGATGGCGCCCGCGTTGTCGGCCAGAGCCTCCACCTGCTCCCAGACCGTGTTCTCGTCGGCTCGCGCCGGTGCGGCGAAGGTCAGCATGCTGGCGGCCAGCAGGGCGAGGGCGGAGAGGAGACCGCCGCGGATCCGCCGTCGAGGTGAGGCGCCGGTCCGGACCGCCGCTCTTCGGTTGTTGTTTTTCACGATGCGACTGCCTTCGTCGGAGGTTGCTTTTCTCGCTGCTCGCATCAGTTTCCGCCGCCTCTGCACCTCGTGATGTAGCTGCAGCCTCGGGTGTACGGATTCGCCTGAAGGCGGGGAATGTTCAGGTTCGAGGTGTTGGTGAAATGAGAATTCGAGTCGCTGTTGGGAGCGTAGGGCGTCGCGTGCTCGTTGTAGTTCCAGTTCCTGTCGTAGCGGTAGAAGGCGAACGTCTGACTTCTCAGGTCTATGTACGTACCGTTCACCGTCGCGGTCATCCGGTAGACCCGGACTCCCCGGATCGCCTCACGGGCGATTCGATGGACGTAGGCCCATTCGAGCTGGCTGTGGTACGCGTTGTAGAGATTGCTGTTCCCGCGGACCTGAGAGGGTACGTAGAGCGCGTTCCTGGCGACAACGGTGTCGATCTCATAGACGTAGCTGAAGGCTTCGATCCTGGTCTGACTGCGGCACCTCGAGGGAAATATGTTTGCTATCCATCCCCGCCTCACGTCGTTCGCGGCCACGGCCTGCGCACAGCGCGTTCGGGCAGCGCTTTCTATGTTGCGAAGTCCCTGGCTCCGCGCGAACGGCTCTGCGACGCTGAGTGATCTGGTCGTCGAGATGTAGTTTGTGTCGGAGCCGCCGTGGACATGTCTTTGGATATCGTTGTTCGACCCCTGCGAGCCGAAGCCGTTGTTGAATATCACGCTCGGCGGTCTGGAGTCGCCGCGGACCACGATGAGCGGAAGCGGCCTCTGGTTGAGAAGGTTCTGGTTACGCAGGTTGGGGCAGGGCCAATACCCTTGTCCCGAACTGCTGCCTCCCGGACAGGGGCCGGCATCGTTCGCCGGGTCCGGTGACGGGGTCGTGGCCAATGCCTGTGTGGTTCCCAGGGGGACCTGCAGGAATGCGATAGCCAAGAAGGCCACGAGGAGGGTCAGGACAGCAGAACTCCTGGCTGCCCTGGATCTTCTCGTGCGCAGCCTGATTCGCTTGATCATGTCTGCTCCGACTGGGTGTGATACTCGAGAGCCCGAGTGCGGCCGGTCTTTTCGGTCGGTAGGCCGTCCGTCAGTGGGGGCGGCATATCCCGCCTTGGGCTGACTGGATCGGTGACGAACGAGCGGTTGCCGAGCGGGATCGCGAACGACCGCCCGTGCGGTCGGACAACCCATGCCACCGATACGTCATGTCCGCGTCGTCCTTCCACGCCGACAGCATCGGGGCTGCGCCGGCCCCCCCCCCCGGTACCCGGCAGTTCTACGAGGTCGGTACCTGGATCACCGGTCTCTCCGACGCAGGCCGATGACACCAAGGGCCTGTCACCGAAGCGGTGTGCATCGTGAAGTTGCAGGTCACGGGTCTGGTGTGCGTGGCTGTCGGCACGCCTGCACGGCCACGGCCGGTCATGGGCCGACTCTCGCGAAGATCATCGGTCAGTCGCCTACTTCGGGTCGGTGCGCACCTTGCCGAGCACGCGCCGGTTCTTCATGTGCGCGAAGCAGTGCTCGACCGGTGCCCGGACCGCGGCCAGTGCCTTGTCCGACCGTTTCTGGCTGCGGGTCAGGGGCCGGGGTGGGGCGGCCTTGTAGCCGGTGATCACCGCCGGGTCGGCATCCGGATCGCTATCGTCGAGGCAAGCCCAGGTCGGCGATCGCGCCGAGCCCGGCCGCGCGGAGACGGGCGGTGAGCTGAACTCCTGAACGAGGAATGAGCCGGGATCCCCACCCCAACGCCAGCCCAGGCCGATGACTACCGGAACAAGGAACCCGCTCATGCCGGATCACGACAACTCGTCCCGGAAAGTGACTATCCCCACGTGCGACCACGGGCCCATCACCGTCTGGGAACCCGACTGGTGTACGGGAAGCGACAAAGAGCATCAGCCCGGCGGCTACCGCGTCGACATCACGCACGCGAGCCCTGACTACGAATTCACAGTCTCAACGAGCCGTGGCACGCCGGTGGTTCTGCGTGCGTGCTTCGAACAGCGCCCCTTCACCGAGCGCCCACCCGATCACGTACCTTTCGTGAACGTCGAAATGGACGGCGACTGGCATCCGCATGGTTCCGACGACTTGCGCCGCCTCTCCGACACCCTCACGGCACACGCGGACCGGCTCCGGGATCTTGCCGACCGCCTCGCCAGTCTCACCAACGCCTTCGATGCCGCACAGAGCGGCACGGCTGCGGCGGCGAACCCTGGGAAGGGGCCTGGTGGCTGAACCGGCCAGGCTGCCTGTCGGCACACCCGCTCACGCAGACGGCCTCCTCACATGGCGTGG